>CAZHYF010000040.1:6537-16044 GCA_964536635.1 uncultured Rhodospirillaceae bacterium | reverse complement strand
GACCCACGGGTCATCGACATCAACTTTGTGCCCGACCTATCGACCGCGCGGCTGGTGCCCTGGTACGACGAGCCGACCGCGCAGGTCATCTGCGATGCGGTTTACGTGGATGGCACGCCGGTCGCTATCTCCGCGCGTCAAGTACTCAAACATGTCATGAACCAGTACAAGGCGCTGGGCCTGACGCCCGTGGTGGCGCCTGAAGTCGAATTCTATCTAGTCGATAAGAACCTGGATCCAGACCTGCCCTTGCAGCCGCCGATCGGACGCTCGGGCAGGCGCGCGACGGCCAAGGCGGGTTATGGCATCGAGGCAGCCAACGAATACGATCCGATCATCGAAGACATCTATGAATGGGCGGATGCCCAAGATTTGCAGCTCGACACCCTGAGCCACGAGAGCGGCACTGCTCAGATGGAGATCAACTTCGAGCATGGCGATCCCGTTGAACGGGCCGATCAAACCATGTTGTTCAAGCGCACGGTGCGGGAGGCGGCCCTCAAGCACGACATCTACGCGACCTTCATGGCCAAGCCCATCGAGGATCAGCCGGGCTCAGCCCTGCACCTGCATGTGTCGGTGATCGACCAAGACGGCAATAATATCTTTGCCACCGAAGACGGGGTCTTTACAGAGGCCTTCATGCACTACATCGGCGGGCTTCAACACTACATGGCCGCCGCCATGCCGTTACTGGCACCCAACGTCAATTCCTATCGCCGCTTCCGCAAATTCCTGGATGCACCGATCAACACCCACTGGTCGCAAGACAATCGCACCGTGGGGCTGCGGGTGCCGCTGTCCGATCCGCAAGCAACGCGGGTAGAGAACCGTGTTGCGGGCGCGGACGCCAACCCCTATCTTGCGACCGCCGCGACGCTGGCCTGCGGCCTGTTGGGTCTGATGGAGAAGATCGACGCTCAACCGCCGGTCGATGGCGACGCCTACACCAAGGCCCACACGCTGCCCCGCACCCTCTACGATGCGCTTTGGCGCTTCAATTTGGCCAAGAGCATGCACAGCGTCTTGGGTGAGGCCTTTGTTGTTGCAGTCAATCAGGTTAAAGAAACCGAGCTCGACCACTATCAGGGCGTCATCTCTAGTTGGGAGCGCGAGTACCTCCTGCTCAATGTCTAGATTAAACAGGCGCCCATTCACCAAACCAGCGGACCCAAGATGACCAGTTCTCCCCTCCCCGAAGACATCCAAGCCATGAGCTTTGAACAGGCCATGGACGAGCTGCGTGGCATCGTTGATTCCATGGAGCGCGGCGACGCCAAATTGGACCAGGCCATCGCAGCCTATGAGCGCGGTGCGCTGCTGCGCGCGCATTGCGAAGCCAAGCTGAAAGAGGCCAAGATGAAGATCGAGCAAATCAGCTTGGGCGCCGACGGCAGCCCGCGCGTCGAGCCTTTCGAAGGCGAGGCCTGAACGTGATCACGGATGACAGCAGGCCCGACCGTGACGGCAAGCCGCAGGACCAAGAGCCGGACGAGGCGGCGGCCTTCCGCGCCGCCATGGCCCAAGATGTCGCCAACATATCACAAGCGCTCGACCGGCTGTGTCCTGACGAAGGGCTGACCGAAGACCGCCTGCCCCAGGCCATGCGTTACGCGCTGGGCGGCGGTGGCAAACGCGTGCGCGGCCTTTTGGCTCTACAGACCGCGCGCGCTTATGGCGTCAGTTTGGAGCGTGGGTTGCGTTTGGCTTGCGCGCTGGAGGCCCTGCACGCTTATTCGCTGATCCACGACGATTTGCCCGCCATGGACAATTCGGACACGCGTCGCGGCCGCCCGACCCTGCACGTTCTGCACGACGAGGCAACCGCGATCCTAGCTGGTGACGCGCTTCAGGCTCTGGCGTTTGAAATTCTTGCCGACCCCCAAACCGCGCCGCAGGCGGAGGTGCGCGCCGAGCTGTGTTTGGGCCTGGCCCAGGCCAGCGGCTATCAAGGCATGTGCGGCGGCCAGATGCTGGACATGATCGCCGAGAGCCAGCCGGGCTTCGACCGCCTGACAACGCGCCGCCTACAGGCCCGCAAAACCGGCGCACTAATTGCTTTTGCGGTCGAGGCCGGGGCCATCTTGGGCCAAGCCGCGCTGGAAGAGCGTCAAGCCCTGCGCCGCTATGCAGACCGCCTGGGCCTCTGTTTTCAGATTACCGACGACCTGCTGGATGCCAGAGCCGATGCCGCGACGCTCGGCAAGCCATCCGGCCAGGACGAGGCCAAGGGCAAAGCCACCTTCATCACGCACTACGGCCTTGAGGGCGCAGCGGAAAAGGCGCAAGACCTGACCCGCGAAGCCAAGCTCTGCCTGGCGCCCTTGAGCATTAAAACGCATTTTTTATTGCACATGGCCGACTTTGTTTTTGAACGCGACCATTGATAGGCTAGCTTAGTCGGCCTTGAGCGCCCACCAGCGCCTGAGCTCATCACCTTATTTTCGCGCCCCGCGCCCCCTAAGGAGTTCCTTCGTGACCCTGCCCGTCGTCAGCCCGCCCGTAACGCCGCTCTTGGATACCGTCGGCAGCCCTGCGGAGCTGCGCACGCTCACCGAGAGCCAGCTTCCCGAGCTGGCTGCTGAGTTGCGCGCCGAGATGCTGGATGCGGTCTCCGTTACCGGCGGCCACTTGGGCTCAAGCCTGGGCGTGGTCGAGCTGACCTTGGCGCTGCACTACGTCTTTGATACGCCGCACGACCGCCTGATTTGGGACGTTGGCCACCAGGCCTATCCACACAAGATCTTAACCGAGCGCCGCGAACGCATTCGCAGCCTACGCAAAGAAGGCGGCCTGTCGGGCTTCGTCAAGCGCTCTGAATCGCTCTATGACCCCTTTGGCACCGCTCACAGCTCGACCTCGATTTCGGCCGCGCACGGTATGGCGGTCGCCTCCAGTTTAGAAGGTGTTCAACGCAATTGCATCGCGGTGATCGGCGATGGCGCTATGTCAGCCGGCATGGCCTATGAGGCGATGAACAACGCGGGCGCGAGCGAAAAGAAAGAGCGCCTGATCGTCATTTTGAACGACAACGACATGTCGATCGCCCCGCCGGTTGGCGCGGTGTCTAACCACCTGTCGCGCCTTGTCTCTGGCAAGCCCTATCGTTCCTTGCGCGGACTGGGCAGGTCCATCGCCTCGGTGCTGCCGCCACGGTTGGAAGAATCGTTGCGCAAGGCCGAGGAGTACGCGCGCGGCTGGTGGACCGGCGGCACCTTATTCGAAGAGCTGGGCTTCTATTACGTCGGCCCCGTTGACGGCCACAACCTGCGCCACCTGCTGCCGATCTTGCGCAATGTGCGCGACGGCGAGGAGCACGGCCCCTACCTGATCCACCTGGTGACGCAAAAGGGCAAAGGCTACCCCTTCGCCGAAGAAGCGCCCGACAAGCTGCACGGTGTTTCGAAATTCGACGTCATTACAGGCCGTCAGATCAAGGCCAAGTCAAACGCGCCCAGCTATACGTCGGTCTTCGCCACCTCCTTGATCCGCGAGGCCCAGAAGGACGACAAGATTGTCGCCATCACAGCGGCTATGCCCTCGGGCACCGGGCTTTCGACCTTCGCGGAGCAATTCGCTGACCGCACCTTTGATGTCGGGATTGCCGAGCAGCACGCGGTGACCTTTGCCGCGGGCATGGCCTGCGAGGGCCTGAAGCCCTTTGTCTGCATCTATTCGACCTTCATGCAGCGCGCCTACGATCAGATCGTCCACGACGTGTCGATCCAAAATCTGCCGGTGCGCTTCGTTCTGGACCGGGCGGGCTATGTCGGCGCTGACGGCCAAACCCACCACGGTTCCTTTGATCTGAGCTACTTGGGCTGCCTGCCGGGCATGGTCATCATGGCGCCTGCGGACGAAGCCGAGCTCAGTCACATGGTGGCGACCCAGGCCGCCTACGATGCCGGCCCCTCGGCGCTGCGCTACCCGCGCGGTGAAGGCGTCGGCGTTGAGCTGCCGGCGGTGCCCGAGATCCTAGAGATCGGCAAAGGCCGCGTGTTGCGCCAGGGCCAGCAGGTGGCGCTGCTGTCGATCGGCACCCGCTTGCAACCCTGCCTGCGCGCTGCCGACCTCTTGGCCGCGCAAGGCTGGAGCGTAACGGTCGCCGATGCGCGCTTTGCCAAGCCAATCGACAAGGCCCTGGTGTTGAAGCTCGCCGCCGAGCACCGCGTTTTGATCACCGTCGAAGAAAACAGCATCGGTGGATTTTCGGCCCAGGTGCTGGCCTTGCTGACCAACAACGACGCCTTCGCTGACGGCCTCAAGGTGCGTGCGCTGACCATGCCCGACGCCTATGTGGATCACGCCAGCCAGGACGCTCAGATCGCCAAGGCCGGGCTGGACGCGGACTCGATTGCGCAGACCGCCCTGGCAATTCTGACAAGCGATGCGGCCAGCAAGCAACCCAGCCATGGCTGAACGGCTCGACAAGGGGCTGGTCGAGCGTGGGCTGGTGGCTTCGCGCTCCCGTGCGCAAGACCTTATCAAGCAGGGTCGCGTCTTGTTGGAGGGCCAGACCCTGACCAAGGCCACCGCCAAGCTGAGTGAAGACCAATGGCACGCCTTGGTGATCGAAGATCACCCTTGGGTGTCGCGCGCGGGCCTGAAGCTGGCGGGCGCCTTCGCGCTCTGGCCAGACTTGGCCAAGGCCATTGCAGGGCGTGATGGGCTGGACTTGGGCGCCTCAACCGGCGGCTTTACCCAAGTCCTGCTCGCTCAGGGCGCGCGCCAGGTAGTGGCGGTGGATGTCGGCAGCCAACAGCTCCACGACAGCCTGCGCCAAGACCCGCGCGTAGTCTCTTGCGAAAACCTCAATTGCCGCGCACTCACCAGCGCACACCTGCCGAGCGACCTAGCGCTCGTCGTCTGCGATCTTTCCTTCATCTCGCTCAAGTTGGCCTTGCCGCCAGCGCTGGAGCTTGCGCCCGCGGGCTGCCAGCTTTTGGCGCTGATCAAGCCGCAGTTTGAAGCCGGGCGCGACCGTCTGGGCAAAGGCGGTGTGGTGCGCGATCCAGCCGTGGTTGACGCTGTGGAAGCTGAGATCCGCGCCTGGCTGACAGATCAGGGCTGGCCGGTCCGCGCCACGGCAGCCAGCCCCATCTTGGGGCCCGACGGTAACGAAGAACGGCTCTGTTGGGCGATCAAGGCCTGAGGCTGTTCTGCCTGCGGGGCTGGAAAATACGCCCCTGCTACTTCTGGCCTTAGCGTGTTCCTTGCGAACCGCTAAACCTTCATAACAAGCCGGGCAAAGCGGCGTGGGTTAGAAGAGGATCAAACATGGCGTCACCATCAGGCTCAGACCGTTTCGGCCACTACGACTACATCATCGTTGGCGCGGGTTCCGCTGGCTGCGTGTTGGCCAACCGCCTGACCGAAGACCCAGACGTGCGCGTGCTGCTGCTGGAGGCTGGCGGCAAGGACGACTACTTCTGGATTCACTTCCCGGTCGGCTACTTCAAGACCATGAACAATCCGCGCACCGACTGGTGTTTTAAGACCGCCGAGGAGCCTGGTCTCAACGGACGCGCCATCAACTACCCACGCGGCAAGACGCTGGGCGGCTGTTCGTCGATCAACGGCCATATCTATATGCGCGGCCAGACCCAAGACTATGACACCTGGGCTCAGTTGGGCAATGTCGGTTGGGGCTGGGACGATGTGCTGCCCTATTTCCTGAAGTCCGAAAACCAAGAGAACGGCGCCTCAGAGATGCACGCCAAGGGTGGACCTTTGCAGGTGACCAACATGCGCTCGCGCCTGAAGATCTTGGACACCGTGGCCGAGGCTGCCCAGCAAGCAGGCATCCCATTTCGCGCTGATTTCAACGACGGCGACAACGAGGGCGTCAACTACTTCCAGGTCACGCAGAAGAACGGTCTGCGCTGGTCCACCGCCAGAGCCTTCCTGCACCCCATCAAGCACCGCCCCAACCTGCACTTGGTGATCAAGGCCCACGTCAACCGCCTTGTGGTCAAGGATGGCCGTGTCACCGGACTTGAAATGAGCGTCGACGGCGGCGCGCCTGAGACCGTGTCCTGTAGCCAAGAGGTCGTCTTGAGCGCCGGTGCTATTGGCTCGCCGCACATCTTGATGCGCTCAGGCATTGGCCCGGCCGGCCATCTGCAAGCCAATGGCGTGACGCCGATCTTGGATGCGCCCGGTGTCGGCCAGAACCTGCAAGACCACTTGCAGATCCGCACAATCTTTAAGGTCACCGGCCTGCCGAGCCTCAATCAGCGGGTCAACAATCCGATCACCCGCTACCTCATGGGTCTGCAGTGGGCGCTCACCCGGCGCGGCCCTCTGACCATGGGCGCGAGCCATATGGGCATCTTCACCCGCTCGGATCCGTCGCGCGCGACCGCCAACCTGGAATACCACGTACAGCCCCTGTCTACGGACAAGCTGGGCGCCCCCTTGCACGACTTCCCGGCTTTCACAGCCTCGTTCTGCAACCTGCGTCCAAGTTCGCGCGGTTACGTCGGCCTCAATGGCCCCGAGGCCACCGCAGCGCCGATCATCGCGCCCAACTATCTGTCAACCCACGATGACCAGCAGGTGGCGATTGACGGCTTCCGCCTGACACGCCACATCGTCAGCCAAGCCGCCTTGCAGCCCTACACGCCAGAAGAAGTGGCCCCTGGTCTGCAAGCACAGAGCGATGATGACCTGATCAAAGCCGCCGGCAATCTGGGTACCACGATCTTCCATCCGGTCGGCACCTGCAAAATGGGCAGCGACCCGCTGGCGGTGGTCGATGACCGCTTGCGCCTGCGCGGGCTCGCGGGGCTGCGGATCGTTGATGCCTCGGTCATGCCCAACATCACCTCAGGCAATACCAACGCACCCAGCATCATGATCGGCGAAAAGGGTGCCGATCTGATCAAACAGGACCGGATGGCCTAGGCAACGCTAGCGTCTCAAGTCCAGCTTGCGTGCGCAGTCCAGGATCGTGATCAAGGCCGTCTCCTTGTCCGCCTCTTCCATCTCGAATTGCCCGGCCTGGAAGCGAATGACCGTCTTGCCGTCCAGCTTGCTCTGGGTCAGGTAGATTCGGCCGTCGTCGTTGATCACCTCGACCAGTGCCAGGTTCAGCGCGTCCAGATCGGCTCCCGTTTCCAGTGCCGCCTTGGGCAGATAACGGAAACTGAACAGCGACAGCATGGGCTCTGAGCTGATCTCGAAATCCGGCTCGGCGCGAAGCTGTTCGGCGAGGTCGCGCGACCAAGCGACGTGGTTGCGGATGCGCCGGCGCAGATCCTCAAGGCCGTGAGCGCGCAGCAAGAACCAGAGCTTAAGCGCCCGGAAGCGTCGTCCCAACGGCACTGACCACTCCGAATAGTTGATGATGCCCGACTTGCCGTGGGTCTTGAGATATTCGGGCTGAATGCCCAGTGTCTCCACCAGCAGCTCGGGCGAGCGCACGAACTGCACCGCGCAGTCGAACTGAGCACCGAGCCACTTGTGCGGGTTGAAGACCAGCGAATCGACTCCCTCGACGCCCTGCCACAGCGTGCGGAACTCGGGGCAGATCATGGCGCTGCCCGCCCAGGCCGCATCAAGGTGGGTCAAGAGACCCTCCGCCTTGGCGACCGCTACGACCGCCGCCACATCATCGCTGGCTCCGACCGAGGTCGCCCCGGTGCAGATGATGACGCCTGCCGGTTTGTGCCCTGCCGCTCGATCCGCCGCGATGGCCGCGCGCAGTGCTTCGGGGTCCATGCTGCGCAGGGGCCCCTTGGAGGGTAGCTTGACAAGGTTGTCTTGCCCGAGGCCCGCAACCCACATGGCCTTAACAATCGACGAATGCACCTGCTCAGAACAATAGACCCTTAGCCGGGGGCCACCTGCGAGACCAACTTGGTTCGAGCGCATGTCCAGCGCTTGGTTGCGCATCATCAGCACGGCCGCCAGGGTCGCCGAAGAGGCGGAATCCTGGATCACACCGCTAAACTGCTCGCCCAGCCCCAGCGCCTGGCGCAGCCAGACCATCATGGCGGTCTCCAGCTCGGTCGCAGCCGGTGAGGTCTGCCACAGCATGCACTGCGCTGCCAAAGCCGAGGCCATCTGCTCGGCCAACACCGAGACCGGCGCAGCGTTCGCCGGGAAATAGGCAAAAAAGCGTGGGTGCTGCCAATGGGTCATGTTGGGCACGATCAGGCGCTCGAAGTCGTCCATAATGGCCTGCATGGGCTCGGGCGTCTCGGGTGCCTTGGGCGGGATTTGCGCCTGGATGCTTCCGGGCTCGACGCGCGGGCGTACGGGCAAATCGCGCAGGCTCTGGTGATAGCTCTGGCTCCAATCGACCGCCTTTTTCGCCCACAGGCCAAATGTTTGCCAGGTCAACATGGCCGCTCCTTCCAAGCTCACAAAATCTCGGTGCAGAGCCTAGTCCTTGCCTCGGCGCAACTCAAGCGCGCAAGGCCTGGATTTTGCTGCGACAAAGCACTAGGTCATTGGTGGTGCTCCCCTCGAATTAAGGCTCGGCCGTGCCCGCCGTTCTTCAGACCCATGCCGCTTGTTCTCTCGACCAGCTCGCGACCTTGGCGCAGCGGCTGGCCGCGCTGTTGCGCGCTGGTGATGTGGTCTTGCTGGACGGTGACCTGGGAGCTGGCAAGACAGCCTTGGTGACGGCCTTGTGCTCAGCGCTGGGCTGCCGCAACACGGTGACCAGCCCGACCTATACCATCGCCCAACTCTACCATTGCCCTTTGGGGCCCATCGTCCACTTGGATGCCTATCGCCTCAAATCGAGCAACGAGGTTTGGGATCTGGGCTACGAGGAGGAGATGGACACCGGCCTGACCCTCATCGAGTGGGGCCAAAAGGTTGCCGACGCATTCCCGGACGCACTGCGCATATCCATCGAAATCGAGAGCGAGACCCGGCGCAGCATCGCGCTATCGGCGCAAAACCAAGCCTGGACGGACCGCTTGCAAGCACTGGAGCCCGTATGAAGTTCGTGCTGCAAACCTCCAGCGGCTATGCCCAGCTCTATCTGCTCGACGGCGGTAGGCTCGTTGCGCGCCTGCCTGATTACGGACAGGACGCGCTGCGCATCCAGGAGCGCGATTTGGCGAGCCTGACGCGCGATTTGTTGCACAAGGCCGGCGTTACCATGGCGCAACTGACCGGCTTAGCCGTCGATATCGGCCCGGGGCGCTTGGCAGCAACGCGCATGGCCGTGGCCTTTGTCAACGCTCTGGCCTTTGCGCGCCGCCTGCCCCTGCAGGCCGTGCCCGCCTTTTGCTTGCTCGGCGCCGAGGCTGCGGCGGCTGGCCATAGGCAGGCGTTGATCTTGCGCAAAGCTTCAGGGGCGCGCTACTATTGGGCCCATAGCGAAGGACCAGCGCTGCTGGACCAAGGCATGTGCGCTACAAGCGAGCTGCCCCAGCTCGCCGCGCGCCTCGACGCCAAGGCCGCAACACTGGTCAGCGATCAGGCCTTGAACGCGGCCGTTCTGGAGGCCTTTGGCACGCGCCCCAACCTGACCATCAGCCATGCCAG
>CAZHYF010000040.1:2819-6437 GCA_964536635.1 uncultured Rhodospirillaceae bacterium | reverse complement strand
CTCAAGCAGCGCGCAGTGGGCAAGAACTTGCCGATCATGGTCGCCGACGCCGAAAGCCTAAAGGAGCTTGGCGCTGATCTGAACGCGGCTGCCAAGCGCATGCTCGATTCGCGCTGGATGCCCGGCCCCGTGAGCCTGGTGCTGTCGATCAAGGCCTCCAACGCCCCCGACTGGCTGCGCTATCGCGACGAAATCGCCGTGCGCATCCCCAACCATACTTTTATGCTCAACCTCCTGCGCCGGACCGGCCCTTTGTTGGTGACCTCCGCCAATCGTAGCGGCATGCCAACACCGGCCGACGCCAGAGCTGCGGCCAAGCAATTGGCGGGCGAACCAGACCTCATCGTGGATCTTGGCCCGCGCCAACTCGTGCCCTCGACCTTGGTCAACTGCCGGGTTCTGCCACCAAAAATCGAGCGCGTCGGAGTGGTGAGCAAAGACGATATTGAGAAGCATCTTTATGGACGCTGACCGCTTCATCCTGGGAATCGAGACTTCCTGCGACGACACTTCCTTGGCCCTGGTGACCGAGGACGGCCGCGTGCGCGCAATCGAGACCACCTCGCAGTTTGAGATCCACGCGGGCTATGGCGGCATCTATCCCGAGCTGGCCTCGCGCGCGCATGTTGCTGCCATTTTGCCCGCACTGGAGACCGTGCTCCAACGCTCGGGCGCGTCGCTTGAGCAGATCGAGGCCATCGCAGTCACCCGCGGTCCCGGATTGATCGGGGCGCTGTTGGTTGGGGTGAATACAGCGACCGCGCTCGGTCTTGCTTGGGATAAGCCCGTGATTGGCGTCAACCACTTGCGCGGTCACCTGCGCAGCGCCGAACTCGAGGGGCACAAGGTTGCCTATCCTGCCGTGGTGCTCCTGGTCTCTGGCGGCCACAGTTTGCTGGCCCATATGACCAGCGCCAACGATATGCGCCTCTTGGGGCAGACCCGTGATGATTCGGTCGGCGAAGCCTTCGACAAGGTGGCGCGCATGCTGGACTTGGGCTTTCCGGGCGGTCCCATCATCGACCAGCTTGCCGCCAGGGGTGAAGACACTATGGCCTTTCCGCGCCCCATGCTGCACGCGGGCTATGAGTTTTCCTTTTCCGGCCTCAAGTCGGCTGTGCGCCGGGCGATTGAGCTGGACCCGCAGCTCTCCAAGCCCGACGCCTGCGCCTCTTTTGCTGCGGCCTGCTTCGACGTCTTGATCAAGAAATGCGAGCGTGCGCTGAAAGAGACAGGAGCCAGCAGCTTGGTGGTGGTCGGCGGGGTCGCCGCCAGCCGTCCGTTGCGCGCCCGCATGCAGGCCCTGACCGATCGGCTGGGCGTGAGCCTCAATTTGCCGCCTGCGCAATGGGCGCCCGACAATGGCGCCATGATCGCATTGGCGGGCTGGGACCGATGGCGTGCCGCGCAAGCAGGAGCGCCGGGCGCAAAAAAAGGGAGCCCGCTGCTGCAGGCTCCCGTTGTTGCCGATCCTGGCTTGGCCCTGGAGGAAACGTAGGGCCCTTGTGGATCAAGCAAGCGCGGTCGCAACCGGGGTGTAGTCCAGGTTCTGCGCCTGAGCCACGGGCAGGTTGGTGATCTTGCCCTGCCACACGTTGAGGCCCTGGGCCAAGTGCGCATCATCCAACATGGCCTGCTTCCAGCCCTTGTCGGCCAGCGCCAGACCCTGGCGCAGGGTTGCGTTGTTCAGTGCATAGGTCGAGGTACGCGCAACGCCGCCCGGCATGTTGGCCACACAGTAGTGAACAACACCGTCAACTTCGTAGGTCGGCTCGGCGTGCGTGGTGGCTTTAGAGGTCTCGAAGCAGCCGCCCTGGTCAATCGCCACGTCTACCAGAACAGAACCCGGCAGCATGGTAGACAGCATTTCGCGGCTGACCAGCTTGGGAGCCGCAGCGCCCGGGATCAGAACGGCGCCGATCACCAAATCGGCCTGAGCAATTTGCTCGGCGATGGTGGCGCGGTTTGAGTACAAGAGGTTGCAGCGGTCGCCATAGTTGCGGTCCAGGCGCTCCAGAGTGTTGGCGTTGGTATCCAAGACAGACACGTTGGCGCGCGAGCCCAGTGCGATTTGCAAGGCATTCTCGCCGACAACGCCGCCGCCGATGATGACGATTTTGGCCGGAGCAACACCCGGTACGCCGCCCAACAGGACGCCGCGACCACCGTGGCTTTTCTCCAGCGCAGATGCGCCAGCCTGGATCGACATACGGCCAGCAACCTGGCTCATCGGCTTGAGCAGCGGCAGACCACCACTGGAGTCTGTGACGGTCTCGTAGGCGACACAGGCCGCGCCGCTGGCGATCAGGTCTTCGGTCTGCGGCGCATCGGGGGCCAGGTGCAGATAGGTGTAGAGCAGGTGACGGTCGGTCAGCATGGCGCGCTCGGCAGCCTGGGGCTCTTTGACCTTCACGATCATCTCGGCGGTCGC
Organism: uncultured Rhodospirillaceae bacterium; assembly: GCA_964536635.1. Lineage (GTDB taxonomy): Bacteria > Pseudomonadota > Alphaproteobacteria > UBA7985 > JAUIBT01 > JAUIBT01. Next base: position 4,006 of record CAZHYF010000040.1, on the reverse strand, counting down.
GAAGACTTCGGCAGGCGTGCCCAGGATCTCTGCACCAACAGCTTCATAGGCTGCATCGTCAGCACCAATGCCAATACCGGCGTTGGTCTCAACCACCACGCGGTGGCCATGAGCGATGTATTCGGCAGCAGCCTCAGGGGTCAGACCGACCCGGTATTCGTGGTTCTTCACTTCCTTAGGAACACCAACGATCATAGCAAATCCTTTCGCGGTAGCAGCGTTTGAGTTGCCTGGACCCTAGCCGAAGAAACTCGGCAAAAGGTTCGAATTTGATCGACATCGAACAGAATGTTTGGAATACCATTCGAATAAGTTGCCTATATTTCGAATGATTCCATGCACGATCTCGACAAACTCGACCGCGCGATCCTCAAAGCGCTGCAAGCCGACTGCCGTCTGTCTATGGCTGAGCTGGGGCAGCGCGTTGGCTTGTCTGCCTCTGCTTGCCACCGACGGATCAAGATCATGGAAGAAGCGCGCATCATCCGGGGCTACGGCGCGCGCCTGGACGCCGAGGCTATGGGCCAAGCCATGGCCTTTGTACTGGAGGTGTCGTTGAACTCGCAGAGCAACGAGGCCATGCGCGCCTTTGAGTCCAAACTGGAGCTGATCCCGGAGGTGCTGGAAGCTGATCTCATGACCGGCCCGTCAGACTACGTCCTGCGCATCGCCGCCAAGGACACAGCAGCGTTCGAGCAAGTCCACGCCCGCGTGCGCGCTGCCCCGCACGTCCAGCGCATCGAGACAAAAATGGTGCTGCGCCACGTCAAGCCTTGGTCTGGTATCCGGGTCTAGCGTTGTAGCCGTCAGAGCGTTTGTTCCAAGAGATCAAGGGTCTCACCAGGCTCCAAGACCCGCGCGCGTCCGGCTTGATCGCCCAAAGCCTTAACGAAGGTATCGGCGTTGGGGTCCAGCAGACCAAAGGTGCCATAATGGCAAGGCAGAATAGTCTTGAAATCGAAGTAGCGGCGGCAAGCCAGGGCGGCCACCTCGCCGCCCATGGTAAAGCGATCGCCAATCGGCACCAGCGCCACTTCGGGCGCATGCAGCTCGTTGATCAGCGCCATATCGCTGAAAATGTCGGTGTCGCCCATGTGGTAGACCGTCGGCCCTTTGTCCGACTTGAAAATCAGGCCGTTGCAATTGCCCAAGGCCTGCGAATTGCCGCTCGCGTCCAGCACGGCGGA
>CAZHYF010000040.1:0-2719 GCA_964536635.1 uncultured Rhodospirillaceae bacterium | reverse complement strand
CTCAGGTTAGCCGCCCGCTCCCCTGGATTGCAAGCCGCAGATTGCTGGGTGAAATTACCGGGGGCGCGGCCGCGCTGGCCTTGACAGGCCCGGCAATCCGCCGCAGCCTAGCGCCTCACTGGGCACAAGGGCTGGATTGGGGACATGCGAACCGACTTGATAGCAAGCGCGCTGCAAGACAGGCGTGAGGCGCTGATCGCGCTGACCCAGGACCTGATCCGCATCCCGACTATCAATCCGCCCGGCAACTGCTACTACGAGATCTGCCGCTATTTAGCAGACCGCTTAGAGCCACAAGGCTTCGCTTGCCAGCTCATCCGCGCAGAGGGCGCCCTGGCTGACAGCGCGCGAAACCCGCGCTGGAACCTGATTGCGCGTTACCAGGGCGCGGCACCCGGCGATTGCCTCCACTTCAATTCCCACCATGACGTGGTCGAGGCCGGCCACGGGTGGACCAAAGATCCCTTTGGCGGCGAACTGGAGGACGGCCGCATCTATGGCCGAGGTGCCTGCGATATGAAGGGCGGCTTGGCGGCCTCGATCATCGCCTGCGAAGCGCTGATTGCCGCCTGCGCGCAAGCGGGCCTGGCCATGCCTGGGTCGCTGGAAATCTCGGCCACCGCCGACGAGGAGTCGGGCGGCTACGGCGGCGTCGCCTACCTGGCTGAGCAGGGTTATTTCTCGCCCGATCGCGTGCAGCACGTCATCATCCCTGAGCCGCTGAACAAAGATCGCATCTGCTTAGGGCATCGCGGTGTTTGGTGGGCGGAGATCGAGACCAAGGGACGGATCGCACACGGCTCTATGCCCTTCCTTGGGACCTGCGCAGTCCGCCACATGGGCGCGGTACTGGCCGAGATCGAGACCCACTTGCTGCCGCTCTTGGCCTCCAAGACGACGGCTATGCCAGTTGTGCCCGAAGGCGCCAAGCAATCGACGCTGAACATCAACTCGATCCACGGCGGCGAACCCGAGCCCGAGCCCGATTATACTGGCTTCCCCTCGCCCTGCGTGCCCGATCGCTGCCGCATCATCATCGACCGGCGTTTCTTGATCGAAGAGAGCCTGGACGAGGTGAAGGGAGAAATCGCTGCCCTGATGGAGCGCGTGCGCGCGCAACGCCCCGACTTCGGCTATGAAATCCGTCCGCTGCACGAGGTTGTGCCCAGCATGACCGACAAAGATGCGCCTGTGGTGACCGCAGTGGCCGAGGCGATCCAACAGGTGATGGGGCAGCCGGCCGATTTCGTGGTCTCGCCCGGCACCTATGATCAAAAACACATCGACCGTATCGGCAAGCTCAAGAACTGCATTGCCTACGGTCCCGGCATCTTGGAACTGGCGCACCAGCCCGACGAATGGGTCGGCGTCGAAGACATGATGCAATCCGCACAAGTTATGGCCCTTGCGGCCGTGCAGCTCTTGGGCCTGCCCCAAGCGCCAAATCCGTCTTAGCTAGAGGAGACACTTCCATGAGACGCAGTTTTACTTCAACCCTTTTGACCGGTGCCCTTGCGGCGGGCTTGTCTGCCGCTGCGCTGGGCGCTTGGGCGCAGTCCAGCGTGACCATCGGCATGCAATTGGAGCCCCCCCATCTGGACCCCACCGGGGGCGCAGCGGCGGCGATTGATGAAGTCGTCTATGCCAACGTGTTTGAAGGCCTGACCCGCTATCGCTCTGACGGCACGGTGGCCCCAGCGCTGGCGGAGAGCTGGGACATTTCCGAGGACGGAAAGACCTACACCTTCCACCTGCACAGCGGCGTGAGCTTCCACGACGGCAGCGCTATGACAGCAGACGATGTGAAGTTCAGCCTGGATCGTGCCCGCGCTGAAGACTCGACCAACGCTCAAAAAGCGCTGTTCGCCGGTATCGAAAGCGTCGAGGTGGTGGACGACACCACCGTCAAGGTCATGTTGGCCAACCCCGATGGCGCCTTTGTCACCAAGATGGCTTGGGGCGATGCGGTCATTGTTGCGCCCGAGACCATTGCTGACGATGGTGCAAACCCTGTTGGCACCGGTCCCTTCAAGTTCTCGCGCTGGGTGCGCGGCGACCGGGTCGAGTTGACCCGCAACGCGGACTATTGGGGCAATGCGGTCGCTCTGGAGAGCGCGACCTTCAAGTTCATCTCGGACCCCAACGCGGCCTTCGCGGCTGTGATGGCGGGCGATATCGACGCCTTCCCAGGCTACCCCGCGCCCGAGACCCTGGCCGCCTTCGAAGCCGACCCGCGCTTCAATGTGGTGGTTGGCTCGACCGAGGGTGAGACCATCTTGTCCACCAACAACAAAGCCGAGGCTCTGTCGGATGTCCGCGTTCGCGAGGCCATCGCGCACGCCATCAACCGCCAAGAGATCATCGACGGTGCCATGTTCGGTTTCGGCACCCCGATCGGCACCCACTTTGCGCCGCACAATCCGGACTATGTGGACCTGACCGGCCAATCCAACTACGACCCGGCCCGCTCCAAGGAGCTGTTGAAGGCCGCAGGCTATAAGGGTGGCCTCAAGCTGACCTTGAAGCTGCCGCCGCCGTCTTACGCGCGTCGTGGTGGTGAGATCATCGCAGCTCAACTGCGCGCGGTCGGTATCGAGACCGAAATCTCTAACCTGGAGTGGGCTCAGTGGCTGGAACAAGTCTTCCGTGGCAAGGACTTTGACTTGACCATCGTCTCCCACACCGAGCCGATGGACATCAACATCTACGCGCGCCCGGG
>CAZHYF010000039.1:11892-16085 GCA_964536635.1 uncultured Rhodospirillaceae bacterium | reverse complement strand
ATGATTGGCCTGCGCCAGTGGTGCCACACGTCATAGCGATGCGCGTTTGGTATTATTGCTACGATTTTCTCTCCGATAATAACGAGAATATACAACCCATCAGCGCTTGGCCAACATGGCGTATTTCTGTCCCTCGTTGCAATTGCTTCACCAATAATCGGCCTACGTTTGCATCTAGCTACGGTGGTTACGAAAAGTCTGGATGAAGTTTATCGTATTTCCAATTCCGCTACCGTTGTATCTGCAGCAGTAACAATAATATTTACATAATTACTTGCAATTATAATAATCATTACGAAAGCGATCTATAATCATAGCATCGGCAGTACAACGTTATATTTTCTACCACTGACCTTGATTTTGGTTGGCTGGTTAGAAATATCAACGTCTGTCGCAACCCGAGAGGGTGAATTTAGCACCCTCGCAAAACTTGACGCCGCAACGAGCCTGGCAGTCAACCTAACGAGATGTATTGGCGGATTTTTTGCACCGACTGCCACCATGCTCATAGCAATCGCAGCCATTGCACCGGCGTTTAGATACGCATTACTTCTCGTCCTGAGACCTCATCTTCGCCTCGTCAACAAACTTGCTTCAATTTCAGAGGTCAAATCGATCATTTGGAAATACCGTGATTACGCGATATTTCGCGCGCCGGCTGACCTTCTATCCTCGCTTACAACGGCGCTCCCAGTTCTGTTGCTCGCACTGTCATTTGGCGCCTCGTCAGCGGGCTTCTTTGTCATTTCTCGTACCATGTTAAGCCTTCCAAATGTCGTTCTCGCCACCAGCACAAGCGGAGCGCTGTTTGCGCGACTATCAGAACATATGCGGGCCAATCGCCCCATAAAACCGCTATTTTTATCTTCAACTATTTCCCTGCTTGCAGTTTCACCGCTTGTTATCATTGGGGCGCTCGCAGCGCCTTTACTGTTCACATACATATTTGGTCCAAATTGGGAGGCAGCAGGTCGCTATGCGCAAATCATGGCGGCATGGTTTTCGTCTTCGTTGGCCGCTCAGCCGGCACTTCAGTTGGTGGCGGTAATAAATCGCCAAAGATTGCTGCTGCTGATCAATATTTTCAACCCTGTTGCATGCCTAGCGGCAACCGGTGCTGCCGCCATTCTGAGTGCAGGAGACCTGTTTGTCATAGCAGCCTTCTCGTCAATTAATGTTGTCTGTAACTTGGCATTGATCATCTGGATGTATTTCGAAGCGGTGAAATTCGATTCACACAATACTTTGAACAAATCCTGAGCTTTGATCCCAAGTTCCCGGGTCTAGCACTAGCCAGGGCGTGCGGTCCGAGGCGACCAGTCAGTGACGCTCCGCAGTGATCACGAGGAACTTCTGACGCGGCATCTTTATCCCAAGGCAAGACTTCAAGATCCCGCCACTTGTCTCAGTTTGTTATAGCCTGCCTCTCCCATCCCCAAGAGCGGCCTGCCGCCAACTCGAAGGGCGGGCCTCGCCCGAGGCCCTCGCAGCCAAAGGAGAATCATCAAGCCCGCAGCGCCGCAAGCCCAACCGCTCTAGCCGCGCAAACGCTGCCCAGCGGGGTCAAACGGGGCTTCCGCCAGGCGGCGCGCCTTGTGCGCACGACCCAGAATGAAGATCTCCACCTCATCGCCGGGAGCCACCTTGCCCGCGTGGACAAAGCCCAACGCCAGCGACTTGCCGACGTGGTAGCCGTAAGCGCCCGAGCTGACGTGCCCCACCGGGGTGCCGTCGGGCAAGAAGATGGGCTCGCCGCCGCTGGCATCCGCTTGGTTGACCGCATCAACCTCGAACACGGTCAGGTGCTCACGCGGCGCGCGATCCGCCAGGGCCGCGTAGGCCTCCTTGTTCAAGAAGTCCTGGTCCATCTTGATCAACCGCTCTAGCCCCAGCTCTTGCGGCCAGTATTCAAAGCTGTATTCGCGGCCCCAAGAGCCGTAGCCCTTTTCGATCCGCAGCGAGCCCAAAGCACGGCCGCCCACAGGGCCGCCGCCCAGCTCCTTGGCGGCTGCGATCAGCGCCGTATAGAGCGCCACTTGTTCGGCTTCGGCGCAGTGCAGCTCCCAGCCCAAATCGCCGGTGAAGGAGACCCGCAGCGCGATCACCTCGACCCCTGCCACTTGCATGCGACGCGAGCGCATGAAGGGGAAGGCCTCGTTCGACAGGTCTTCGTTGGTCAGGCGTTGCAGCAGATCGCGCGCCTTGGGGCCCGCGACGTTGAAGCCACAGAAGGCCTCGGTGCGGTTGTCAAAGCGGGTGCCTTCGGGAAGCGGCACGGCGTTGAAGAAGCGCTGGTGGAAGCGTTCAGCCAAGCCAGAGCCCACCATCATGAATTCATCATCGGCCAGCTTGGTGATGGTGAAGTCACCCGCAACGCCGCCGCGCTTGCCAATCAAAGGCGCCAGGCAGGAGCGGCCAATGACGCTGGGCACCTTGTTGGCCACCAGCGCGTTCAGCCAGTCGGCCGCACCCGGGCCTGAAACGAAGTAGTTGGCAAAGTTGGAGATATCCAAGACGCCGACGCTCTCACGCAGCATGCGTACTTCGCGGCCCACGGGTTCGAACCAATTCTGGCGGGTAAAGCCGTTGGTCTCGACCGTGCCGGGGGCGTCGGCGAACCACAGCGGGTGCTCCCAGCCGCAGTTGAGCCCGAAGACCGCGCCCATCGAGGCTTGCAGCTCCAGCGCCGGACGCACGCGCGCCGGACGGCCGGCCGAGCGCTCCTCGTTGGGGAAGTGGATCGAGAAGCGGTTGGCGTACTGGTCGGCCACCCTCGCCTTGGTGAAGTCCTTGCCCGCCCACTTGCCAAAGCGCGCCAAATCCCAGCCGAACATGTCCAGCGAGGGCTCGCCTTCGACGATCCACTCGGCGGTCATTTTGCCGAGCCCGCCGGATTGGCTGAAGCCCGGAATGATGCCGTTGCAGCAGAAGTAGCCCTTCAGCTCCGGCACGGGACCAAACAGCGCCGAGGAATCCGGTGACCAGATCATGGGGCCGTTGATGACCCGCTTGACGCCCGCTTCGGCGGCCACCGGCACGCGGTCCATGGCGCGCATCACGTTGTCCATGATCCGCTCCAGGTCGTCGTCGAACAGCTCGTGGCCGAAGTCCAGCGGCGTGCCGCTTTCCGCCCAAAAGCGCAGGTCTTTTTCATAGGCGCCGATCAACAGGCCCATGCCCTCTTGGCGCAGATAGTATTCGCCGTCGCGGTCGGCGACCGAGGGCAGGCGGCGGCCCATGTTGGCGATTTCCTGGATGGTCTCGGTGACGAAGTACTGGTGCTCGGTAGGCATGAGCGGCAGCTCCAGGCCCGCCATAGCCGCCACCTCGCGGCCCCAGAGGCCGGCAGCGTTGATGACCCACTCGGTGGTAATGTTGCCCTTGGGCGTCTCGACGATCCAGCGGCCGTCGGGCTGTGCGACGGTGGCGGTGACCGGCGTGAAGCGATGGATCTCAGCGCCGTTTGCCCGCGCGCCCGCTGCATAGGCCATGGTCACGCCCGAGGGGTCCACGTTGCCGCCGTCGGGCTCGAACATGATGCAGCGGATGCCGTCGAAGTTGACCAGCGGGTGCAAGCGCTCGGCCTCATCGCGGCTGATCTTGTGGAAGTTCATGCCGTAGTAGCGCGCCTTGGCCTCCTGCAACAGCAACTGGTGCTCGCGTGCTTCGGTCTGCGCCAGATAGAGCGAGCCCGGCTGGTAGACGCCACAACCCTGACCGGTGGCCTCTTCCAGCTCTTTATAGAGGTTCATGGTGTAGTGCTGAATGCGCGAGATGTTGGTGTTGTCGTGCAGGCCGTGAATGTTGGCCGCCGCGTGCCAGGTCGAGCCCGAAGTCAGCTCATCGCGCTCCAACAGCACCACATCGCGCCAGCCCAACTTGGTCAGGTGATAGAGGATCGAGCAACCAACCAAACCGCCTCCGATGACGACTGCTTGAGCGTGGGTTTTCATGGCCTATTCCTTGTTTAGCGCTGTGCTGTGCAGTTCTGGCGGCGGGATTCGCCGAGCCTGTCTTTGACCTAAGACGGCGCTGCAAATTTGCATGGGCCAAATGCGTCAGACTCTGCGCTGATTTTCCACTTCAGCGGCTTTGGTGCCGGTTTTGAGGCAGACCAGGCGTCCCTACTGGGCTAGCTAGGGGCATGCGTTACTCTCGATTGACCGAAGATCTGGCTCCCTTGGCAGGCGACA
>CAZHYF010000039.1:0-11792 GCA_964536635.1 uncultured Rhodospirillaceae bacterium | reverse complement strand
AGGGGCATGCGTTACTCTCGATTGACCGAAGATCTGGCTCCCTTGGCAGGCGACAAATGGGCCCTGCATTTGGAGGCCTATCACCGCCGCGCGGCGGGCGAAGCCATCCTCATGCTGACCATCGGCGAGCCCGACCAACCTGCCGAGCCGATTTTGATCGAGGCCGCCAAGCAGGCGCTGGACGCGGGCCGCACCCGCTATTCCAACGGCCACGGCGAGGCCGAGCTGCTGGCGGCCCTGGTGCGGCGCTATCAGCCGCGCAGCCCCATGCCGCTGAGCGCGGATAACTTCCTGTGTCTGCCGGGCACGCAAACCGCGCTCTATGTCGCCATGCGCAGCATTCTGGAGCCGGGTGACGAGGTGCTGGTCGCTGATCCCCTCTATGCCACCTACGAGGCAGTGATCGTCGCTTGCGGTGCCCGCCCGGTGCTGGTGCCCATGAGCCCCGAAGCTGGCTTTACCCTGACCGCCGACGCCCTGCGGCAAGCCGTGACAGCGCGCAGCAAGGCCCTGTTGCTCAACACGCCCCACAATCCCAGCGGCGCGGTGATGGATGCTGCGGCCCTGCGCGCGCTGGGCGATGTTGCCATTGAACACGACCTGTGGATCGTCGCTGATGAGGTCTATGAGAGCCTGATTTTTGACCCCGTTGCCACGCCCTTCGCCTCGCCCTGGGACTGGCCCGATTTGGCCGCGCGCAGCCTCATCCTGTCGTCGATCTCCAAGAGCCACGCAGCGCCAGGCTTTCGCAGCGGCTGGATCTTGGCCAGCGCCGAGACCTGTAACCGCGCCTTGCCCCTGGCCGAAGCCATGCTGTTCGGCAACCAGCCCTTTATCGCCGACGCCACAGCGGCGGCGTTGGCCGAGCCGTCATCTGCCGCCAGCCGCATGCGCAACGATTTTGCGCGCCGCGCGCGGCTGGTCGAAGGCTTGCTGGAGCGCCACAGCGGCCTGCGGGTCTTTACCCCGCAGGCGGGCATGTTCATCTTGGTCGAGGTGGCAACCCTGGGCCTGGACGGTGCCACCTTTGCGCGCCACCTGCTGGATGAGCAGGGGGTGGCGGTCATGCCAGGGGCCTCGTTCGGCAACCAGCTTGGCGGCTGGGTTCGGCTCAGCCTGACGGTGGACGACAGCCTGCTGGCCGAGGCTTGTCGGCGGATTTTGGCACTGGCACGCAGCTTGAACGCGCCATCAGATCATCGCTGAGCTAAAACGCTTCTTCGGTCTTCTTCAAAACCACTCGCCAATAATCGAAGGTGTCGTCCAAATTGCGCTGTGAGTAGCCATAGGCCAGATTGTACGGCATCTTGACCGCCACATCGCCGTCGTTGTCGAAGTACCATTTGCCGAAGATATTGTCCCGGTTCAGATCGTGCAGCTCGTGGATCGTCAGTGAGTCACTGGTGCCCGCCCAAGCCGCCTTGAATTGCATGGTCCGGCAACGCGTCTTGTCGCTTGAGCAGTCATAGAACACGATGCCGTAGCGCGTGCCATCCATCCGCCCGACGATCATGGGGTCGCCTGCCCCATCGACATCCATATCGGCGCTGCCCCATCCCTTGGCGACGGCGAGGATTGCGTCAACCTCTTGGCGCTCGCTGTCGTCTTGTGCAGAAAGCGGGCTCGCCGCTAGCAACGCAAATACCAGGCTAAGTGCTGCGATAAATCTAAACATGCTCTTACCTCCGTGAGATCTAGATCTGGGTCAGAGGAAGGCCCCCAGGCCCGCACACCCAAAAGACTAGCGGCCAAGCACCAGGTGTCAAGCAGCCGTCCCGCCAAGGGCTTGCAGCAAAGCACCTGGCTTCATCGCGCATTCTTGCAGCTCCCCGGCCTCCAGCCACTGTCGTCCGAGCGCAATGCCACCGGCACTCTTGCCTCCAAGAGCTTGGGCCTTGTTCTAGGCGATGCGCACGCCTTGGCGCTTGAGCTCGACTTGCACGGCAGCCAAATCCACGGCTGCCAGGCTGCGATCTTGCTGCAGCGACAGCGCCGCCGCCACGCCCGCGCCCTGCCCCGCCACGGCGCAGCAGGCCATGTTACGGGTGGCGGCATGCGCGATGCGGTCGCCACCAATCGCCCGCCCGGTCACCAACAGGCCCTCAACACCCTTGGGCAGCATGGCGCGGTAGGGGATCTGCATATAGCGCCCCGTCGTCGGCAAAATCAGCACGCCATAGCCGTCGATAAATTCCGGATAAATGCCGATGCTGTCCTCAAAACGCCCCTGCTGGCGCACGTCGGCCTCGGTCATATTATAGACCGCGTCCAGCTTGCGGCTATCGCGGATACCAATCGTCATGCCGAAGTTGCGCAGCCGAGCGGCCTCGCAGCCCGGCACATAGCGGCGCAGCGCCTCGATAGCCAGCATGGCCTGCTTGCGGCCTTCGATCTCAAAGCGGGTCAAGCTGGCCGGGTCCAGGCCGTCGCAACCCGCCAAGTGCACCAGGTTCATATAGGTCATCTCACCCGTGTCGTGGACTGCGCCCCAAGTGCCTGCGATGGTGTTGAGATGTGCCGGGATCAGGCCATCGCGGATCGCCTGCTCGAAGGGCTTGCCCAGGTAGGGCGAGAACATGGTGTCCTCTTTGCCCGAGGTCTCGATCTGCCATTCGCCCGAGGCCCAGTCGGCGTAGGTCTGCGGATCGGCGCGCACGCCCGCCATGAAGCGCGGCTTGTCCACGCCCGCCATGTGGAACATCACCGAGGCCGCCTGCACCGCCTCCAGAGGCGTTGTTCGGGTCGGCGCACCGGCGCGAAAGGCCAGGTCGCAGTCACCGGTGGCGTCGATCACGCGCTTGGCCAGGATGGCTTCGCGGCCGGCCTTAGACTCGGTGATGATGCCCACAATGCGCGTGTTGGGGCCCGTCCCCTCGACCAGCGGCGCCACCACCAGGCGGTGGAGCATGGGGGTGATGCCGGCTTCTTCGACCAGCGCATCGGCCACCAGCTTAAAGCCTTCAGAATCAAGCTCGTAGGACAGGGACTGGCTCTCGGGCACTGCGGCGCCCATGGCCTTGGCGCGCTCCTCGAACTCCCAGCCGATGCCGCCCGCTTCGACGGTCTGTTCGTGGCGATACCAGGCAAAGCCCTCGACGCCGACGGTGGTGATGTTGCCGCCAAAACAGCCAAAGCGCTCGACAAGCGTCGTGGCCGCACCCGCGCGCGCGGCCGCCAGAGCCGCCGCCAGGCCGCCAGGGCCAGAGCCCACAACCAGCACCTCGGTCTGGTGGATCACGTCGATCTGGCGCGCGGGTTCGCTGATGTGGCCTAGGGCAGACATAATGGGAGCACCTTTCGGGTTTGGGGCATGGCAAGGCGGTCAGCCTGATCTTTGATACCTTGGTCAGCGGGTTGCATCCAGCCCGCCAACAGGCGGGTCAGCGCGCATCGAACGCGAACGAGGCGCGCCAGCACTGGCAGCGGGCCTCCTAGACCAGCTTGCGAGGCTTCTTGACCGCGTAGTCCTTGGCAAAGAAGGGCTCGCCTTCAACATGGCACTCCAGCCGCGCCGTGGCGTAGTAGAAGTCCCGGTCGCACCACATGGAGCCCGTGGCAAGCGTGGTCCACATGGCCCCTGGTCGCCCGCCTTCCTTACGCCAGGTGATGTCGGCCCGCGCTGACAAGGGATCATCGGGCTGCACCGACCAGCGCTCAGAGGTCTGGGAGCTGGAAATCAGCCCGTGGTGCAGATCGCGGTTCTTGCCCGCGTCGATCTCGATCGACACCACCGCAGCGCCGCTGTCCTCCTCGCGGAAGCAACGGCGGTCATAGCTGGCCGGGCGCAGCGCCTCGGCCTGCCAGTGCGGCGCACCTTCGGGTTCGTCAAACTGGCACTCGTCGCCCGCCGCCAAGGGGCGCACCGGCAGCTCGATGCTGCCCGCCGACAGGCTCAAGGTCGGCCTATCCGCTGAGGGCCAAATGAAGGGCCAATAGGCCGTGGAAAGCGCCACCCGCAGGCGGTGGCCGGCTGGAATGCGGTAGCCAATCTGGTCCAAATCCAGCGCAATATCAAACTCTTGCCCAGGCACCAGCGCTTGCGGCTTGGCGTGCGAGCGCGCATGGCACAGGTTCAAGACCCCCAGGCCAATAAAGGCCGAGCTGCCGTCCGGGCGCAGATCGCAGAGCCGCACCACCAGGTTCGCCGTCGGGGTGTCGCTGGCCAAGGTCAGGCGCAAGACCGGCGCGCCCAGCAGATCGAGGCTCTCGGTCAAGGGCGCCGAATCAAAGCAGAGCGACTTGGCGTCGTCCTGGCTCTGGTCTCCGGCCAGCTCATCGGCGAAGGCGAAGGGGAAGTATTCGGGCGCTTCGATGCCGGTATCCTGATCGCTTCGAACCTGACCCGAGAGCTTGCCGGGCTGATCGCTCAGCCCGGCGTCGGTGAGCTGGAATGTCAGCGGCTGGATCGCAGGCGAGGGCCAGCTTTGCTCAGCCACCCAGCGCCCCGGCCGCGCGTCGTACCAACGCTGGGGCGAGATCGAGTCCATGATGTAGGCGCGGTAGGCGGGCCAATCTTTGGCTCCGGTGTCAATGCCCTTCAGGTACTGGTCCCACCAGCGCTTGCTTTCCTGCAGAAAGCCTATCGCAGGCTTGGGGCCCGCATAGTGCGGGTACTTGTGGTTCCAGGGTCCAGCGATGGCCTTGACCGGCGCGTCCAGATTGGCCACCAGATGCGCCATGGTGTTGCGATAGCCGTCGGCCCAGCCGCCGACGGTCAGCACGGCGGCCTCAATGGCGCTATAGTCCTCGCAGACCGAGCCGTGCTGCCAATAGGCGTCGCGGTGCTGGTGTTCCAGCCAAGGCTCCATCAAGAAGTCCTGCCCGTCCAAGCGGCGGTGCCACATGTCCTTCCAGCGGTTGGCGCCGACCAGCTCGGGATCTGGCGGACGCGACATGTAGGACAGCATGTTCATGGCCCAACCGAAATTCTCGATCAGTTGGCAGCCGCCCTTGTAGTGGATGTCATCGGCGTAGCGATCCACGGTCGAGCAGACCGTGACGATGGCCTTGAGCGCCGGCGGACGCAGCGCCGCCAATTGCAGGCTGTTGAAGCCGCCCCAAGAAATGCCCATCATACCCACCGCGCCGCTGCACCAGGGCTGCTCGGCCAGCCAAGCGATCACGTCTTGGGCGTCTTGCATCTCTTGCGGCGAGTATTCGTCATCGAACAGGCCTTCTGAATCGCCCGAGCCGCGCATGTCCACGCGCACGCAAGCATAGCCGTGGCCAGCGGTCCAAGGGTGGGAGAAGTCATCGCGCTCGATGGTGCCGTCGCGCTTGCGGTAGGGCAGGAATTCCAAGATGGCAGGCACCGGATTGGCGGCAGCGTCCTCGGGCATCCAGACCCGCGCCGACAGGCGCGTGCCGTCGGGCAGCACGATGCCCATGTCCGGCGTCTCGACGACGGCATGGGGGAATTCGGTCACGATGCGCATGGGCTTCTCCCTTTTGTTTTATCGGGGCGCGGTTTCAAACATGCCGCCGGGCCAGTCTGCAAGGATGCGCAGCGCGCTGGCTCGCCTAATCGCGTCATGGCTCACCAAAGAGCGCGATCCGATATCGGTGACCAGGCCCGGCCCTTGACCTGCTTGTGAAAGCAGAGCATGGCAGAAGAGCACCCATTCATCACCCCTTCTTTTGCCAGTTTGGCCATGCGGGAAGGCACGAACCAGCGAGGCCCTCTGCCCATGACCCAAACCGCAACGCCTCCGAGGCCATCGGGCCCCAGCAAGCCCCTGTTGGCAGCCGGGCTGATCGGGCCGCTCGCCGCGATTGGTGCTTCGACCGCCTTCACCACCAACGATGCGCTGATGAAGCTGCAGTCCTCCAGCTTGCCGCTGCACGAGCTGGTCTTCTTCCGCACCCTGTTCAGCATCGCCTTCTTGTTCTTGGTTGTGCTGCCCTTCGACGGCGGTTGGCGAGCGCTCAAGACCCGCAACTGGCGCTTGCATCTGATCCGAGGGCTCTGCGTGGTCTTTGCCAACATGACCTTTTTCGTCGGCCTGTCGGTGCTGCCGATCGCCACTTCGACCGCGATTTTCTTTGTTGCGCCCTTGTTTATTACCGGCCTGTCCTTCCTGTTTTTGGGCGAAAAGATCGGTCCGCACCGCTGGGCTGCGGTTGCTTGCGGATTGGTCGGGGTGATCATCATCTTTGATCTGCGCGGCCAGACCCTGCAATGGGCTCTGCTGCTGCCGCTGCTGGCGGCCTCGGGCTATGCTGGGCTGCACACCTTGACCCGCCACATCGGCAAAGCCGACAGCACCAGCGCCATGACCTTTTACGTTCAGATCGCCTTCTTTAGCATCAGTCTGGGCATGGGGCTCATGTTTGGTCACGGTCAGTTTGACCCCGGCAATGGCGGCGCTCTGTCGTTCTTGCTGCGCGCCTGGCGTTGGCCCGAGGGCGGCGAGTGGCTGTTTGTTCTGGGGCTGGGACTGACCAGCAGCGTTGGCGGCCTCTTGATCACCATCGCTTATCGCAGCGCCGAGGCCAGCTTGGTCGCACCCTTCGAGTACCTGGCCATGCCCATGTCGATCTTTTGGGGCGTGGTGCTGTTTGCCGCTTGGCCAACCCCGCAGGTCTGGTGGGGATCGGCGCTGATTATCGGCGGCGGGCTCTACAGTCTGTGGCGCGAGCATCGCCGCAACCGCGTGCCCACCGAGCGGCTGGGGCCAAGGCGTTAGCGCTGGAGGGCAAGCGGGTCGCGCGGTCGTCGCAGACACAAAAAAGGGGCCCCGGTATCGAGGCCCCTTTCAGGACTTGCGTGGTCGTGGCGACCAGGCTTAGCGCCAAGTGGTGTGACGGATCTTCAGGGTCTTGGGCGAATGCGCGCTCAAGCCGGTGATGCGGAAGACCCCAATGCGGCCTTCGCTCGTCTGGTAGCAGACCTTGGTACCCACCGGCAGATCCCACATCGAGATGCGCGCGGTGCTCTTGCGTGCGGCCCGACAGCGGTTGTGGTTAGCATTGCCGCCCGCCAGAATACCGATCTTGGCGCCGTTACGCGGCACCAAATAGAGCCGGTCGTGGGTCTCGGCCTGGAACCAGACATCCGCCCCCGGCTGGCGCACTGCGCTTTGGTCCAGGTCGAACAGATAGGTCTGAGGCACCGACAAGATGCCTTGCGAATGGACGGGGTGAAGCGGTTGGATCTCTGAGATGATCGGCAGGCAGTTGAAGCCGCCCGCTGTGGCCGAACAGGCTTGGTTGTCGGGTGCATAGCGCTGGATCGCGCCTCCGGCACCGTTGGGGCCATAGAGACACTGCAGCGCTTTGCGGCCAGCGATCTCGATCACCCGAGTGTCGGACAGATTGCTGACCAGGGGCGTGTTCCACCAGCCATTGGGCAGGCTCGTGGTCACCTCGCGGCGCACTTGCTGGGTTGGGCAGGTGATATTGGCAGCCGAGGCAACCGAAGACAGGCTGGCGATTGCCAAACCAACAAGTAAAGCTTTAGAACAGAATTGAAAAAGTCGCATGAGTCGAGTTCCTTTATTAAGCGTTGAATTGGGTTTACCAAAGCAAGACTGAATAAGAACTGAACGACCCAGCAGGGGGCAATTTTTTTGCGCCCCCGCGCTGAAGCACCTGGCCAAAGCACTGGGCCGAAGCACTGGGCTGCGTTGCGACCTGACCGGGGCGCGGGCTACATGCTGCGGCGCGCCACCTTGTCCATGCGCCCACCGGCGCTGATCATATGCGGGGCCTGGCGGATGCTGGGCGCTTTGGTCGAGCGGCCCAGACTGCGCCGCGCCACCACCCAAGCCACCTCCAGGTTGGTGCGCCAAAAGCCGGGATCGGGCGCTGGCAGCTCGGGCTCCAGCACCGCCCCCAGCTTGGGCAGCGCGTGGAAGGGCACCAGCGGATAGAGGTGGTGCTCGATGTGGTGGTTCATGTTCATGTACAAAAACCGCCCCAGCCAAGAGGTGCGAAACGAGCGCGTGCTCTCAAGGATCGAGGGGTGGTTCTCTTGCATCTCAACATGCTGGATCAGCGTGAACAACAGCATGACCGGTGCGCCCAGCAGGCGCGGCAGAACCAGAAACCACAAGAGCCAGGATTGCCCGGCAACGATTGCCCCCCCCAATCCCGCATAGACCAGCGCAAACACCCAAGCGTTGCGGGTCATCTTTGCGAACTCGCCCGGCGGGGTCACATCGCGCATCACCGGCGAATAGCGCCCACTCAGCAAGCGCAGCAGCACCAAGGCATGGAACCGCAACAGCGCCAGCCCGCTGATCTCCAGCAGCCAGCCGCCCAAGCCCATGGGCGTATCAAACGGCATCTGGCTGTCCTTGCCCGCGTGCCAGGTGTAAGAGTGGTGGTTGGTGTGGGTATAGCGGCGGTGCAGCGGCTCTTCCATATAGATGAGGGAGGTGAGCCAGAACACGGCCTCGTTCAGCCAGCGGCTGCGAAAGGCCGTGCCGTGGGCGGTCTCGTGGCTCATGGCATAGGCGGGCACGGTCAACACCGCGCCATAGACCACCATGGCCCAGATCAGCGCCGCCCAGGACCAGACCCCTGGCTGCCACCAACTCAAAACAGCCCAGATCGGCGCGCCCGTGACCAGCAGAGCCAGCACCCAGAGCGACAGGTAACGCAAGCCCGGTCCATCGCTGCGCTTGGCCAAGGCCTTGAGCTGTTTCTTGTCCAAGGCGATGCCCGAGGAGGCCGCACCGGTTGTTTGATCCAAGTCCATGACATCTTCCCCGTCACAAAGCCCAGCCCAGCACACCCAAGCCAACCCAGCCCAAGCTCGTCTTAGCTGGCGTAGTTTGAACCTTCTTCGTCCAAGATCGCCATCAGCTCGCTGAAGTGCTTTTCGGACTGACCCGGGTAGGTCTCAATCTCGTGAGCGGTCTTCTCGGCGACCTCATCGCTGAGGATGCGCAGCGGCTTACCGGTTTGCAGGGCACGAATATAGGTCTCTGCAGCGCGCTCGAAGTAATAGAGGCGGTTGAAGGTGTCGGCCACCGTGTCGCCGATCACCAGCACGCCGTGGTTGCCCATGATCAAGGTCTTGACCTTGGGATCGCTCAAAAGGCTGGCGCAGCGCTGCCCCTCTTCTTCGAAAGCCAGGCCGCCGAAGTCGTTGTCAATGGCATAGCGGTTAAAGAAGGTCGCCGTGTTCTGGTCGATCGGCGGCAGGTTGCTGTCGGCCAGGCTGGCCAAAACCGTTGCGTGGATCGAATGCACGTGCATGACGCAGCGCGCCTGCGGGCACAAGCGATGCACCGAGCCGTGCAGGCCCCAAGCCGTGGGATCGGGCGCGTTGGGGTGATCCATGGTCGCGGGATCGTTGGCGTCCAGCAGCAGCAGGTCCGAGGCCTTGATGCGGCTAAAGTGCATCTGGTTGGGGTTCATCAAGAAGCGGCTGCCATCATCGTTCACCGCCAAGCTGAAGTGGTTGGCCACCGCCTCATGGAAATTCAGGCGCTCGGTCCAGCGGAAGGCCGCAGCCATCTCGATACGCTGGGGCCAAAACTCCATGTTGGCGCCGGGTTGGGGCTTCAAAGGGGTGACGCTGTTCATGCTGCTTTCTCCTGCAAACGGTAGAGATGATGCTATGCCTGCTGGTCATGCTATGCCTGCTGGGCCGGGGCTTTACAAACAAAGCTTTTGCCGCCAATGCATAAGTATTACTAATGCGTCATTTATGCATGATATCGCGAGTCCTTTGCCATGACCATCCGCGCCCGCGCGCAGACCGCGCCCTTTCCTCCGCTGGCCTGGCTGCGCGCTTTCGAGGCCGCTGCGCGCCACCTCTCCTTCACCCAGGCGGGTAAGGAGCTGAACATGACCCAATCATCGGTGTCGCAGCACGTGCGCAATTTGGAGCACTGGTTGGGCCGCGAGCTGTTCGTGCGCCAAACCCGGGCGCTGGCGCTGACCGAGGCCGGGGCCAACTACCTGCCCGTGGTGCGCGAGGCCTTCGGCGTACTGGCGCGGGGCACCAAGGCTTTCGTCGGAGGCGATCCGGGCCAGGAGCTGCGTTTGCTCTGCAATCTCACCTTTGCTACCTGGTGGCTCTGCCC
This sequence comes from uncultured Rhodospirillaceae bacterium, assembly GCA_964536635.1. Taxonomy (GTDB): domain Bacteria; phylum Pseudomonadota; class Alphaproteobacteria; order UBA7985; family JAUIBT01; genus JAUIBT01. The sequence continues at coordinate 1,755 of CAZHYF010000039.1, read as the reverse complement.
GCGCTTGGATCGCTTGATGAGCGCGCATCCCTGGCTGCGGCTGGATCTGCAAACCGCGACCTGGGGCGTCGAGGCCATCGGTGCCAGCGCGAGCGCGGCCCCCAACTGGGATATCGAGATCCGCTTCGCCCGCCCACACGATGTCTCGGCCTCGGCCCAGCTCCTGCTGGAGGACAGCATCACGCCCATCTGTACGCCGGACTTTGCGGACGGTGCCCCCGACTGGCGGCGCGACCGGCTGTTCGACTGCGCAGGCACGGTGTCGAATTGGGAGGCTTGGCTCGCCAGCCAGGGCCTGAGCCTGCCGCCCGAGCAGATGGTACACACGGCCTCGACCTATGTCATTGCCCTGACGGCGGCCATCAACGGCCAGGGCTTGGCGCTGGCGCACGGCTTTATGATCGAAGGCCTGGCCAGAACCTCTGCGCTGCACCAACCCTGGGAGCACCGCATGCCCTTGTTCGAAGCCTACTTCTTGCAGCCCCCGCCCGAGCACCGCCAAACCCCGGCCACCCGCGCCTTTATGGACTGGATCGCTGCCGAACTGAGCGGCGGCGCGCCGCTGTGAGCACAGGGCCCGGCGCGCAGCGACTTGCCAGCAGCAGGCGGGCTCGACATAGTGCCAGCGTCGCCCGCCCCCAAACCGGAGCCCCCATGAGCCACCTGCAGACCACCCGCGCTATCCTTGAGCGCCTCATCGCCTACCCCACGGTGTCAACCGACAGCAATCTGGAGCTGATCGACTATTGCGCCACCTATCTGGAAGGCCTGGGCGCGCGGGTGCAGATCTTCAAAAACGCTGCGGGCAGCAAGTCCAACCTCTTCGCCACCTTGGGCCCCGAGGGGGACGGCGGCATCGTCTTGTCGGGCCACAGCGATGTCGTACCGGCTGAGGAGAGCGGCTGGCTGTCCGATCCCTTCACCCTGCGCGAGGAGGCCGGCCTGCTCTACGGCCGCGGCACCTGCGATATGAAGGGCTTCATCGCCGCCACCCTGGCCCTGGCCCCGGTCTATGCCCAGTTGCCCTTGCGCCGGCCGCTGCACTTCAGCTTTACCCACGACGAGGAAACCGGCTGTCTGGGCGCGCAAGACCTGGTGGCCGAGCTGCGCCGCCAGGGGCTCAAGCCTGCGGTGGCCATCATCGGCGAGCCCACTGAGCTGCGCATTATCGAGGGGCACAAGGGCTGCTGCGAATACACCACCACGTTCAAAGGACTAGAGGGCCACGGCTCGCAACCCGATCTGGGCGTCTCGGCGGTGGAGTACGCCACGCGCTACGTCGCACGCCTCTTGGAACTGCGCGAGGCGCTGAAGCAGCGGTGTCCCGAGGGCAGCCGCTTTGACCCGCCCTGGTCCAGCCTCCAGATCGGCCGCATCGAGGGCGGCGTTGCCCACAACGTCATCGCTGGCGATTGCCGGGTCGATTGGGAGACGCGCCCGGTGGTGGCCGCCGATTTGGCCTTCGTCAAGCAAGCGATCCAGGACTATTGCGACACCAGCCTGCTGCCCGCTATGCGCGCCGTCCACCCGGAAGCTGACATCCACACCGAGATTATCGGCGAGGTGGCGGGCCTGGAACCCATGGCCGACAACGAGGCCCTGCGGCTGGTCCAAGAGCTGACCGGCGCCAACTCTGCCGACCTGGTGGCCTTCGGCACCGAAGCGGGACTGTTCCAGTCGCTGGGCATGTCGGCGGTGGTCTGCGGGCCGGGCTCGATCCAGCAAGCCCACAAGGCCAACGAATACGTCAGCCTG
>CAZHYF010000038.1:7526-16213 GCA_964536635.1 uncultured Rhodospirillaceae bacterium | reverse complement strand
AGCAGTCAGGGTTTATACGGTGACAACATTCACCACCGATACAATCCGACGATTGACTTAAATCAAATCTGTATCTCGGGCTCGCAACTAGTCTTGCTCGAACCGGGCTCATTGAGCGCGGTGCCCCCTGCTTCGCCGCCTTCGTCAGGCACTTGACCGGACCAACCGGTCGCGCTGGCGCGTTTGGAGGGACGAAGGGTTTCAAACGAGAACAGAAAGGTTAGGCGCGTGAAATCAGGTTTCTTAACACTTATGATCGCCGCCTTGGCGGTCATTGCGCTAGGGGCGATTGCCAGGAGCAGCGATCCCCTGTTGGTGCAACAAGCCTATATCGTGGGCGCAGTGCTGGTTTTGGCACTGGTCTTTGCAGTGCGCGGCACGGCAAAGGAGCTGGCCAACGACACCCTGGCCCGGTCGGGCTGGCAGGGCGTGTCGGCCAGGAACAAGCCCCTATGGGTCGATGAAAAATACAACGACACCATCGTGCGCTATGGCGTGGTTGCCATCGTCTTTTGGGGCGTGGTTGGCTTGCTGGTCGGCGTGGTTGTGGCGCTGCAAATGGCCTGGCCGCAATTCAACATAGAGCCCTGGCTGAGTTTTGGGCGTCTGCGTCCGCTGCACACTTCGGCGGTCGTCTTTGCCTTTGGCGGCAACGCGCTGTTGACCACCAGCTTCTATGTCGTTCAACGCACCACCGGAGCGCGCCTGTTTGGCGGTGCTCTGCCCTGGTTCGTCTTCTGGGGCTACCAGTTCTTCTTGGTTCTGGCTGCCAGTGGCTACGTCGTGGGCATCACCCAGGGCCGCGAGTACGCCGAGCCCGAGTGGTACACCGACATCTGGATCACCATCGTATGGGTGGCCTATCTGCTGGTCTTCCTAGGCACGCTGTTCAAGCGCAAAGAGCCCCACATCTATGTAGCGAACTGGTTCTACCTGGCCTTCATCGTCACGGTTGCCATGCTGCACGTCATCAACAACCTGGCTATGCCGGTCTCCTTTACGGGCATCAAGTCCTACTCGGCCTTCTCAGGCGTACAAGACGCTCTGACCCAATGGTGGTACGGCCACAATGCGGTTGGCTTCTTTTTGACCGCAGGCTTCTTGGGCATGATGTACTACTTCGTGCCGAAGCAAGCGGGCCGTCCAGTCTATTCTTATCGCCTGTCGATCATCCACTTCTGGGCGTTGATTTTCCTTTACATTTGGGCGGGTCCGCACCACTTGCACTACACCGCTCTGCCAGATTGGGCGCAGACCCTGGGCATGGTCTTCTCGGTCATGCTGTGGATGCCCTCATGGGGTGGCATGGTGAACGGTCTCATGACCCTGTCGGGCGCTTGGCACAAGCTGCGCACCGATCCCATCCTGCGCATGTTCGTTTTGGCGCTGGCCTTCTATGGCATGTCCACCTTTGAGGGCCCGGTCATGTCCATCAAGTCCGTCAACGCCCTGTCTCACTACACGGACTGGACCATCGGCCACGTGCACTCTGGCGCTCTGGGCTGGGTTGGCATGATCTCCTTCGCGGCGGTCTACTACCTGACCCCGCGTTTGTGGAACCGCTCTCGGCTCTATTCGACCCGCCTGGTCAACTGGCACCTGTGGCTGGCAACGCTGGGCATTGTCATCTACGCCGCGGTCATGTGGGTGGCTGGCATCACCCAAGGCCTGATGTGGCGTGAATACGATGCGCAGGGCTTCTTGGTGAATAGCTTCATCGACACCGTATCCGCCCTGCACCCCGAGTACGTCATGCGCATCGCTGGTGGCGCGCTGTACTTGCTGGGCGCACTGCTGATGGCCTTCAACGTCTACAAGACAATCCGGGGCGGTGCCTGGGATCAGAAGACCGACAGCGCGACTTCTAACCCGAGCGATGCTGAGCAGGCAGGCACCAACGCCGCCGCGCCCGCTGGCACAACAGCGATTGCATAAAGGAGCGCTCACATGGCTTTTCTTGATAAACACAAAATCCTAGAGCGGCGCGCAACCTTGCTCTTGGTGGTCTCGTTGCTGGTGGTCACCATCGGCGGCATCGTTGAGATCGTGCCCCTCTTCTATCTGAAGAACACCATCGAAAAGGTGGAGGGCATGCGGCCCTACACCCCCTTGGAGCTGGCCGGTCGTAACATCTACATCCGCGAGGGCTGCTATGTCTGCCACTCGCAGATGATCCGCCCCTTCCGCGACGAGGTGGCCCGCTACGGTCACTATTCTCTGGCGGCGGAGAGCATGTATGACCACCCCTTCCAGTGGGGCTCCAAGCGGACCGGACCCGATCTGGCGCGCGTGGGCGGTCGCTACTCGGACGAGTGGCACGTTCAGCACCTGATCGAGCCGACCCAGGTGGTGCCCGAGAGCATCATGCCATCCTACAGCTTCCTGGCGAAGACCCCGCTGCACTATGTGGACATCGCCGGGCACCTGAAGGCCAACACCGTCGTTGGCGTGCCCTACACCCAGGACATGATCGACAATGCAGTGGCCGACCTGGAGGCGCAGGCCAACCCAGAGTCTGACTACGATGCCTTCCAAGAGCGTTACGCCAAGGCTGGTGTGCGCGACTTCGACGGCAATCCCGAGCAAGTCTCAGAGATGGACGCCTTGGTCGCTTACTTGCAGATGCTTGGCACTCTGGTTGACTTTAACTTGTACAACGAAGCAGAAAATCTGCGCTAGGAGGCGACATGACTTACGAAGCCTTACGGCACTTTGCAGATAGTTGGGGATTACTGTTCCTGTTCCTGTTTTTCGTTGGCGTCGTCGTCTTGACCCTGTGGCCAGGACGCCAGCAACAGTTCGACGAAGCCGCCCAAATCCCGCTAAGGAAGGATGACGACCATGAGTGATAAGAATCACATTGACCAGGTCTATGGTGTCGAAACCACTGGTCACGAGTGGGACGGCATCCAGGAGCTGAACAACCCCCTACCGCGTTGGTGGCTCTGGATTTTCTACGCCACCATCGTTTGGTCCATCGGCTACATGATCTGGTTCCCTGCCATTCCGCTGTTGGATGGTAACACGCCAGGCCTGTCGGGTGAGACCAACCGGGGCAAGTTGCAAGCCGAGCTGGCGGAGGTCGCGCAAGGACGCGAGGCCATTACCGCCCAGATCAGCGCATCGAGCCTGGAGGACATCCGCAGCAACCCTGAGCTTCAACGCTTTGCGGTTGCCAGTGGCAGCTCCTTGTTCAAGGTGAACTGCTCCCAGTGTCACGGTTCAGGCGCGCAAGGTGGCCCAGGCTATCCCAACCTGAACGATGACGACTGGATCTGGGGCGGCAGCTTGGAGGCCATCCATCAGACCATCGCTCACGGCGTGCGCTTTGACGAAGACGACGACACCCGCTTTGGCGAGATGCCTGCCTTCGGCCGCGACGAACTGCTGAGCTCTGACGAGATGAGCCAGACTGCCGACTTCGTGCTCAAGCTGTCAGGCCAGAGCCACGATCCGGCCAGCGCGGCGGCCGGTGCAACACTGTTCGCCGACAACTGCGCTGCCTGCCATGGTGAGCAGGGCGGGGGCGACGTTGAAGCCGGTGCTCCGGCGCTCAACGACACCCTGTGGCTCTATGGCGGTAGCAAGGCCGACATCATGGCTCAGCTCAATCTGCCCAAGCACGGCGTCATGCCAGGTTGGCAAGCGCGCCTCGGCGATGCGGCGGTCAAAGAGTTGGCGGTCTACGTCCACTCTTTGGGCGGCGGCCAATAGCGGCGGCCAATGGCGGCGGCCTTTTGGGCCGCTGCCGATCCGGGGGAGGCGCCTGACCGTGGCTCCCCATCTGGGCTGGGTTCCAAACGCCAAGCCCTCAGTCTTGGGCGACCCGCCCCAGACACTGAGCTCCAGACACCGAGCGTCGGGTTGCAAGACTGCGACGGCAAGCCTCGGACCCAAGGCTCAACAAACAAGGCGCTGCCGATTTGTGGCGGCGCTTTCCCTGTTTCAAGACGCCAGCGACCGACACCTCTCTCAGCCCCCGCGGTCTCGGCGTCCAGATAAGGAGCATATCCCTTGTCAGACTCTGATCATAACGAACAGCTTGCGGCACAGCAGCCCAAGCGCGGCACCGGCGTTCCTGCCGGGCCACCCTATGACATGCCGCTCTATGCCCCGCGAGAGAAGATCTATGCGCGGCGCGTGCGCGGCTTCTACAGGAGCCTCAAGTGGTGGATCATGGCCATCACGCTTGGCATCTATTACATCACGCCCTGGATCCGCTGGGACCGCGGCTCCTATGCGCCCGACCAGGCGGTTCTGGTCGATCTGGTGCATCGTCGCTTCTTCTTCTTCACCATCGAGATTTGGCCGCAAGAATTCTTCTTCGTCGCTGGCATGCTGGTCATGGCTGGGGTGGGGCTGTTCTTGGTCACCTCGGTCGCGGGCCGTGCTTGGTGTGGTTACACCTGTCCGCAGACCGTCTGGGTGGACCTGTTCTTGTCGATCGAGCGCTTCATCGAGGGAGACCGCAACGCTCGCATCAAGCTGGACAAGGCGCCCATGTCGGTTGAGAAACTGACGAAAAAGACCATCAAGCATGCGATTTTCTTGCTGGTCTCGGTCTCAACGGGCGGTGCCTGGGTCTTCTATTTCGCCGACGCCCCGCAACTGGCGGCCGATATCCTGACCGGTCAGGCTGCTTGGGCAGCCTATGGCACCATCGCGGTGCTGACCGGGACCACCTATGGCCTGGGCGCCCTGATGCGCGAGCAGGTCTGCACCTACATGTGCCCTTGGCCGCGTATCCAGGCGGCCATGCTGGACGACAAATCCTTGATCGTGACCTACAACGATTGGCGGGGCGAGCCACGCGGCAAGCACCGAAAGCGTGCCGAGCCCGGCTCTTTAGGCGACTGTATCGACTGCAACGCCTGTGTCGCGGTCTGCCCGCAAGGCATTGATATTCGCGACGGCCTGCAACTGGAGTGCATCACCTGCGCGCTGTGTATCGACGCTTGCAACGGCATCATGGATAAGGTCGGTCAGCCGCGCGGCCTCATCTCCTATGCCACCCTAGAGGCCTACAACGCCAACATGGCACTGGCGGGCGCGGTGCCCGTCAAGGACGACACCCAAGGTCACGGCTGGGATTTGTCGAGCCTCAACCCGCTGAAGGTACGCAACGAGGCTGGCGCGCTGGTCGCGAACTTGGCGCACACGACCTGGCGCAGCTTCTTCCGCCTGCGGACATTCATCTATATCGCGGTCTATGGCGCGATTGGGCTGGGCTTGTTGGCAGCGCTGGCGACCCGCGATCGCTTGGATCTCAACGTCAATCACGACCGTAACCCCCAGTTCGTCACTCTGTCGGATGGCTCCATCCGCAATGGCTACGAGGTCAAGGTCGCCAACATGCTGGCTTCACCGCGCAGCTTTGACATTCGGGTCGAGGGCCTGGAAGGCGCAGAACTCTATGCTCCGCTGCTCAGCGGTGCCCAGGAGCCAAGCTGGAGCCCCAGCCTGAGCGTCGATGTCCCGGCGGACGAAACGCTGACCTTCCATATGTTCTTGCGCCTCGACGGCCAAGCCGCTGCCACTGCGCCCGAGCGCTTCAACTTCGTTCTGAAGGATGCGGGCAGCGACGAGCGTATGCTGGAAGCCGCCGAATTTGAACGCCCAACCCCCTGATTTTCAAGGAATGACATGTCATGACACAGACACACAAGACCGGCGTTCTGGACGCCAAGCTGGGCACCGTCGATCTGGCGGCAGAAAACCGTCGCATGGCGCGCTTGGTTTTGCTGCTGGTGGTGAGCTTCTTTACCGTCATCATTGGGGTCAACGTGACCATGGCGGTGCTGGCCAATCGCAATTGGACCGGGCTGGTGGTCAAATCGGCCTACGTTGAGGGGCAAGCCTTCAACCAGAAGCAGGCTGAGGCGCGCGCTCAGGCGGCGCGCAAGTGGCACTCGGCGCTGAGCTTTGATCAGGGGCTGTTGCGTTTTCAGGTGTTTGACGACCAGGGACAGGCGCTGGCCTTCGAGCAGGCGCGGGTTCAACTTGGTCGCCCGGCCTTCGAGCAGCAGGACTTTGAATTGGTGTTGAGCCAAGACGCCAGCGGCGCCTTGGCCGCTGAACAGCCGCTTGCACCGGGGCTTTGGGCGCTGACGATTGAAGCCCTTGATCTACAAGGCCAAATCTACAAGCGCCAGGCGCAACTCTTTGTGCGTGCCGACGGCACCGGGGTGTTACAATGACCTGCTGTGCGCTGAAACCTACGGCACTTGAACTCGATGCTTTGGGTGCCGGTACTGGCGATGCCTTGAGCCAAGAGCGCAATCAAGCGCTGATGGCCCAGGCGCGTCGTTTGGAGCCCGACAGAGACGGCAGTGACCAGGCTGCGGAGCGCTGGCAGCTGGACCTGTTGGTGCCGGGCATGCATTGCGCCTCCTGCATTCAAACCCTGGAGCGCGGCCTCGGCCAGCTTGCGGGCGTTGAGAGCGCAAGGGCCAACCTGTCGCTCAAACGCTTGCGGGTGGTCTGGCAACCAGCGCAGCGCTCTGCGCTCAGCTTGGTCCAGGCGGTTGAAGCCTTGGGCTACGAAGCGCAAGCCTTGGACTTGGAGGGGCAGACTGGCAGTCAAGATCCTGAAGGCCGTCACCTGTTGATCGCCTTGGGTGTGGCTGGCTTTGCTGCCTCCAACGTCATGCTGATGTCGGTCGCCAACTGGTCGGGCACCGATCAGGCGACCAATCAGCTCTTTCACCTGATTTCTGGCCTTATCGCCATTCCGGCGACTGCGGTGTCCGGGCGGGTCTTTTTCGCCTCGGCCTGGCGGGCGCTCCGCAAAGCGCAGCTCAACATGGATGTGCCGATCAGCTTGGCGATCCTGCTGGCGCTGGGGCTCAGCCTCTACGAAGCGCTGACTGGCGGCCAACACGCCTATTTCGATGCTGCCCTCAGCCTTATGTTCTTCTTGCTGGTGGGCCGCTATCTGGATCACCTGATGCGCAGGCGCGCCTTGGGTGCGGTGGCGAGCCTCTCGCGCATGGCCGCGCGCACGGCGCGTTCGGTCGATGAGGCGGGGCACGTGACCGTCGTGCCCGTGGACGAGGTGCAGCCCGGCCAGCGGTTGCGTGTGCGGGCCGGTGATCGCCTGCCGGTGGATGCCCGCGTGCTGAGCGGTGCCAGCGACCTGGACCTGTCGATCGTCAGCGGCGAAAGCGAGCCGATTGCAGCCAGTCCGGGTCAAGAGCTCCAGGCAGGCGTTCTGGTGCTCAACGGCAGCCTGGAGCTGCAAGCCAGCAGCACGGCTCAGACCTCATTCATGGCAGAGATCATGGCCATGATGGAGGCTGCTGAGCAGGGCAAGGGCGCTTATGTCCGCCTGGCGGATCGCGTGGCGCGGCTCTATGCGCCCGTGGTGCATGCCTTGGCGGCTGCGGCCTTCCTGGGCTGGTTGGCGGCGACCCAGGGCGATTGGTATCAAGCGCTCTACGTCGCCATTGCGGTGCTGATCATCACCTGCCCCTGCGCTTTGGGGCTGGCCGTGCCGGTCGCCCAAGTCGTGGCCTCGGCGCGATTGTTCAAGAATGGCGTCATGGTCAAGGAAGGCTCGGCCATCGAGCGCTTGGCCGAAGTGGACCGCATCGTGTTAGACAAGACCGGCACCTTGACCAAGGCAGAGCCCCGCGCGCTGCCTCTGAGCCAACAGCCGGGGCAATTGCCCTTGATCAAGACCTTGGCTGAAGCTTCGCACCACCCCGCAGCGCGCGCGCTGGCTCGCCTGCTGGAGGCGCAGGAGGGCGAGCCCTTGCAAGACCTGCGCGAAGTGCCGGGACTTGGCATGGAGGCGCGCTGGCGCGACCAGCGTCTGCGTTTGGGGCGGCCTGAGTGGGTGGCCGAAATCGCCCCCGGCACTCCGGGCGATCAAGCTCTGCTTGCCGAGGCGCAATTGGCCTTTGGCGTCGAAGGGCAGGGGGTCAGCGCCTATCGGCTGGATCAAGACCTGACCGAGGGTGCGGACCTGGCGATGGCCTGGCTGCAGGCGCAAGGCTACGCGCCCGCGATCTTGTCGGGTGACCGCGACTTTGCGGTCAAGGCCGTGGCGCAGGCGCTGGAGATCACCGATTGGCAAGCCCAGCTCAGCCCAGCGGACAAGGCGGCGGCCCTGGATGACCTGGGCGCTGCGGGCCACAAAGTGCTGATGGTGGGCGATGGGCTCAACGATGCGCCTGCTTTGGCGCGCGGCCATGCCTCGATTGCTGCAGCAGCGGCCAGCGATGTCGGGCGTGCGGCGGCCGATGTGGTGCTGACCCGCCAGAGCCTGGCTAGCCTGCCGCTGGTCCTCGAACTGTCGCGCAAGACCCGCCGGGTTATCCAGCAAAACTTCATGATCGCCCTGGCCTATAATTGCGTGGCAGTGCCCTTGGCAGTCATGGGCCTGGTGACGCCGCTGATTGCAGCGGTAGCCATGTCCAGCTCGTCGATTGTCGTCGTGGCGAATGCGATGCGCCTGTCGTGGATGCGGGCCGGACTGAAGCAGACGGGCGCGCCCGCAAACCCCGTGGCTCAAGGCACGGCGGTCAAACCCGCAGCGCCAGCCCCTCGATTGGAGCCAGGTATGGCTGGGCAGGTGGGCTCATGAACGGTTTGTTGATCTTGGTGCCAGTGGCCTTGTTTCTGGGGGGGCTGGGGCTCGCGGCCTTTATCTGGAGCCTGAAGTCGGGCCAGTACGAAGACTTGGA
>CAZHYF010000038.1:0-7426 GCA_964536635.1 uncultured Rhodospirillaceae bacterium | reverse complement strand
TTGGGACCAAGAGCGCTGGTGACTTTGCGTTAAGGACCATTCAATAACGCCGGGTTGGCGAGGGCAAGCGACCGAAATATGCACTGATGAGGCGGCCAGAGAAGATAGGCACACAAAAAGGGCTCGCTGGCGACAGCGAGCCCTGATTTTTTGTCTCCAGTGCAGCGGAGTTACTTTTCGGGCAAGAGCCCGCGCGGACTAAAGCGCAGCATGAAGAGCAGGAACAAACCCATGGTCAGAAGGCGCATATGCGCGGAGTTGGCCAGCAGGTGGTCCTTCAACACCGAGCCTTCCGGCAGCGGTGAGGTCAGGATGCTCATCAGGAATTGGCCGAGGGGCTCGACCTGGACCCACAAGAACCAGACCAAGAAACCGCCCAGGACGGCGCCCAGATTGTTACCCGATCCGCCGACGATCACCATCACCCAAATCAAGAAGGTGTAGCGCAGCGGCTGATAAGAGCTGGGGGTCAACTGCGCATCCATGGTGGTCATCATGGCTCCAGCGATGCCACAAATGGCCGAGCCCAGCACGAAGACCTGCAAATGGCGCGCGGTGACGTTCTTGCCCATAGCGCGGGCCGCCACCTCGTTGTCGCGAATGGCGCGCATCATGCGGCCCCAGGGGCTGTTGAGCGCGTTTTGCGACAGCCACAGCAGGATCAGCAGCACGACGGTGAACAAGATGCCGTAGTTGACCTTCACATACAGGGTCGAGGCGGTGGTGACATCCAAGCCCACCTGCGCGGCACGCTCGATGAACCAAGGCGCGACTTGAAGGTCCACCTCATAGGGCACCGGTCGCGGGATGCCGATGACGTTCTTCACGCCACGGCTGAGCCAATCTTCGTTTTTGAGCACGGCGATGATGATCTCTGAGATGCCGAGCGTGGCGATCGCCAGGTAGTCAGAGCGCAGACCCAAAGCGGTCTTGCCGATCACCCAAGCCGCACCCGCAGCCAGCAGGCCACCAACCGGCCAAGTGATCAAGACCGGCAGGCCCAGGCCGCCAAGGTAGCCCGTAGAAGCAGGGCTGATGGCTTCGACGGCCTTGATGCCGGGAGTGGCGATAACGCGGGTCAGATAGAAGCCAACCAGCAAGATCGCCAGCAGAGCCAGGCCCCGCACCAGCCCCTTGGGCAGGCGCTTATAGGCTTGAACCGCCAGCGCGATGGTCGCAGCCCCGATGGCCAAGCCCAGCAGGATAGCCAGGCCGCCTGCGCTCCAAGCCTCGCGCACGGGCGGCATGGAGATCAGCACGGTGGCCAGGCCGCCCAACGCGACGAAGCCCATGATACCCACGTTCAAAAGGCCAGCGATGCCCCATTGCAGGTTAACGCCCAAAGACATGACCGCAGAGATCAGCCCCATGTTGACGATGACCAGCGCCGAGTTCCAGCTTTGGTAGACGCCAGTCCAAACTATTAGAGCGGCGATGAGAGCGAAGTAGCCAAAGGCCTTCAGTCGGTCGGTCATAGCGCTTTCCCCTTGAAGAGTCCCGTGGGTCGGAACAGCAGCACAATCACCAGGATCACGAAGCTGACCGCGAATTTATAGTCTGTGGTGAGCAATTGCACCAAGCCGTCCGGCTCCAAGTGGTCGGGCAGGGCGTAGACCAGCACCTTTTTCCAGGCATAGGTCACGGTCACCTCTGAGAAGGCGATGACGAAGCCGCCAGCAATCGCGCCGACCGGGTTGCCCAAGCCGCCGACGATCGCCGAGGCAAACAGCGGCAGCAGCAATTGGAAATAAACGAAGGGCTTGAAGCTCTTGTCCAGGCCATAGAGCACGCCGGCGACGGTGGCCAAGGCAGCAACAATCAGCCAGGTGACCAGCACGACGCGCTCGGGGTTGATGCCCGACAGCAGCGCCAAATCCTCGTTGTCCGAGAAGGCGCGCATGGACTTGCCGGTACGGGTTCGATTCAAGAACCAGAACAAGATCGCGACCACGATCACCGCCGTGACGACCGTCAGGCCTTGGGTGGTTTTGATCGCCAGCCCTTCTTCTAAACCGGTCAAAGCCTTGAAATCACGCACAGAAATGATGAAGCGCGCGCCATCGAAGAAGCGCTGATCGCCCGGTCCAATGATGAAGCGCACCAGGCCGTTCATGATGAACATGACGCCCAGCGAGACAATCAGATAGATCACCGGCGGTGACTTTTGCTTGCGGTAGAAGCGATAGACCAGCCGGTCGGTCGCCACCAGCAGCAGTGCGGTGAGCGCGATGGCGAGCGGCAGGCTCAGTAGGGCTGTGGGCAGGGGGCCGAAACTGATGCCCACGCTTTGCATCCACCAGGTGCAGAGCACCGCAATCATGGTGCCAAAGGCCATGGTGTCGCCGTGGGCGAAGTTTGAAAACCGCAGCACGCCATAGACCAAGGTCACGCCCAGCGCGCCCAAAGCGAGCTGACTGCCATAGGCGATAGCGGGGATGCCAACGAAGTTAGCGAAGACCACAAGGGCGTTTAAATAATCCATCGTCTAGCCCCCCAGGAATGATTTGCGAACTTCAGGATCGGCGAGCAGCTCTTGACCGGTGCCGGTATAGGCGTTGCGCCCCTGCACCAGCACATAGCCCTTGTCCGCGATCTCCAGCGCCTGGCGCGCGTTCTGCTCGACCATCAGGATCGAAATACCGGTGCGCGCCACCTCGATGATCCGGTCGAACAGCTCGTCCATCACGATGGGGCTGACGCCCGCGGTGGGCTCGTCGAGCATCAAGACCTTGGGCTGGGTCATCAGCGCCCGGCCAACCGCAACCTGCTGGCGCTGACCGCCGGACAGCTCGCCCGCGTGTTGGTGGCGCTTTTCCTTCAGGATGGGGAACAGGTCATAGACCTGGGCCATGGTATCGCTGAAATCGTCGGTGCGGATGAAGGCGCCCATCTCCAGATTTTCCTCGACGGTCATCGAGGTGAAGATGTTGTGGGTCTGGGGCACGAAGCCCATGCCCTTCAGCACGCGATCTTGCGGGCTGAGCGCGGTGATGTCCTCGCCGTTCAGCCGGACAGCGCCCTGGCGAACGTTGAGCATGCCGAAGACGGCCTTCATAGCGGTGGACTTGCCGGCACCGTTGGGGCCAACGATGACCGCGATCTCGCCCAGACTGACCGCCACGGTACAGTCGTGCAAGATGTCTGGGCCGTTGCCATAACCGCCGGTCATGGCGTCGCCGATCAGAAAGGGTTCTGCCATTATGCTGCTCCTTTCTGCTTATTTTTTAAGCCGGTACCCAAGTAGGCCTCAATAACGTGCTCGTTGGCTTTGATTTCATCCAGCGTGCCTTCGGCCAAGACCTTGCCTTCGGCCATACAGATAACCGGATCACAGAGGCGGCCGATGAAATCCATGTCGTGCTCGATGACCACGAAGGTATAGCCGCGCTCTTTATTCAAGCGGATGATGGCATCGCCGATGGTGTTGAGCAGGGTGCGGTTCACGCCTGCGCCCACCTCGTCCAAAAAGACGATCTTGGCATCGACCATCATGGTGCGGCCCAGCTCCAACAACTTCTTCTGGCCGCCTGAGACCTGACCCGCCTTGTGGTCGGCCAGGTGGCTGATGGTCAAGAACTCCAGCACCTCGTCGGCTTTGGCGCGCAGGGCTTCTTCTTCTTCGCGGATCTTCTTGCGCGCGAACCAGGTGTTCCACAGCGTTTCGCCCGACTGGGCCGCAGGCACCATCATCAAGTTCTCGCGGCAGGTCATAGAGCCGAACTCGTGCGCGATTTGGAAGGTGCGCAGCACGCCGCGGTGAAACAGCTCGTGCGGGGGCAGGCCTGTGATGTCCTCGCCCTTCAAGGTCACGCGCCCAGAGGTGGGGGCATGAACGCCGGCGATGACGTTAAAAAGTGTGGTTTTGCCGGCACCATTGGGCCCGATCAGGCCGGTAATGGAGCCTTCAGCGATTTCCAGGCTGGCGCCGTCAACGGCATGAAAGCCACCGAAATGCTTGTGCAGGTTTTCAACTTTGATCACCTGTTCCCCTCCGGTCGTGTTTATTGTCTTGGCAGCCTCAGCGGCACGGAGCCAGGGTTGGCCGTCGCCATGCTGAGTTTGCGGTTGTTAGGGCCTTGGCCGCCTTGGGGGTTGCCCAGAAGCGACCCGGGCCGTCGCGCTACCGGCGCAAAGAGCCGATAGAAAAACAGCCCGGACGTGGGGTCCGGGCTGTCTTGTTTCGCGTCGCGATCTTAGCGGAAGCGGACCGTTACGTCCTTGCCACCCTCGACCTTCATCTCGCGGTAGTTACCAGCCGCCTCGCCGGGGCCAACCAGCTCAACGCCGGTACCACCGATGTAGTCGATGTCGCCACCAGCAGCCAGGATCTCCAGAGCCTTGGCCAGCTCGCCAGCTTGGATCGGCTCACCAGGAGCGTTAGCAACCTTCATCACGTGGTCTTTGTAATCAGCGGGGTCAGAAGAACCAGCAGACTGCATAGCCAGCAGGATCAGAGCCGCTGCGTCGTAAGACTCAGGTGCGAAGGGAGTAGAAGGCTCGAAGCCGTTGCCACCAGCGACTTCCGCAAAGCGGGCAGCCAGCTCGGTAGAGGGGCTGGGGTGCTGACCAGCAGAACCGTCGATCTCTGAACCAAAGTTCTCGATCAACTGTGCAGAGATCATGCCGTCCACGAACTGGAAGGTGTCGAAAGCGCCAGAGTCCAGAGCCGCACGCACCATGCCAGAACCGCCCTGGTCAACGTAGCCTGCAACAACCAGACGGTCGCCGCCAGCCGAAGCCAGTGCACCGATTTCAGCAGAGTAGTCTGCCTTGCCGTCTTCGTGCGGAGCGCTGAGGGTGATGGTACCGCCAGCAGCAGCGTAAGACGCTGCGAAGGCGTCAGCCAGGCCCTTGCCGTAGTCGTTGTTGGTGTAGGTCACAGCAGCGGTCGTAACGCCCTGCTCCATCATGATTTCAGCCATGATCTGTCCCTGACGCGCATCAGACGGTGCGGTACGGAAGAACAGGCCATCATCTTCAGCAGTTGACAGGCCGGGTGAAGTCGCTGAGGGCGAAATCATCACCATGCCGTTCGGGCGCGCAACGTTTTGCAGCATTGCACCGGTTACACCAGAACAGTCACCACCAACGATACCCTTAACGCCGTCTGAAGTGATCAGACGCTCTGCAACAGCTACTGCACCAGCAGAATCGATACAGCCGTCGTCGCCGCGGATCGCAGTCACAGTAGCGCCGCCCAACAGCTTGCCGCTGTCTGACACTTCTTTGATTGCCAGCTCAGCAGCCGGGCCCATGTGAGCCACGGTTGATTCGATGGGGCCGGTGAAGCCCAAGATCACGCCGATCTTGATCTCTTCAGCGGCGGCTGCGCCAGCCAACAATGCGCAGGCTGCGGTCGCAGTCAGAAATTTTTTCATGTTTGTCTCCCTGTTGTCGGATGAGGCCGACTGTGCCGGTCCTCTTTAAATGGCGGCCGCTTGATCCAGGTTGCTGGAACGGCAGTCCATGCCACCTTCAAATCTTAATCGCGACCTTTGTCAACAGCCAGTCAAAAATTTTGGCGTTTGAGCAATAATTTCTGACCTTTGCCCCCGATCTGCCCCGGTAACGCAACGGTAGGGCTCGAATCGCCCGCTAGTGAGACTGGGGCCCCGGGCTGGCTGCTCCAACCGCTAAGCCAGGGTCTTGCTGGGCGATGTAATCGGCGATCAGCGCCTTGTACAGACCGCGAATGCGCTGGGTGAGCGGGCGCTCTGAACCGCCAATAGTGCGCCCGTCGATCTCCGCCACGGGGGTCTGAGCGCCAAAAGTGCCGGTCAAGAAGGCCTCATCGGCGCCGTAGGCCTCGTAGAGCGAAAAGTTTTTCTCGAATACGGGGATGTCATTGGCTCGGCAGAGGTCGATCACCTTTTGCCGCGTGACCCCGTTCATGCAGTAATCACCGGTCGAGGTCCAAACCTGCCCCTTGCGCACAATAAAGAAATTGCAGGCGTTGGTGGTGTTCACAAAGCCCTGCGGGTCCAGCATGAGCCCTTCGTCGGCCCCGGCTTGCTCGGCTTGCAGGCAGGCGATGACGCAATTCAGTTTGGAATGGCTGTTGAATTTGGGGTCTTGGCTGTGCGGCAGGCCGCGCACCTGGGGCACGCTGGCCAGGCGGATCCCCTTAGCCGCCAGGGCTCCGGCGGGCTTGGAGTGCTCGACAATGGCCACGATGGTCGGCCCCCAGCGGCTGAGCGAGGGGTGCTGAAAGGGCTTGGCTTTGCGTCCGCGGGTGATCATCAGGCGACAATGGGCATCGCTGGTCATGCCGTTGGCAGCCGCCGTGCGATTGAGCAGGGCGCGGATGTCTTCGCGACCGAGCCCGATCTCTAGGCTGACGGCTTTGCAGCTAGAGAACAGGCGGTCCATGTGCTCGTCAAAGAAGGCCCAGTGGCCATCATAGAGCCGCATGCCCTCCCACATGCCGTCGCCCAGCATAAAGCCCGAATCATAGACCGAGACCTTGGCTTCGTCCTTATGCACCAAATCACCGTTGACGTAGATCAAAAGGTC
The DNA here is from genome assembly GCA_964536635.1 of uncultured Rhodospirillaceae bacterium. Lineage (GTDB taxonomy): Bacteria > Pseudomonadota > Alphaproteobacteria > UBA7985 > JAUIBT01 > JAUIBT01. Next base: position 913 of record CAZHYF010000038.1, on the reverse strand, counting down.
GTCGTTGCGCGCGTCTTGCTCGGCGCTGTGGGTGGTCAGAGGCTGGGCCGGGATCATGCCGCGACCTCCTGTGGGCGCAGGGCCTGGGCCTTGAGCCGCTGATAGGGCTCAAGCGCTTGTTCCAAGATGCCTTGCAGCTCTGGCGGCAATTGGGGCAGGGGGCCTTCAGGGCCCGCAAAGCCGGTTGATCGGTGGACGGCGTCGTACCAGTGCGGCGCCCAGACGCCATCGTCCGGGTGGCCGCCGGCAGGCCAGGCCAGCATGGCGGGTTCGAAGGGCAGCTCCAGGCCTGCGCAGAGTGCGCGCAACATGGCCTCGGGGGCGTCGCGAACATCGTGGCTGTCGATCACGAGGGCGGGCAGTCCCATGGCTTGGACCTGATCAAAAATCTCGGCCTGCTGGCTAAAGCCGATATCGGCCAGGGTCGGGTTTTCGCGCTTGGCGGCATAGGAGGCCAAGACGCGCGCGGGGTGGCGGATCAAGAAGACATGCTGCACCTGGCCAAACCAATCGCGCGGGATGGCCGGGATCATGTGGTGGGTCATGTGCTTTTGATAGAAGTGTGCTTGACCGCCGGTCGCTTGAGCAGCGCAGCGCAGCGCCACTGTGGCGGCGTCGGTCTCGCCAGCAGTAATAATCTGGGCGCCCATCGGATGCTCCAGGCCGGTCGCGGCCAGATAGGCGGCATAGAAGGGCTCGTCCCACACGCCGCAATCGCTGCGCGCGCCAAAGGCGTACATCATGGCGGTGGACAGATTGCGCGGCCCGGACCACATGGCGATGTTCATGGCTGGCACCTCCCGCTTGCCGTTGTTTTTCCGGCAGCATAGTCGGGCAAGGCGTCAGCGCAAGCCGCTTTAGCTGGTCATGAGCTGCTCGATCTGCGCGGCGGCCGCCTTGTGGTCGAACAGAC
>CAZHYF010000037.1:11563-16408 GCA_964536635.1 uncultured Rhodospirillaceae bacterium | reverse complement strand
AGCAAGGTCCAGATGAGCCCAAAGCCTTCGCGAACAACACGGCGGGTTGACCTAAATGTGTCGGCGATGCCCCAGGCCACACGAAACCAGGCTCGGCCCTCGCCTTTCTCCGGCTCGCGCGCCAGGGCATCCAGGTGTTGCGCTCCACCGAGCGCTGCCAAGGCCGGGTCCCTTGCCTGGATAGGGCTGGCCTTGGGTGTCCGCCTTCCCCTGTCCCCGGTCAGGCTCGGCAGGGTTTTGCTGTCGTGGCGCTCAACCGAGCCGAGCGGCCAAAGCAGGCTGAGCGACAAGCGCTCGGCCTGTTGCATGTCGAAGTCGTGCGGTTGCCCCTGCCACCAAAGACGCAGGCAGTCCTTGCTGGCGGGGATATCGGGTGCATCGCAGAACCCATGAGCGCTTTGAAACAAGGGGCGCAATGTGCCTAGGGTCTCATGATCGAGTGTCTGTTGGGTTGCAAACAGCACAGCGATGACCGCAGGGCGGTTCTGGCACGCTGGCCAATACAGAAGGCGTTCGACATGCCGGCGCACGCTTGGGAGCAGCGCATTCGCCAGAAGAAGAGCTAGGCGCGCATCGCAGAGCGCCACTCCCGCAAGTCGCTGTGGACGGCAGGCGAGCAGTTCGGGACGGCGCGAACCGCTGGCTGGCGCCGGCTGACGTCGCTCTGCAAAGGAGCCCTTGGACGTGTTGGCACTGGGTTGTCTCATGCACCGCTCTTCTGAGAGTTGTCAGGTGTCCGGTCCCCAACCGTTGCCACCTCGGCGAACCGATAATCTTGCACCTTGGACGCTTTGTTTTTCTGGGTGTCGGACAGTAGGCTGACGCCGATCATTTGGTTGTTGGCATCGAGGCGAAGCCCCTAGACCTCGCCGGTTTTGGGGTTAAGGCGCACTTGGGTCAGCGGCCCTTCCAGATCGCGTTGGGCTTGGCCTTGAAGAGAACCAGTTGCACATATGAGGCGGTGCAATTGCCCGTCGCCGCCTAGTCTAGGATCAGAGTAGACAAGTGCCGTCAAGTTGTTGCCTTCAAAGGAAAAGCGCAAGGCGCGATGGTCTTCCTTTAGAACCGTGTAGGGCAGCGCGCGACCAGGGCGAAAGCAATGCCAGCGGCGCCCGTTGTTGGTCAGGCTCAGAATTTGCTGCTTGGCGTCGAACAGAAAACTACGGGGCGTAACGAGGTCGTCGTCAAAAGAGTCCGACGCTTTTACGATCGGCCAAGTGCTGGCGCGGGCGCCAGACAGGTCGCAAATGCGTATCCCCTGGCTTCCGGTCATCAGCGCGTGGTGGCTGTTGGCGCTCAGAACAAGGTTGGTCTCGTGGTCCTTTGTGGCTTTGGTGCTTCCGGGGTCGAAATGTGACAGATAGCGTCGATGGGCAGCGCTGTAGAAGGTGGCATGCAGCAAGTCCGAAGCTGTGAGCTGTGGAAGATCGAAGGGGCCGAAGTTCTTGGCAAACTGGCCAGAGGCAATTGGCGCAAAGCGGCGCTCTGGCGCTCCAACGGGGTGGCCTTGGTGGAGCTTATAGTGCCGCATTTCAAAGCGGTCTGCTCGGCCGTTGTCGCCGCGCAGCCAGAGCATCAAGGAATGGGCCGTTAGGCGGTAGCCAGCGAGCAGGTCGCTGCGGTTGAGGCGCAGAGCAAAGCTGCGCATTGGATCGCGATGCAGCACCAGAAAACGGCCGTCGTGACGCGCGACGGCGAGCGCTTGAGTGGCAAAGGCATAGTGGCGCAACGCCCATTCGGTATCGACCTTGGGCCAGGCGGCAGGGTCCAAGCGGCCCGCCTCAAGTGACGCAACGCTGACCTCCGGTTTCAGCGGTCTGCGCAGCGCCGCCAAACATAGGCCATCGCCTGGCAAGCGCAGTTGGCGCTCCTCTGTGGCCTGGCCTGCAAGGGTCTGCTGAAGGCTCAGACCGGCTTGTCCAGCCGGGTCACGGGGGAGGGGCTCGAAGGTCAAAAGATTGATGCTGTCGGGCAGCACCGGCACACTGGCTCGCGGTGCAAGTACAAAATCAAGCGGGCTTGATGTGTCCGGTGTCGTGTCCGGTGTGGCGGCCGGTGTCTCTTGTGCCACAAGCGGCAGGGTGTCGAATTGGCGCTGGTAGTCTTCGCGGGTAAGCGGACTCAGAACGCTGCTGCTCAGAAGCCAGCGCAACGTGGCGTGGTTGATGCCGCTCTGCCACGCGTCCTTGGCATTCTCGGCCGCTGGCGGCTGCGCCCCGGCGATGGTCCACCTCAGCTCGACCTGTGTTCGTTGGGCCAAGGCACCGAGATGCAAGAGCACGGCCAGCTGAAGGATGCGCGGCAGCCCCAAGCTGTGAGGACTGGCGTCCAACAGCAGGCGCGCGATCTGGCGCTTGCCAGGATTTTCATACAGCGGCTCGTGGTACAAGGCTTCTCTGTCCAACAGCCGACGCAAGAATTCCTCGGGCAGTTCGCTTTGCAGCAGCCATTCGCTTGCGGCGAGGCGGTCAAGGTCACCATGGTTATTCAGGCCCGACAGCCCCGCATGCTCGCCTTGGTCCTGGAAATCCTGCAAGGCAAAAGGGTCTTGCAGGCTGGCAAGCGCTGACAGCGGGCCTTGCAGAGCCTGCAGCAAGTCTTCGCTCAAAAGGGCTAGGGTCGGGGCCAAAGGGCGGTAGAGCGATGGCACGCCATGGGGCAGCTTGGTCGTTTGCGTTTCAGCCTGGCTGGCGGAGCGTTTGGTCATTGGCCTTGATCCCCAAGGAAACGCTTACGCCAGCGCTCAAAATCAATGGTCGCCAAGCGTTGTGCCTGGTCGAGCCGCAGTAGACGAAGGCTGTGCGCATCCTGGTCTTGGGGCAAGATCGCGATGGGGCAACCTTCCTGCTGCTGGAGTTGCAACAGCAGGTCTTCAACGATGTGCTGCGGCGCATCCAGCCGCCAGTGGAGCGGCAAGAAGATGCCGGAAAGCAGCTCCGTTAGACCAGAAAATGCAGGCGACTGCGGGCCCGCTCCATCGGTGAACGCTGCCAGGGGCAAACGCGGCAGCAAGCGCTGCTGGGAGTTGTCTGGATCCGGGCAGGCCAACAGGACTTGCCAGCCATGGCCTTGGACCAGGCGAAGGTCGCTCCAGATTTCGGCGCGGGTCAACAGGGCTGCGAAGACCTCCGGCGCTTGGCTGGGCTGGAGCAAGAGTGCGTCTGGGAGGCGGCTTGCCGTGCAGGGCTGCCAACTTAGGGTCAGATCGCCTAGGGTCGCGTTGTTTTGCGACCGCGTGAGCGAAGCGCGGTTGACCATGGTCTGTCCTTAGCGGTTCCAAGGGCTCTTGCCGGGCAGGGCCTTGACCGGCGCCGTTTGCTTGCCCAAGGGCTGTTCTGACGCCGGTTCAGAATTCTTCTGTCCGCTGGCATTCTCCAGTGGGGATTTCAGCGCCAGGCGCGCCATGCGCAGGTCCTGTGGCAGGTCCGCTTCACCAAAGGCGGCGTCGATTGCGGTCAGGAGTGTTTCAAGGCGAACCAACCACATTTCATAAGCGGGATCACTGTCGAGTGCTGGCCTCTGCGCCAACACCGCTTCAACGCGCTTGATGAGGTCGGCTGCCAGGGCTTTTTCCCCATAGCCTGCCGCCTTCGCACTATCGGGCAGGATGGGGTTGACGGTCTGGCTGAGCTCGTGTGCCAACAAGTCCTTGGCCTGGCTTTGTTGGCCAGGGTCCTGGATCAAATAGATGAGAACCCATAGGTCTCGGGCGGTCGCAGCAGCTTCCCCGCGCAGTACGGCGGCTGCGGCCACGAGTTTTTGCGCTTTTACGATCCTACGGTCCGACAGCTTGACCCCCGCCAAGCGCAACTTGCGAACCAAGTGGGCGAACTGCGGGCGAATTGCCTCCATGTCAACGTCGAGGCTGGCAAGGATCAGGCGATCGAGATCGTCTAGGCTGAGTTGAGCGGATTGAGCGCCGGATGGGAGGCCATCATCGGCAGAGCTGCCGGGCCGCGCTAGGGCACCATCATCCATCGCCCAGCCGCCCTCCAAAAGGGCTTCAATGCTGTCATCCGCGACGGGCTCCAAGAAGAGGGTCAGAAGGAAGCGGTCGGCAAAAGCGGCGAGCATGCTGTCGCTAGGCAGCCGATTTGAGGCACCAACGCAGGTGCGCAAGGGCGCTTTTGCCTTGAAGGCTCCGCGTGTGTAGAGACGCTCGTTGAGTAGCCCCAACAAGGTATTCAAAATGGCGGTCGAGCCCAAGAAGATTTCGTCCAGGAAGGCGACGTCGGCCTCTGGCAGCATGTTGCTGGTCACCGGCTGAACGCGCCCTTCTTTAAGGGCAGCAAGGTCTAATCCGCCGAACAGCTCGTTGGGCTCAGAAAAGCGACCGAGCAGGTATTCGAAATAACGCGCCTGAAGGCCCTCGGTCGCGCGTTTCACCGCCAAGGACTTCGCGGTCCCCGGCGGGCCGATCAGCAGTAGATGTTCCTTAGTAATTAGGGCTAGGAACAGCAACTCGATCAGACGTCGGCGGTCTACCAGCCCCTGGCTCGCCTGGTCAATGCAGGCCTCGACTTGGCGGCGGGCGGTATCGAGGGAAGGCGTCATGGGTCGGGCTCCGGATTGGTGGCGTACAGGCACGGGCACGGGCAAGTCACAGGCAGGACCGCTCCGGCCACGAAGCGGCTCACGCAAGGGCACAGGGCAGCGCAGGGCAACGCAGCGCTGCAACGCGATCTGCCCGCGGGCGCTGGAGTGACCTGGCTGGCATCTGCGAGCTGAGAGCGCCCGTCGAGCCACGCGGGCGCGTGTCTGTATTGGTGTGGTTTCTTGCGGCAATATAAATTTGTTCTTGGCGCAAGCAAGCATTCATCCCGAGTTTTTTAGGGCTCGACACGC
>CAZHYF010000037.1:2572-11463 GCA_964536635.1 uncultured Rhodospirillaceae bacterium | reverse complement strand
GGGCTTTGCGTCAAGAGCCGCCGTGCTGCTCCATATAGGTATCCAGCACCGCGTCAACCGGGCCGAAAGCTTTGATTTCGCCGTGGTCGATCCACATGACCTTGTTGCACCAGTCGCGGATCAGCTCGCTGGAATGCGACGCCAAGAAGATGATCTTGGTTCGGTCGGCCAGCGCTCGCAAACGGCGGTCGGCCTTCTTATAGAAGGCCGCATCGCCCGCGCCGATCACCTCGTCCATGATCAGGATTTCCGGCGCATGGATGGTCGCTAGGGCAAAGCCCAAACGGGTCGTCATGCCCGCAGAATAGGTGCGGACTGCGTGATCCAGAAAATCACCGAGCTCGGTAAAGTCGCGCACGTCTTGTTCGATGGCGGGTTTCTTGGCCTTCGGGACTTGCGCCATGTCTAGGGCGAAGTGGATATTCTCCACACCGGTCTCCTCGGGCTCGATGCCAAGGCCGGGATTGAGTAGTGCCTCGACGCTCCCCTCAACGGTCAGATCGCCCTCTGACGGGAAATAGATCCCAGACAAGATCTTCAAGAGCGTTGACTTACCTGCACCATTGCGGCCGACGATGCCAATGCGATCGCCCTCGTGCGCCTCAAAGGAAATGCCCTTGAGCGAATGGATGTGATTGACCCGCTTTTCCGTGCCGCGATGGAGCAGGCCAAAGCTCAGGCCCTTCAGCAGCTCCTTGCGCAAAGAGCGGGTGCTGAGGATTACCGGATAGCGAAGATGCAGATCTTTGACGATGACTTTAGCCACGCTCGATCTCCTAGAGATAATATACAAGGGTGCGGCGCGAACGGCGCAGGGCCTCAAGCGCGAGCAGCATCAGCACGGCGCTGAGCAGCACGACAAAGCCCAACGACTCCCAAGGGACGCGGGCGGACATGACCGGTCCACGAACCACTTCGATGGCGTGATAAAATGGATTGACCGCGACGATGGCCGCGCGCCCCTTCAAAAGGTCCGCATTCCACAAGATGGGCGTGGACAGGAAGATGATCAGAAGGCCGGCATTGATCAGCGGGCCCAGGTCGCGAAACCGGACGGCAATGATGCCAATCAGCATCGACAACGAAAAATTGAAGGTGGTCAAAACCAGGGCCGAGACCGGCAGGATCAAGCTGGCCCAGCTAAAGCCGTAGCCGAAGATCAGCGCCACGAACAGCGCCACCAACATTTGCAACCCATAGACCGTCAGCTTGGAGACGGTGTTGGCGATGAAGTACATGCCGTAGGGGTAGGTCTTGTTGAGCAGATATTCTTTGTGAGTCAGCATGATATCTGGCGCTGATGCAATGGAGTTGGAAATGAACATCCAATTGACGTAGCCCAGCGCGATATAGGGCATGTAGTCGGCCAAATTGATGCTGAAGACCATGGAGTAGACCAGCGACAGCATGCCGATAAAGATGATCGTGGACAGCATCTGCCACAACAGGCCGATCGAGGAGCGCCGGTTCAGTGATGCCAGGTTGCGGCGACTGAGCGCCCACCAACCCGAGATATTGCGAAAGCCGAACCAAAGCTCCTTGCGGATGATGTCGAAGAAATTCATGGGGCGAATGCAGCCTTTGGGGGCGGGGTCAAGGGGCTTAGACGGAGGTCTGCCAAGCAAGCGAGATGCGCTGTGCTGGCGATGGATCACCTAGGGAGGTAGGGTCGCGCTATGCTTAATCCTGCGGTGGTGAGAAATCAATGGCCTTGGACCTGCGGTGTGGAGCAGCCGACTGCGGTGGATCGCACGCGCGCAACCTAGCTGTCCTGAGGTGCCGCCTGCTTGGCTGTCAGCCCCCAATAATCCAGAAGGCCCTGGGGCACGCGCGCGCCACCCGTGTCATCCAGCGCCGCGCGGCTGATGGCTGCGCTGATGTCGTAGTATAGGTGTTGCACGGCTGATGGATCCTGCGCCGGACGCGTGAGATCGAGCAGCGCAACCGAGGCATGAAACCGCTCGGCGCCTTGACCGCGCGGCATGCCGCAACTGCCTGGATTGACAAAGCGCGTGTCGGCGCCGCGACGGTCCATGGCGCGGTGACTGTGACCGCTCAGCAGGTAGTCGGGGGCAGGATCTGGCAGAGCAGCGAGCGCAGCGTCCAAGGGCGTGTCCGGGTAGAGGTAGCCGTTGGTGGGATCTTCGGGGCTGCCATGCAGCAGCTCCAAGCGCTGGCCGGCGCGCTGGATACGGGTGCGCGCTGGCCAGGACGCCAAGGCAGCCCTTTGGCTGGACGTCAGTGCCTCGCGCAGGGCTGGCATGCCGTAGAGATGGCTTTGTTTGGCCTGTTGGGCTGGATCTTGTTCCAGCAACATGACCTCGTGGTTGCCCATGATGCACAGGCAGTCGAGGGCAATCAGCGCGTCCAGCACCTCCAGGCCCGGTAGGTAGCCCAGCGCATCGCCCAAGAAGATCAGCTCCTCGGCACCTGCGGCCTCCAGTAGCCGAAGGCCCTGCTGGAAGGCCTCCAGGTTGCCGTGGGCATCAGAGAGAATTCCCAGCTTCATCCGCCAGTCTCCTTAGCCCCAGTTGATGCTCTATCCGGCACCCGGTCTGGCATCACTCAGGGGCCAAGGTCACCTTCAGGCCGTCCAGAGACGCATCGAACTTGAGCTGGCAAGACAGGCGGGAGTTCTCTTGCGGATCAATCGCCAGGTCCAGCATGTCTTCTTCTTCTTCTTCCTGCCCCGGCAGCTTGCCGTACCAGTCGGGATCGACGTAGACGTGGCAGGTGGCGCAGGCGCAAGAGCCGCCGCAGGCTGCTTCAATCGGCAGGCCCGCGTCGCGGATAATTTCCATAACACGCCAGCCTTCTTTGGCTTCCAAAGTGTGCTCGACGCCGTTGCGGTCGGTGACAAAAATTTGCGCCATGGTCAGCAGGGCCTTTCCTAGCAGGTGTGGCAAAATGTGAGGCAGAATGCTTGGGCCTACCTAGTGGCAAGCTGGGCCTCCTGCAAGCCTTTAATAATTAACGCGTGAAGCAGTTCTGCGCCAGGGCAAAGGCGACATTTGCCGCGTAAAACCTGCGACTCCTCGCCCTGGTCCGCTTGGGCCGCGCCGCACGGTTCGCCTGATGATCCGATTGGTACGGTCTTGCAGGGTTTTGGACGCTCGTCGGGGCTTGGCTGCCCTAGACCACTAGCGGGGCTTCGCGCGCTTGGCCGCGTTCGCTGGTCTCCTTCAGCAGGCCGCCCAGCCCCAGGCTCATCAGGAAGTCTCCGCTCAGCGGCGCGTCCGCGAGCGCGCGTTGCAGGACGATATCGGTGCCGTTGTCCTGGGGCGAGCGCGCACAACCGGGCAGGATGATCAGCCGTTGGAGCTTGCCGTCTGGCAGCGGGCGTTTGGCCAGCACCAGCAGATTACCGGGATCGACGGGCATGCCGAAATGCTCGATGCTGCCGCCCAGGGCCTCGATGCTGGCGGGCAGCAGGTCACCGCGATCGCAGACCGCCGAGGCGCCCATCAGCAAGACCAGCGGCGCTTGGCAGTTTTGCAGCGCCTGGTGGACCTCGGCTTGCTGGTGGGCCACTTGCAGGCAGGCAAGGTTCGGGCAATCCAGCCGTTCGAGGCGCTGGCGCATGACGGTCTCGGTCTTGGCCAAAACGCTGGCTTTGGTTTGGGGAAGCTGGGTTTGGATCAGCACCACCGGTCGCGGATCAAAGCGGGCAACCCGCAGCAGGGGCGCGGCGGCCTCTAGGCAGGCCTGCCCTGCCGCGACTTGGGCCTGAGGCACGACGAAGGGCACCACCTTGAGGCTGGCGACCAGGGTTCCAGCTTCGACCAAGCGTTCGGCGGGCAGGGTGGCCAGCCCCAGGGCCTCGCTCAACCGGTTGAAGGCAAGCAGCCTGTCCGCATCAATCAGCAGCACGCCGCGCTGGCGGGCATAGAGGTTGATCCGTCCGCCCGGCGCGGGGCGCAGGTCCAGGCTTGGGTGGTCAAGCGCCTGTCCCAGCCGGTCTGCGGCCTTGGCTTCGGGCAGGTCGCCGGGCTCGGGGCGGATGACGGGCAGCTCGCTCAGCCCGCGCGCGGTCAGTTGCGCGCAGTCCTCGGCGCTCAGGCAATGGCCCTTCGGCCAATGCCGCGCAGGCAGATCGGGCGCCGCCGCTGGCAAACGCAGGGCGTGCGCCAGATAGCAGCCTTCGACCGCGGTTGGCGGCAGCAGGTGATAGCGCTTGAGGCTGGCACGCGAGGTGGTCAAGCGGCCTCTAGTAGCGGTTCAGGCGGCGCATGAGGCTGGAGGTATCCCAGCGCCCGCCACCCATGAGCTGCACCTCAGCATAGAACTGATCAACCTGGGCTGTGACCGGCAGCAGCGCGCCGTTGGATTTGGCCTCCTCAAGGACGATGCCCAGGTCTTTGCGCATCCAATCGACCGCAAAACCGAACTCGAACTCGTCGGCGCACATGGTGGTGCCGCGGTTCTCCATCTGCCAGGAGCCCGCAGCGCCCTTGGTGATGACATCCAGCACGGCGGCCATGTCCAGGCCTGCTTTTTGGCCAAAGTTCATGGCTTCGGACAGGCCCTGAACCAGGCCCGCGATAGCGATCTGGTTGACCATTTTGGTCAACTGGCCCGAACCAATGCTGCCCAGCAGGCGGCAGGAGCGGGCAAAAGCGGCAATCAGCGGCTCGGCGCGATCATAATCGGCCTGGTCGCCGCCGCACATCACGGTCAGTACGCCGTTTTCCGCCCCCGCTTGGCCGCCTGAGACCGGCGCATCGATGAAGCCCAAGCCCTTGTCTTTGGCGACGGCGTAGAGCTCGCGCGCGACGTTGGCCGAGGCGGTGGTGTGATCGACGAACAGCGTGCCCGTGGCCATGCCGGCAAAGGCACCTTCATCGCCCAGCACCACGCTGCGCAAGTCATCGTCGTTGCCCACGCAACAGAACACCACTTCGGCGCCCTGGGCGGCCTCTTTGGGGGTGGCGTGTGCGCTGCCTGGGTGCTGATCGGTCCAGGCCTGGCGCTTGGCTGCGCTGCGGTTATAGACGCGCACCGTGTGGCCCTTGGCGGCCAGATGCCCCGCCATAGGATAGCCCATAACACCCAACCCTAAAAATGCGACTGTAGCCATGCTGCACTGTCTCCTTGCTTTGCCGTACATGCGAATCTGTTCGGCGATACTAGGGCATAGAGCGCACCGGGCTCAAGGCGCGGGCTTGCCGCTGGGTGGCAATTGTTGCGGAGATCGCAGGCGATTGCGGGGCCAAGATGCCGCGTCACGCTCGGGTGTGGCGGAAATGCGATCACAAATGCCGTGAAAAGAGTAAGAGCCTTGACAGGAAGTTAGCCAATGCTAACTTTCTTGACATGAAGCGAAACTTAACAGCCGTGCTAAGAATGTTGGGCTCACAGCAAAGTCAGAGCAAGGGTCGCGCCCCAGGGCGGCGACCAGAGGCAAGCAGCAAGATGGGTCGCGTCTTGGCGACGGTCTTTGCCTGTCTGCTGTTTGGCTGGACTGGTGCTGGTGCTGGCGCCTGGGCGGCGCCGCAGGTGGTGGCCACCATTGCCCAGATCGGCCAGCCCCTGAGCCTCATTGCAGGCGATTGCTTGCAGGTGCGCAGCCTGCTGGGCCCGGGCAGCGATCCGCACCTCTACCGCCCGACCCGCTCGGACATGACCGCGCTGTTGACCGCTGACATCCTGGTCCACAACGGCGCACACCTGGAGGCGCAATTCGCCAAGCCGCTGGACCAATTCGCCAAGCGCAAGCCGGTGTTCGCGCTGGCAACCTCGGTGCCCCTGGCTGGGTTGATGCATGACGCCGAGCAGGTGACCGATCCGCACTTTTGGATGAGCCCTGCGCTCTGGGCGCATCTGTTGGTGCGTCTCGTCGATCAAATGACCGACAACGATCAGGCGCACGCCGTGTTGGCACCTGGCTGCGATGCGGCGCTGCGCGCTGGCGCGGCACGCTATGAAGCGCGGTTGCTGGCGTTGGACGCCTGGGCCCAGGCCATCTTCGCGGACCTGCCCGCCGAGCGCCGTGTGCTGGTGACCGCGCACGATGCCTTTGGCTACTTCGGCCAACGCTACGATTTCCAGGTCGAGGGCATCCAGGGCCTGTCCACCGACAGCCAAGCCAGCCTCAAGCGGATGAACGATCTGGCCGAGCTGTTGGTCAGCCGCCAGGTGCCGGTGGCCTTCGTTGAGAGCAGCATCGACCCCAAGAGCATCGAAACCCTGCTGGCCCGTGCTGCTGCGCGCGGCGGCCAAGTCGGCCTGGGCCAGGCGCTCTATTCGGATGCCATGGGCCCCGAGGGCAGCCCGGCTGCAACCTACATCGGCATGTTTGCCCACAATGTGCGCGCCATCGCGCAAGGATTCGGCCTTCCCAGCGCGGCCAGCCAAGCGCTGTTTGATCTAGACGTGACCGCCGCCGATTTCCCCGAGCGGCTCAAGGAGAGACTGCATGCTGATGCGCTCAAGTGATAAGACCCTTTTGGCCCAAGACCTGAGTCAAGCGGCGATCGACCTCAAGGGCCTGCGGGTCTGCTATGGCGACGACGAGGTGCTGCCCGGCATCGATCTGCGCATTCCTTTGGGCGCGCGCTTTGCGATCCTGGGGCCCAACGGTGCGGGCAAATCGACCTTGCTCAAGGCGATGTTGGGGTTGATCCGCAGCCAGGCAGGCCAGATCAGCTTTCCGCAGGCCCCGCAAGGCAGCGCCGACAGCGCTAAGGCCAATGGTCTGGTGGCCTATGTGCCCCAGCGCGCCAGCGTCGATTGGCACTTTCCTGCGACCGCTTTGGACGTGGTGACCATGGGCCGCTTTGGTGCGCGCCGCTGGTACCAGCGCTTGTCTGCTCAGGACAAGGCCAGAGCCGCCGCAGCGCTGGAGGCCGTTGGCCTGACGCCCTTTGCCAAGCACGCGCTGGGCGCTCTGTCGGGCGGCCAGGCGCAGCGGGTTTTCTTGGCGCGGGCCATTGCCCAGGATGCGCAGATCTTCTTGCTCGACGAGCCGTTGACCGGCATTGACGCGCCCTCGCAAGAGATCATTATCGACCAGCTTCATCGGCTGAATGCTCAGGGCAAGACCATCGTTGCCGTCCACCACGACCTGCGCACCGCAAGCGAGATCTTCAGCCACGGCGCCTTGCTCAATCGCGGCCTGGTGGCCAGCGGTCTGATCGGCGAGGTGGCCAGCCCGCAAGCCCTGGCCAGAGCTTATGGCCTGCCCATGGAGGCCTTGGCGCGTCCCGCTGCCTAGCCTTGGTGGCCTAGCCTCTGCTGCTGTTGGGTGTTTTGGCCGGACGTTTGGGCGCTTTCGAACCTTATGACCTTTATCGACGCATTTTTGCTGCTGTCCCTGGCGGCCTTTGGCGCGGCCTCGGGCCTTCTGGGCGTGTTTTTGACCCTGCGCGGTCGCACGCTGGTGGTCGATGCCATGAGCCATGCAGCCCTGCCGGGCATCGCTTTGGTGGGGCTCGCCGCAGCCCTGGGGCTGACCGCGCGCTCGGGCTTTGCGCTGGTGTTGGGCGCGCTGGCCTTTGCCGCGCTGGCGGCCGGGCTGGTGCTGGCGCTGCGCCGCCACCCGCGGGTCAGCGAGGACACCGCGATGGCCCTGGTTTTGTCGGCCTTCTTCGGCCTGGGCGTCCTGCTGTTCGGCTGGTTGCAGTTGCTGGATGCCAGCCAGACGCTGGGCATCACCAGCTTTGCTCTGGGGCAGGTGGCGACCATGAGCAGCGGGGAATCTTGGAGCCTGCTCGTGGTGGCTGGGCTGGTGGCGGCGGTGGTGATCGCGGCCTACAGAGGCCTCTGCCTGCTGGTGTTTGATGCCGATTATGCGGCCTCGACCGGCTGGCCCTTGCTGGCTTTGGACCTGCTGTTGATGGGTTTGGCCACGCTGCTGTTGGCGGTGGGGCTTCGCTCGGTAGGGGCTATCATGCTGCTGGGCCTGGTGGCAGGGCCGGCGCTGACCGGGCTTGCGGGCGTCAAGCGCATGCCCCAGGCCCTGGCACTGGCGGCGGCGGCGGGTGCGCTGGCTTGCCTGCTGGGTGGCGGCATCAGCCTGGTTGGCACCCATGTGCCGACGGGCCCAGCCATCATTTTGGTTGCCGCTGGCTTGCTCACCCTGACGCTGGCCGGGCGCGGTCTTAGCCGCCGCTTGGCTCCGCGCCGTGCGGCAGCCGCTGGGAGCCAGCCGTGAGCTTTTGGCCTATCCAGTTTCCTGCCCTTTTGGCGGCACTGCTTGCGGCTTCGGCCTGCGGTCTGATCGGCAATCTGTTGGTGCTGCGCCGCGAGGCCATGCTGGGCGATGCCATCTCGCACATGGTGCTGCCGGGCTTGGTGATCGCTGCCTGGCTGGGGGGCATGCTGTTGGGCGAGATGTGGCGGCCGCTGAATTTTCTGGGCGCCTGTCTGGCGGCGGTGGCTGGCGTGGCGCTGCTGCGTTGGCTTGAGCGGCGCCAAGGCCTGGAGCCCCGCGCCGCCATGGGCTTTGTCTTTACCGCCTTCTTTGCCTTGGGTGTGATCTTGCTGGAGGCAACCGGCCAGACCAACCAACACCTGGACGTCGAGCACGCCTTGTTCGGCTCGCTGGAGACCCTGATCTGGATCGACCTTTTGTCTTGGCGCGATCTGCTGCGCCTTGAAGCCTACGCCACCATGCCCTCGGCCCTGGTGAGCCTCAGCCTGGCGCTGTTGGTTGCGCTGGCTTTTTTTGCCGCCAACTATCGCCGCCTCATGGCTTGGCTGTTCGATCCCGCTTATAGCCAGACCAGCGGTCTGACCCTGCGCGGTATGGAGATGAGCAGCGGCCTGCTGGTTGCCTTTGTCGCCATGGCCGCCTTCGAGGCCGTGGGTGCGGTGCTTGTGGTGGCGCTGCTGGTGGCTCCGGCTGCCACGGCGCACTTGTTTGCCCGGCGCTTCGGCGGGCAGATTGCGGC
>CAZHYF010000037.1:0-2472 GCA_964536635.1 uncultured Rhodospirillaceae bacterium | reverse complement strand
CCGCCGATCAAGCGCCCAACGCGCCCAGCGCCGTCGCCGCTCCAGAAGCGCCAGGTGACATTGCAGCCCGCTTTGATCGCACGCGCTCGGATCACAAGACCGAGCTGACCGAAGACTACGTTGAGATGATCGCTCAGTTGATCGAGGAGACCGGCGAGGCCCGCGCCGCCGATCTGTCAGCGCGCTTCGGGGTCACGCCCGCGACGATCAACAACACCGTTCAGCGCCTTCAGCGCGACGGCCTGGTCAATTCTGAGCCTTACCGTTCCATATTCCTAACGGACAAGGGTCGTGCCCTGGCCGAAGCCTGCAAGCTGCGCCACGAAGTTGTGGTCTCCTTTTTGTTGTCGCTGGGCATCCCTGATGAGGTGGCGCGCCTGGATGCAGAAGGGATCGAGCATCATTGCAGCCAGGCCACTTTGGAGGCCATGCAGCGCTTCTTGTCCGAAAAAGAGTAGAGAAGGCTGGTTTGAAACCAAAGCGAAACACCAACAGCATGCTGTTGCCATGATTTCGCACTAGGGCTCAGATCATCGCCGTCAATAAGGATAATAAGGAGCTTGCCCGTGCGCGATCGTCATTTACAGCATCCCCCTCAGTCTCGCTCGGCCTTCGGGGCCGCTGCTGGTCTTTGCCTCTCAGTATCCCTGCTTGGCTTGCTTCCGAGCGCAGCCTTGGCGCTGACCTCTGAGGAGCTGCGTGAAGAGGTTTTGACCTCGCTCAAGCTGCCCTTCGGTATGTCCATGATTGGTGGCGTCGAGGGCGCCGAGGTTCTGGTCAGCAAAGACGCTCCCTTTGAAGTCACCATTCAAGGCGGGCGCATTGGCACTGTCGAGCTGCCGACCTTGACCTATAGCGTGACCGAAGTCAGCGACGATACATGGCGCATCTCGGGCGCCGAATTCGACGGACCGATCGTTTTCGACATCGCAGGCACGCCGTTGAAGATTTCGGGCAATAAATGGGACGGAACCTGGTCGCGCAGCCGCCAAGACTACATTGACGGTCATTTCGTGATCGGCGGCTTTGGCCTGCGCATGGGATCGGCGACCGAATTCGACTTCGGCGGCCTTGAAATTATCAGCGAGCCCTATGATGCGGTGACCAAACAGCAGCGCGGTGAAATGGTCCTGAAGCCCATTCACTTCTTGCAGGATGGCAACGCAGAAGGATCGGATTTGCCCGCAGACATGTCGCAGACCATGGACATGTCCGCCATCACCTACCGCTATTCGACCGATCTGGACGCGCCCTTGGGCAGCTTTGCGCCTTTCCAAGTGATCGCCGACGCGCTGGTGTTCAATAAGCAGATCGGCGAAGACGCTGAGATGCGCCGCGCCTGGTTGCTGGATGTGATCGACGCCATGATCGTCGAGTATCGTAGTTTTGAAGGCGTGGCCAAGGGCGGAGAACTGGTTCAAACCTTGCGCAGCCCTACGCTCAATGCGGACATGAAACAGGAAAGCCAAACCATTACCTTCGAAGGTGTGAATGAAGATGGCATGATCTCGGTCAACAGCACCGCGACCGCGCAAGCGATGCACTACACCATGACCTCCGACACAGAGCCCATGCTGAACGGCGCGCTGCTGATCGAGCGCGCCTTGAGCGGTGTGGCCGTGGAGCGCATGGATATGGCCTTGCTGGAGGCTGCTTTGGTTCGTCTGGTCGAGACCGGCTATGACAACCCCATGGCGGTGGATTTTAAGGCCTTTGAAGACGTGATTGCCGCGCTTGGCAGCTTTGTCATGACGGGCTCGGTTGAGGGCGTTGACTTGAGCAGCGGCGCTATGGGGCCGTTGGGCAAGCTGGGCGCTTTGCGCTATGGCCTTTCGCTGGGGACCGCCCAAGACGAGCTGACCCGCTCGGGCCTGTCACTGGCGATTGAGGACTTCCAAACGCCCCTGGTGGCTGCCATGACCGGCCTGCCCGAGGGCATCGTGCCAAGCGACCTCAGCCTGGAGCTGAGCATGGACTATCCGGCACTGGCACTGTTTGCCACCAGCATTGGCATGGATCGCGTGGTGCAGATCTCCTTGTCGAGCGACGATGGAGACGAGGCGATGGAGCTCCTGTTCCCTGAGATGCTGTCGGTCTACCGTCAGAAGCCGGGTGGCATCAATTTGGACCTGGCCGTCAAGAGCCCCGACTACGACATCAAGCTGAGTGGCAGCCTGCAAGTCGAAGTGCTGAGCGAAGATGACCCCAACTTTGCGATCTTCCCGGCCAGAGCAACTGCCCATATCGAAGTGACCGGCTTCGATGGCCTGATGACCCGTATGCAGCAGTTGATCGGTGAGACCGAGAACCCTGAAATTCAGGGCGGTGTCTCTGGCGGACTGATGATGTTGGGCATGGCGCGCGGCATGGCGCGCCCCGATGGCGACAAGCTGATCTATGACATCGTACTGGATGCCAACGGCAGCACCATCAACGAAATCCCCTTGCCCATGTAGGGTCTACACAAACTAG
>CAZHYF010000036.1:11499-16425 GCA_964536635.1 uncultured Rhodospirillaceae bacterium | reverse complement strand
GCGGCTGGGTTTGGCTGGATCTGGCCTCAGTTTGAGACCGTCCTCCTGAGCCGCAAAGAGGCCCGCGCTAGAAATCCAGCGACCAGGCCGAAACGCAACAAGCGCTGCTCGGTCCCCCAAGCAGCGCTCGCAGGTGTATTTGAAGCTCATCGCTCCGATTGTCGAGGCGTCGGCTCGTACTCCGACTTAGGCCGCTTTGGCCATGTTACGCAGCACGTAGTGCAGGATGCCACCATTGCGGTAGTATTCGACCTCGTTGGCGGTATCGATGCGGCACAGCAGGCTGACGGTCTCAGACGAGCCGTCCGCGCGGGTGATGGTCAGGGGCACTTGCATGCGCGCTTGAATGCCGCCCGACAGACCGGTGATAGAGAAGGTCTCTGAGCCGTTCAGACCCAGGCTTTCTTTCGAAACGCCTTCCGGGAACTGCAGGGGCAAGACGCCCATGCCCACCAGGTTCGAGCGGTGGATACGCTCGAAGGACTGCGCGATCACAGCTTGCACACCCAGCAAGCGGGTGCCCTTGGCCGCCCAGTCACGCGACGAGCCGGTGCCGTACTCTTTACCCGCGATGACCACCAGCGGTGTGCCTTCGTCCTGGTACTTCATAGAGGCGGTGTAGACATCCATCTCTTCGCCGCTCGGCATGTGCTTGGTGTAGCCACCTTCGACGCCGTCCAGCATCTTGTTCTTGATGCGGATATTGGCAAAGGTGCCGCGCATCATGATCTCGTGGTTGCCACGGCGCGCGCCGTAGGAGTTGAAGTCCTGCGGCAGAACTTGGCGTTCCATCAGCCACAAGCCAGCCGGTGCGTCACGCTTGATCGCGCCTGCCGGTGAGATGTGGTCGGTGGTAATCGAATCGTCCAGCATCAACAGCGGGCGAGCACCTTCGATGTCAGAAAAGCCGCCAACGTCCATGGTCATGCCTTGGAAGTAGGGCGGGTTCTGGACGTAGGTCGAACCGTCGTTCCAGTCGTAGGTCAGACCGCCGCTCTCGGGGATCTTCTGCCAGTCTTCGGTGCCCTTGAATACGTCCGCATAGCGGTCGCGGAACATCTCGGGCGTCAAGCACTGCTCGACGGTCGCCTGGACTTCGGCGTTGGACGGCCAGATGTCTTTCAAGAAGACGTCATTGCCGTTTTTGTCCTGGCCAAGCGCGACGGTAGTGATGTCCTCGACCATGGTGCCCAACAGCGCATAAGCCACCACCAACGGCGGAGACGCCAGGTAGTTGGCGCGCACCAGCGGGTGCACACGGCCTTCGAAGTTGCGGTTGCCAGACAGCACAGAGGTCACGTGCATGTTGTTGTCCGACACAGCCTGGGTCACGGCGTCGGGCAGCGGGCCCGAGTTGCCGATACAGGTGGTACAGCCGTAGCCAACCAAGTCGAAGCCCAGAGCGTCCAGGTGCTCTTGCAGGCCAGCTTTCTCCAGATAGTCGGTCACAACCTGCGAGCCGGGCGCCAGCGAGGTCTTGACCCACGGCTTAGAGGTCAGGCCGAGCTCGTTCGCCTTCTTGGCGACCAAGCCAGCGGCAACCAGCACTTGTGGGTTCGAGGTGTTGGTACACGATGTAATCGAGGCGATCACCACGTTGCCGTTCTTCATTTCGAAGTCGCCGGCATCGACGGTTTGGGCCGCATCGACCTTTTCTTGCACCATCAACGCTTTGTATTCGGCGGCAGCGTTGGACAGCAGCACGCGGTCTTGCGGACGCTTGGGGCCTGCCAAAGAGGGCTCGACGCTCGCCAGATCCAGCTCCAGGATGTCGGTGAAGACCGGGTCGGGGCTGTTGGCGTCACGCCACATGCCTTGGGCCTTGGCGTACTCTTCGACCAGGCGCACGCGGGCCTCGTCGCGGCCGGTGAAGCGCAGGTAGCGGCAGGTCTCGGCATCAATCGGGAAGAAGCCACAAGTTGCGCCGTACTCGGGTGCCATGTTTGAGATGGTCGCGCGATCGCTCAGCGGCAAATCGTTCAGGCCTGAACCGAAGAACTCGACGAACTTGCCGACTACGCCCTTGGCGCGCAGCATCTGGGTCACGGTCAGCGCCAGATCGGTTGTGGTGGTGCCTTCCTTCAGCTTGCCCGTCAGCTTGAAACCAACGACTTCAGGAACCAACATAGAGACCGGCTGGCCCAGCATAGAGGCTTCCGCTTCAATGCCGCCAACGCCCCAACCCAAAACGGCCAGGCCGTTGACCATGGTGGTGTGCGAGTCGGTGCCAACCAGTGTGTCAGGATAAGCAACAGTGCGGCCGCCCTCGTCCTTGGTCCAGATGGTCTGGGCCAGGTATTCGGTGTTGACCTGGTGACAGATGCCGGTTCCAGGAGGAACAACGCGGAAGTTGGTGAAGGCGCCAGAGCCCCATCGCAAGAACTCATAGCGCTCTTGGTTGCGCTCGAACTCACGCTTCACGTTGGCATCAAAGGCCTTATCGTCGCCGAAGTGGTCGATCATCACCGAGTGGTCGATCACCAAATCAACGGGGCTGAGCGGGTTTACCTTGGTGGGGTCAGCGTCCAGGCTCAGCATGGCATCGCGCATGGCGGCCAGGTCAACCACCGCCGGAACACCGGTGAAGTCCTGCATCAAAACGCGCGCGGGGCGGTAGGCGATTTCGCGCGCCATCTTGCGCTCATTTTGCCAGTCGGCAATTGCTTGCACGTCGTCGGTGGTGACGATCTCGCCATCTTCCCAGCGCAGCAAGTTTTCCATCAAGACCTTCAGAGAGTAGGGCAGGCGGCTGACATCGCCGACGCTCTTTTCTGCTTCTTTCAGGGAGTAGTAGTCGTAATCTTTTCCATCGACGTTCAGGGTCGATTTGGTCTTGAGCGCATCGGTCAAAGGGCAGCCCTCCGTTGGCGTGTTCGTTGGGGTTTGCAACGCTGGGGCGGGTTTGCGGCTGCGGCTGCTGCTCGATTGGCCGGACTGGCGTCCTGTGGCAGCTTGGGAACCGGGCCTTTGATGGGCTCCGGTTGAGCCGTTCTGTCGCCCCACGCGGTGTCGCGCTCTGCATAGCCCTTTCGGCTGGGAACTGCAATTGGATCAAAGCGCGCGTTGTAAAATTGGTGTAAAGTCTGTCAATGTTCTGCCATAGGTGGTTTGCTAATGTTTTAGTCGCATATGGGAGAAACACATGTTTTCAGTAGGCCCTTGGCAGCTCATCGTCGTCGCGCTCATCATTGCTCTGGCGACCTTCTTGATCATTTGGCTCACTTCAAAGATGAACGGTACCAAGCGTGATCGCGACTAGGGACGCTTAGCTCCACGTCTGCTAGACTAGCGCCTGGGGCTTAATATCAGGGGCTGAGGTTGGAGCATATGGGTTGGATCATTGCTGCCATTGTGGCGTTGATGCTTGTGCTGGCTTTGATTGGCCTCGTGATCGACAAGGCGGTGCGCGCCAATAGAGGCGCCCGCTTTGATGATGGTCACCCGCTCTACGAAGAAGAAGACGCCGAGCGGCGGCGGCGCGAAAACGACTAGCTTTGGCTGCTGTCGTCGTCGAGCGCTGCTTCCATGGCCTGGCGAATGGCATCCAAAGCGCCAGCCTCTTGTGCAGGACGGTCGGTCAGGGCTGCGAGGGCTTGAACGACACCCTGACGGTCGGCACGGGTCTTGTTTTGGCTAAGCTTGATTGTCGCGTCGCTGCTTTCAATTACCAGGCGCACCGGCACGATGGCGCGCATCAGCTTTTCGAGCGCATCAGCGCCCACCTTGTCGAGAAGCCAGGGGGACTTGGGGGCCAGCCGCGCTTCAAATTCGGCGCTCGTAGCCTCCAGCACGGCCCGCAGCTCCTCTTGAGGGCGCAGCTCTAGTTGGCCGCGCAGATGGATGGCTTGATAGTTCCAGGTTGGCACCTGTTCGGGCGTCTCGTACCAGTCCGGTGAGATGTATGTGTCGCCCAGCATGACCGAAGTCACGGCCGGTTGCGGGCCCTGCTTGGACAAGATGCGCGCGATGGGGTTACTGCGGACCAAGTGCGCGTCGAGCCAAGCGAGGCCCGCC
This sequence comes from uncultured Rhodospirillaceae bacterium, assembly GCA_964536635.1. Lineage (GTDB taxonomy): Bacteria > Pseudomonadota > Alphaproteobacteria > UBA7985 > JAUIBT01 > JAUIBT01. The sequence continues at coordinate 12,411 of CAZHYF010000036.1, read as the reverse complement.
GGCTCTTGGTGCAAGACAAACGGGACGTGGCTGAGCCAGGGGGCTTGGCCCAGGTCGCCGTTGACCGCCAGCGTGCCGAAACCGCGCGCAGCGGCGGCTTGCAGGTTGGCGGGATTTTGGGGGCGGCGAAACATGGTATTCGGGTGCATGGCGTGATCATAAGGCTGCGGCTATGCAAGGCAATCGGCAATTGACGCCGCCCGATCGGTAAACTGCGACCGCATATCACTGTTCAAAATCCAGCGCGGGGCTTGAGCTGCATCGCCTAAGGGCTTAGCTGCTATGCTATGCCTCGTCATGCCGAACGCCGATCCTCGCCTTATCGTGCTGACCAGCTCTTTGCGCTGGTCGAGCGGGTGGAGGACTACCCGAAATTTTTGCCCTGGTGCGTGGGTGCGCGCGTCAAGCGCCTGCCAGCCGAGGGCCATGTCCTGACGATGGAGGCCGATTTGATTCTGGGCTTCAAGGGACTGCGCGAGTCGTTTCGCTCGCGGGTTGTCAGCGATCCCGACGCGTTGACGATCGACTCGCGCCTTTTGCGCGGGCCCTTCTCCCACCTGGAAAATCACTGGCGCTTCGAACCCAAAGACCGGGGCTGTATCATTGACTTCCAGGTCGAGTTCAGCTTCAGCTCCAAGCTGCTAAGCACCGTCGTGGAGCCGTTGTTTATGACCGCGCAGAAACGGCTTGTCGCTGCCTTCGAGGCGCGCGCGCAGGCGCTCTATGGCGCCGATCAGGAAGGTAGCGCTCGGGATGGTAACGATCAGGCGGCGAGCCCCAGCTTACAAGCTTCTGCGCGCTGACGCAAAGTCACCTGCGCTCTTGGTCCCAAAAGCTTGGGCTTTGCTTTTATGATTCTGACGCAAAGTCACCTGCGCTCTTGGTCCCAAAAGCTTGGGCTTTGCTTTTATG
>CAZHYF010000036.1:6491-11399 GCA_964536635.1 uncultured Rhodospirillaceae bacterium | reverse complement strand
CGCAAAGTCACCTGCGCTCTTGGTTCCAAGCGCTTGGGCTTTGCTTTTATGGTTCTGACGCAAAGTCACCTGCGCTCTTGGTCCCAAAAGCTTGGGCTTTGCGGCGGGCGGCGGCGAGCCTTCCACGATCAGCTCAGGCAAAGCCAGGAGTGGCCATAAAAACATTCACATGTTACATAAGTTATGCCTATAGAGCCTTGCTTGAGCTGGGCAAAGGGCAGAGTGTCGCTTTGCGCCGCGCTCCCCGAACGGGCAGCTTGTGCGCGCTGGTCGCCCGCAGTCTGGGCCAGAGGCCTTCCCAGGCCGCAGCGCATCATCCTCTTGCCTCCGTCGCTTCTTCTGTTGGGATCGTCTGGGCTCCATCACCGAAAAGGAACCGCCTGGTGACAAAATCCCCACCCCAACATCAAGCCTCAGATTGGCCCTGGGCAATCCCGAAACCTCTGTTTCTGGTGCTGGCGGGCATGCTGATGATGGTCCCGCCGATGACCATTGACATGATCGTACCGAATTTGAACGCGATCGCCGATGAGCTGGGCAAGAGCCCGTCTGCAGTGCGCCAAGTCGTGCCTTTCTTCTTCATTGGCCTGGGCTTGGGGCACTTCATTTGGGGGCCGATGTCTGATCGCTATGGCCGTCGCCCGGCCCTGCTTGGTGGCATGGCGGTCTATGGCCTAGCGAGCATGACCGCCTTTTTTGCGCCAAGTCTTGAGGTTCTGTTGGGGTTGCGTTTGCTACAGGGGTTCGGCGGTGCCAGCGGCTTTTTGCTGGGTCGAGCGATTTTGCGCGACTGTTTCCAAGGCCGTGAGCTGGGCTGGGCTATCTCGGTGTCATCGGGGGTGTTTGGCGCAGCGCCGGTGCTGGCGCCCTTACTTGGGTGGTCCGTGGGCAGTTTGCTCGGATGGCGGGCCACCTTGGGCGCGACCACCGCCTACTGCCTGTTGATGCTGTTGCTGGTGGCCCTGGTGCTGCCAGAGACCCGCACCAAAAGCCGGCCGCTGAGCGCGTCCTACCTGTTGGGCGGGGTTTGGCGTATTGTGACCACGCGCAAGTCGCGCCACTACCTGATCCTAGGTGTTTTCGTAGCAGCATTGCTGCCGCTCATGCTGTCGAACTTGCCCAATTTGTTCGTCAATACCTTGGGAGTATCGCGCTTTGCCATGACATTGATTCTGTCTGCTTCTGGCTTGGTGCTGATCGCGGGACAGGTGGTCAACGCGCGTGTCATTGGCCGGTTTGGCTCTGGAGTGGCCTGTGCCCTCGGGTGCTTTTGCATCTTCGCGGCGGCGATAGTCTTTGGCACCCTGGTCGCCATGGGCCTGTTCGGTGTCCTCATGCTGGCCGCTCTGGCCTTGTTCTTTTTCTCCTTTTACATGATCGCCTTCGCCAATGTTACCGCGCAGGTTCTGGACCCGCACGGGGACCAAATCGGCCTGACCGCCGCATTTTTTGGCATTGCAACCACGTCGAGCGGGTCTGCCATGACGGCTCTGACCAACACCCTGGTTGGCTCTAGCGTGCTCAGCTTTACGCTGGTGTTCTTGGTCTTTGCGGTGTTGGTGATGCTGCTTTCCGCCTGGCCGCTATTGGCCTGGCGGAAAGGCTAGAGCGTCGGGCGTTGGTCTTGCAACAACCCTTCCGCTCTAGCTGACTGATTTTTAGCGCAAGTCCATGCTCTTTCGTGTTGCCACTCATTCGCGGCTTGCTCTAGCTGAACTTGATCAACAGGTTCTTGTTGTTTGCCGAGGGCGCTGGCTAGGTCTTACACAGCTTAGGCCGCCAAGGAGCCTGCGCCACTGATGGCGCTGGAGCCAGGCTTACAGATCCTTTGCCCTCTGCTCTGACGTGCCAGATGCGACAGCTTAGGTCCGCTCGTAGAGGGCGGCCTTGATAAAGCGCGCCGCTTTGCCGTTTGTCTGTGGCGTATAGGGCTTTGCTTAGCTGCGTTTCTTCAATGCGATCCCTTGGCCCGACTGTGCCGGAAGCCCCAGGGCGGCGTGGGCCTGGCGGATCAGAGCCAGGCGCTCTGCAACGCGTGAGCCCCAGGCTTCAGGACGGCGGGTCTCCAGATTGAAGCCCAGCATCTTGACCTCGTTGGTGGCCGACACCGCGCCGCTTGCGTCGAGCACGCGGTGAAAGAGGATCGCCCGCTTGTCGTCGAAGTCGGTGACCTGCGTGTCGATCGAAAAGGCGTCGCCTTCGGCCAGTTCGCCGCTGTAGGTGACGTGGTTTTCGACAATGACGTATTCGTGACCAGCTCGGGCTTCGATGGTCTGCAAGGGCGCATTGATCCAGTTCCAAAAGGCCCAGTTGGCTTGGTCGCAAATCGTCAGGTAGTGCGCCATGTTGAGGTGATGGAACTCGTCCACCCATTCGGCTTTGACGGTGTTTTCAACCAGGCGGCAAGGGCTGTCGATGGCGCCCGTCCAGTCGTGCAAAAAGGTCTCGGTCACCAGCATGTCAGCAGCCCTTCCAGTCAGGAGCGCGCTTTTCGGCCAGCGCTGCCATGCCCTCGGCGGCGTCTTGGCTCGCGTAGACGCTCTGATAGATGGGCAGCGCATCTTCGCGCATACGACGGAAGGCCTCGCTTTCGCTGCAACCTTCGCAGGCGCGATCCACTTCCTTGATGGCCTGCAACGACAGGGGCGCACAGGCCGCAACCCGCTCTGCCAAGCTGCGCGCGGCCTCCATGAGCTGCTCAGCAGGTACGACCTGGTTAATCAGGCCCCAGCGCGCCAGCTCCTGGGCGCTTGCCCGGCGCGCGGTCATCATCATTTCCATCGCTATGGCGCGCGGCAAGCGGCGGGGGAGGCGGATCACGCCGCCAGAATCTGCGATGATGCCCAGCGAGGCCTCGGTCAAAGCGAATTCGGCGTGGTCGGCGGCAACGATCATGTCAGCAGCCAGTGCCAGCTCAAAGCCGCCACCCAGCGCCAAGCCGTTGACTGCAGCGATGACCGGCTTGGTCAGATCCCAGTACTCGGTCAAGCCAGCAAATCCGCCGACGCCTTGGTCTGCATCAGGAGCTTCGCCCTCGGCTGCGGCCTTCAGGTCCCAGCCCGCCGAAAAGAAGCGCGGGCCGCCACCGGTGATGATGCCGACGCTAAGGCCCTGGTCGTCCTGGAGCGTCTGAAAAGCGGCGCCCAAGGCTTTGCTGGTTGCGGCATCGATGGCGTTGGCCTTTGGCCGGTCGAGGGTGATTTCAAGGGCGCGCCCTCGGCGGGCGGTGATTACGTCTGTCACAGGTAGCTCCCAGGGGTTGGCGGCGCCTCGGCAGAGTGGCTTGGACGGCCGCCGGACGCAAAGAAAATCTGTGCGCTGAATTTTTGCCATGTGGCACGCCAGAGGGCGGCCAAGGAAAACTAGGCGTGTTAAGGTTTCCGAGCCAGCCACAAGCAGGCTGTTATTCCCACGCCCAGAGCCATTCTGGCCATTGCTCTCGCCAATTCGGAGGCCCCCAGTGTCTGACTACCTTTTTGCACCCCAGCCGCCCGCCAGCTTGCCGATTGCCGGTCTGGAGCAGCGCTTTCCCGTTCATCGGGTCTTTTGCGTCGGCCGCAACTACGAGGCCCACGCCAAGGAGATGGGCAACGAAGTGGACCGCGCAGCGCCCTTCTATTTCATGAAGTCAGCCCACCATATCGCATTGGCGGCAGGCGCGCAGCCCATGGCAAGTCGCACCCAGGACTATCACTACGAAACAGAGCTGGTCATGGCCATCGGCACCGGTGGACGTCAGATCAGCAAGGAACAAGCCTTGTCGCATGTCTATGGCTACGCGGTAGGTCTGGACATGACGCGCCGCGACCTCCAGGCTGCTGCGAAGGCCAAAGGCCGCCCCTGGGATACCGCCAAGAACGTCGAATCGTCCGGCTTGGTCAGCGTCCTACAGCCGGCTACGGCGAATTTTGACCCCGGCAAGGGCGAGATCGGGTTGAAGCAAAATGGCACCGTGGTCCAGCGCGCGGATCTGAGCGAGCAGGTCTGGCACCCGGCCGAAATCATTGCGGACCTGTCCAGCTATTATTGCTTGCAGCCAGGCGATCTAATCTTCACTGGCACGCCCGCCGGAGTTGGATCGGTCGCAGCCGGGGATCACCTGGAGGGCTGGATTGAGGGCTTGGCCAGTTTCGAGCTGCGCATGACCGATTCTCTCTAAAATGAGAAAGTCTAGACAAATTTAGGTCTGTATTGCTGACCTTTTTCTAGTGCGCGGGCGCAATCGCTTCCCGCGAGAGAAAATAATTTCATCGGCAGGGGTCGGCAGCCCCCGAGCCGTCGAGGCCTTTGCGGTAATTTTGTTGCTTGGGCGAGCAATAAAATTTGCACAAGGCCGGAGCGCGGGCAAGGCCGAGTGAAAGGCTCTTGCTTTGCCCTGGCGCTTTCTACTCCAGGGTGCAAATTCGACGCGCTCGCAGAGGGGCTCACGAGGCCGTTGGTCAGACTTGTCGCACCTGGAGCGGAAGAATATCCTGTCGCCAATCATAAGTCCGACACAGGGAGTTGCGGCATGTCACCTTACGATGGGCCCCTCGATTTCAACGTCTCGCTATCCGACAAGTACCGTTTGGAGCGGGGCAGCGTCGTGCTCAACGGCATGCAAGCGCTGGTGCGGCTCATGTTGGAGCAGATGACGCTTGACAAGGACAATGGGCTCAAGACCAGGGCTTTGGTGTCCGGCTATCGGGGCTCTCCGGTGGGCGGTGTCGATCAGGCTTTTTGGCAGGCCTCGGCAGACGTCGAAGCCGCTGGCATTGTTTTTCAAGAGGGCTTGAACGAGGACCTGGCGATGACGGCCATGGGCGGCAGCCAGTTGGTTCCTCTGCTCGACGACAGCGGTTTGGATGGTGTGGTCGGCATGTGGTACGGCAAGGGACCGGGCGTTGACCGCTCTGTTGATGCTATCCG
>CAZHYF010000036.1:3560-6391 GCA_964536635.1 uncultured Rhodospirillaceae bacterium | reverse complement strand
TGGTGGCGGATGTCGCCGATTCTTCTGCGACGCTGGAGCTGGAAAGCCTACGCCCCCAATTTGCTACGCTGCCCGAGCCAGAGAGCAAGAACGGCTTGCACGCCAAGCCTGGCTTCGTGCCGCTGCTGGAGGCCGAGCACTGCCTCAACCACGAGCGCATGCCAGCGGTGCTGGCCTATGCCAAAGCCAACAAGCTCAACCATCGCATTTGGACCGGCGATGCCGACAACACCAAAAAGCGCCTCGGCATTGTCGTGGTTGGCAGAGCCTATCCTGATCTTATGGAGGCCATTGCTGATTTGGGGCTGGAAGATCACAGCAACGTTGGTATCTACAAGGTGGCCTTGGTGTGGCCGCTAGAGCCCAGCAGCCTGCTCGATTTCGCGCGCGGCTACGACGAAATGCTGATCATCGAAGACAAGAAGGAATTCGTTGAAACGCAAGCGGGCCGCTTGTTGCTGGAGCTGAACGACGATGAGCGCCCACGAATGGTTGGCAAATTTGCGCCGGACGGCACGCGCATTATGCCCTCCTACGGGGAGCTGAACCCCCACATCATCCTGGAGGCTCTGCGCGGACGCCTGGAAGCACTCGATCTGCTGCCGGCAGGAAAGCAGGTTGCTTTGGCCCACCCCGCCAAGGGCCTCAACGCGCCGCAGCCAGCCCAGCGCATTCCTTGGTACTGTTCGGGTTGCCCGCACAATACCTCGACCAAATTGCCCGACGGTTCGATGGCGATTTCTGGCATTGGCTGCCATACCATCTCGGCCATGATCAGCCCACAGACGCACTACTGGTGCGCGCAGATGGGCGGCGAGGGCGGCACTTGGCTGGGTCGCGCGCCCTTCTCCAGCCACAAGCACATGTTCCAGAATATGGGCGATGGCACCTATCAGCACTCTGGCCTTCTGGCCATTCGCGCCTGCATCATGGCGCGGGTCAATATCACCTTCAAAATCCTCTATAATGATGCCGTAGCCATGACCGGCGGCCAGCCGCTGGAGAGCCACAACAAGCCCTGGACCATGGCGACCCAGATCTTGGCCGAGGGTGCCAAGCGAGTTGTTGTGGTGGCCGACCCGGCTGAGATGGGCAATGTTGCTGGGCGCTTGCCCGCAGGCGTAGCGCTCTATGAGCGCAAGGATATGGACAGCGTGCAGCGCGAACTGCGCGAGATCGAAGGCACCACGGTGCTGATTTATGTGCAGACTTGCGCAGCAGAAAAGCGGCGCCGGCGCAAGCGCAACACCTTCCCCAATCCCAACAAGCGCGTCATGATTGCCAGCCGCGTCTGCGAGGGCTGCGGTGATTGTGGCGTTAAGTCAAACTGCGTAGCGATCAAGCCGATTGACACCCTGTTCGGCACCAAGCGCGAGATCGACCAGACCGCTTGCAACAAGGATTTTTCTTGCCTCAAGGGGTTCTGCCCCAGCTTTTTGACAGTCGAGCACGATAGCGAGCCCCTGTTGGGATCACGCGGCAACCTGATTGCGCCGCCCGACACGGCCTTGTTGCCGCAGCCCGAGTTGGCTGACAAAGCGCGCCTGTTGATCACCGGTATCGGTGGCACAGGCGTGGTGACCGTCGGTGCGGTTCTAGCGACAGCAGCGCGCATTCAGGGGCAGCACGCGCTGACCTTGGACCAAGCAGGCCTATCGCAAAAGAACGGAGCGGTGGCCAGCCAATTGCAGTTGGGCCGCCAACCGATAACCACACAGCCCGCGCGCTTGCCGGATGGAACGGCGACCGCACTGGTGGCTTGTGACCTGGTGACCGCAACCAGCGATGCCAGCCTGACCAGCCTGCACCCCGATGCCAAGGTCTTTGCCAATGCCCATGTCGAGCCCTTGGCCACCTTTGCGGTCAACGCCAACGCAAGGCCCCAGACCGAGGCTCTGTTGCAGCGGCTTGAGCAGGTGGTGTCACCCGAGAACATCCGGAGCGAAGACATCGCTGCGCTGGCGCATGAGCTGCTAGCGGATGGTATGGGCGTTAACTTCATGGTGGTCGGTATGGCCTATCAGGCTGGCAGCTTGACCATGAGCGCGGAAGCGATCGAGCGCGCTTTGGTGCTGAACGGAGTTTCGGTTGAGATGAATACCGCTGCTTTCCGTTGGGGCCGTTGGCTCTATGCGGATCGCAACAAAGCCCTTGAGGCGGCCGGCTTGAACCAGGTGCCACAAAGCGATGATGATTTGGACCTGGGGGGGCTCAAGGCCCGCTTTATCCAGGAGCTGACAGCCTATCAGTCGCCGGCCTATGCGCAGCGGTTCGCCGAACAGATTGATGCACTGGTGGCCAACCCCCTGGTGGGAGAAGGCCAGGCCAAGCAGGCCGCACGCGCGCTTTATAAAGTCATGGCCTACAAAGACGAATACGAGGTGGCGCGCCTGCTGTCGCACCCCGACACCCAGGCTGAAATTCAGCACCAGTTCAAGCAGGGCGCCAAGGTGAGCTTGAACCTGGCTCCGCCCTTGCTGTCGTCCATCGATCCAGCAACCGGTGAGCTGCGCAAGATGCAGTTTGGCCCCTGGATGCTGCCGGTCTTGGGCTTGCTCAAGCATGGCAAGCGCCTACGCGGTTCTGCGCTGGACCCCTTTGGACGCAGTGAAGAGCGGCGCATGGAGCGCGAGCTGATCGTGATGGCAGAGCGTCTGGTGGCCAAGGCTGTGAACGCAAACTCCGCAGAGACCTTGAGCGATCTGGTGGTGGGCTTCGGCCTGCTGCTGGAGGTCAAGGGCTTTGGTCCGGTTAAGCAGCGCGCCTTTGACAGGGTGGCCGAGCGTCTGCGCGCTCTGGTTTCCTAGCACCAGGCCCGAGCTCTTGGAGCC
>CAZHYF010000036.1:0-3460 GCA_964536635.1 uncultured Rhodospirillaceae bacterium | reverse complement strand
CCGGATGCCCCGAGCTTCAGAGCCGCTTCGCGCCCGCCAAAGCGCGCGATCATTGCGGCCTGATCGGCGTGGGCCTGGGCATCGGTGGCCTCTGGGTCCAAAATCGCGCGCAGTTCGGCGATCAAGCCAGTCAAGTCGCTGGCATAGCGCGCATCGCCCGCCAGATCGCACAGCTCTTCTGGATCGGCCTCCAGATCGAACAGCTCGGGGGCAAAGCCAACGTAGTAGTTGAGCTTCCAACGCCCCTTGCGCAGCATGAAGGCACCGGAGACCGCGCCTGCTGCATGGTACTCGCTCAAGACGACGCGCTGCGGGTCATCTGGCGCTTGAGCCAAATCCGCAAGGTTTTGCCCAGGCCGGTCGTCGTCCAGGCGGCAGCCAAAATGCTGGGCAATGGTGGCCGAGACATCCAGCAGGCTGACCGGCGTCTGGCATATCTGACTTGGCGTGAAGCCAGGACCGCGCGCGATCAGGGGCACCGCCACGCTCTCCTCGTACATGTTGGACTTGCCCCAAAGGCCACGCGCGCCGACATTGTCGCCGTGATCGCTGGTATAGATAACGCTAGTGTTCTGGCTTAGACCGCAGGCCTCCAACTGCTGCAAGATCCGCCCGACGTTCTGGTCCAGCCAGGTGCAGAGCCCATAGTAGCTTGCCATGGCACGCAAGCGTTCCTCGGCATCACGAAAGCGCCCCTCGCTGTTCATGAAGGCGTTCTGCTTCTCCACCCAGGGGTGCCGCTGATAACCGCTGCTGGGGTGCAGCTTGACTTCGGGCAAGCTGTCGAGCGGATAGACATCGTAGTATTCTTGCGGCACGACCAGCGGGAAGTGCGGTGCGACCAGTCCGACATAAAGACACCAGGGGCGCGGGTCGTCGCCAGCGGCGCGCTCGGCGAGCCAATCCAGACTGCGCTGCACAACCGCTTCGTCGTAGTCCGTATAGGAGGAAGTCCCAGGGCCGATGTAGTCGCCCAGCATGCGAGTGTTGCGGCTAACGCGCTCTTCTTCCTTGCGGATCGAGGCCCAAACCATGCCGACCCCGCCCACGACCATCATCGGCAGATGCTCTACGTCAAATCCCACCGGGTCTTCTTGGTTGCGATAGTGCAGCTTGCCGATGGATTCTACCGAAACGTCGGCCGCTTGCAGGGCGTGACCCCAGCCCGGCTGGGCGCCTGTGTAGGGCATGGCGTTGTCCCAGAGCCGGGTTTGATGCACCTGCAATCCCGAGGCAAACGACGCCCTTGCGGGTACGCAAATGGGCGAGGGGGTATAGGCCTTGGCGAAGCGCGTACCGCTGGCCGCCAGAGCGTCCAAGTGCGGGGTCTGCACAAAGGGGTGCCCGGCGCATCCCAGAGCGCGGGCCTGGTGCTCGTCGGACATGATGACCAACAAATTGTTGGTGTCAGCCTGATGCATGGCGGGCACCTACATCTCCTCTTCGGCGACAGCTTCAAGCGCCGTGAGATAATCGAAGAAGCGCTCCATGTCCTCCGGGGGCAGGAAGTGGCGCATCCGATTTTGGCGCGCACGCATGGCAGGAAGAGCGCGTTCGTAGAGGGCCTGCCCGTGTTCGGTCACCGACAAAAGTTTGCGGCGGTGGTCTTGGGCGGACTCCTCGACCTTGAGCATGCCGCCTTCCGCCATCGTGCGGATCTTGCGGCTCAGAAGGCCCGGATCAATCGCGGATGTCACGTGGAGCTGCGATGCGGTGACCGGCCCAAGTTGGCTCAGCAAGAACAAAATGCGCCACTGAATGATGGACAAGCCCGCCTCGCGCGCAAGAATGGCGGCGGCTTGAGCGTTGATCTTGGCCTGCAGGCGCAGCAGGCGGACTGTCAAAAGCTCTTTGAACGGCAGGTCATAGTCCGGCGAGCGTGCGTCCTCGATCTTGGAAACCCGGTCCTGTGAGGAAGTGGTCGGATCGCTGGTCATCGGTTGCTACTCTAGAAGGCGGGCTCAAGGCGCGCGCTGGACATCGCTTGTGCCGGTGGCGGTCGGTAAGCGATTTGAGGATATTATTATTGACCGGTCAACAAATTTCTGTCAACTCTCGAACCAGAGATAAATGGGAGGATGCGTCATGTTCAAACTGTCACGCCTTGTGCGCTCAGCCGCTTTTGCATCAACGCTGCTGGTTGCGGCCTCGGGGCCTGCCCTGGCGCAATGGGCACCGAACGGGCCGATCAAGCTGATCATCGCCTTTGCAGCGGGTGGCGGTGCTGATACCATCGCGCGCGCAACCGCAGAGGAGATCGAAAAGCGCAAAGGTTGGTCGATCCTGCCAGAACAGGTGACGGGCAAGGGCGGCTTGAACGCGGCTGTGGCGCTGACCAAGGAGCCGGGCGATGGCACCGCTATCGCTATGGTCGTCACCGAGTCTTTGGGCTACAACAACGTTGCGGCGGGCAAGCCCGTAAGCCTGGATCAGTTTACACCTCTGACAACCGTCGCGGGCTTCCAGATGGGGATCGTGGCCAAGGCCGACAAAGGCTGGAGCAGCTTCGCCGATGTCATCGCTGCGGCAAAGGCAGGTCAGCAGATCCGTTTTGGCACCATGTCGCCCAAGCTGTCTGACATCGCCTACCTTTTGGGCGCGGCGAACGGCGTCGAATTCAACACGGTTCAGGTGCAAGGCGGCAAGGCGGTGATGGATGGCGTGCAAGCAGCAGATATGGACCTGGGCTTCATGGCTGGCATCCAGGCCAAGGGCGTTGCCGCAGGCGATTTGGTCAATCTTGCATCGGCCTTGTCTGTGCCATTGGCGCAGAGCCCAGAGGGGCCGACCATGGCGGACTTCGGTGTCGAGTTCAACGCCGACGGCTACTTCGCCTTTATCGCGCCAGCCGGGCTTTCTGACGAGGCGCGGGCGGCCTTAACCGAGGCAATCATCGAAGTGGTCAGCGATCCCAGCACCAAAGCGGGCGGCGTGATCGCCAAGGCTTTTGCGGGTGCCAAAACCATAGCGGGCGGCGATCTGGCGGCTCTGCTTGACGGTGAAGCAACGGGCGCTGAAGCGCTGTTGAAAGCGGCCTCTGAATAGGTCTGACCTTGATGCGTAGCGTGAACAAGGGCGAGCTTATACTTGGGCTCGCCTTTCTTGTATTTGCCCTGATTGTGTTGTTTGTCTGGATCCCCCTAGACACCGATACCGGCCTGATCGAAAAGGTGCGTCGCCGTTTGGTGATCGGGGATGCGCTGGCACCCAGTGTTGCGGCGGTGGCAATCGCCCTCGGAGCGCTCTTGTTGGTGCTGGCTGCCTTTCGACCTGGCAACGCCTCTGAGGTCGCTTTGAGCTGGGGCAATCTCGGCTTCTTGGGCGCGACGCTGGGCCTGATCTCGGTCAGCTTCTTGTTGATGCGCTGGCTCGGACCGTTGGCGGTCGCACTTGCGGGCGACGGGACTAGCTATCGCGCGCTGCGGGACACCTTGCCGTGGAAATACCTTGGCTATGAGGT
>CAZHYF010000035.1:3027-16445 GCA_964536635.1 uncultured Rhodospirillaceae bacterium | reverse complement strand
CCGAAGTTCAAAAAAATGTATTGACTCGTTTAGGAACGTTCCAATAGGATCGCATCAGATTTTTGGAACGTTCCTAATTGAATGTTCACGACTACCGAGTTGGACGAGCGCATGACCGGCCATGATCCCATTCTTGAGAGACTTCGTTGCACCGCCTCCGGCTGTCTGCTTGGCGTAGGCGCGCGCCGCGCTCCCAAGAGCCGCAGAGGTGCAGCATGAACAAGCTGGTCAGTGCAGCGCAGGCGGCAGCGCAAATTGGCGACCACGCGGTGGTCACGGTTTCCTCCTCATCTTCGCTTGGTTGCCCGGACTTGGTACTCAGGGCGATCGGCGAGCGGTTTGACGCCGAGGGGCATCCGCGCAACATCACCGCGCTGCATCCTATTGCTGCGGGTGATATGTACGGCGTCAAAGGCATGGACCACATCGCCAAGGACGGCTTGCTCCAGACCGTGCTTGCAGGCTCCTATCCCTCGGGGCCCTCCAGTTTGCCGATGCCGCAGACTTGGGAAATGATCGTTGAAAACCGCGTTGCGGCCTACAACGTGCCTTCAGGGATCATGTTCGATATGCACCGGGAGGCGGCCGCTCGTCGTCCAGGAGTGCTGACCAAAGTCGGCCTCAAGACCTTCGTCGATCCCATCCGCGAAGGCTGCGCCATGAATGCGAAAGGGGCCGCCCAACCGATTGTTCAGCTTGTGGACTTTGCCGGCGAAACCTGGCTGCACTTCCCCAATATCTACCCGGATGTCTGCATCTTGCGCGCCACCACCGCCGATGAGCGCGGCAACCTGACCTACGAGCATGAGGGCGCCTACCTCGGCGGCCTTGAACAAGCCATAGCCACGCGCAACAACGGCGGCCTGGTAATCGCTCAGGTCTCCCGCGTGACAGCAGCGGGCAGCTTGCGGCCGCACGATGTCCGCGTCCCGAGCCACTTGGTCGACTTGGTTGTGGTCGATCCGCAGCAAAAGCAAACCTGCGAGACGCTCTATGACCCCGCTATCTCGGGCCAAATCATGCGGCCCTGGTCCGATTTTCGCACGGCCGAGCACGGCATCGAAAAGGTTATCGCCCGCAGGGCCGCCCTGGAACTGAAGACGGGAATGACCGCCAACCTCGGCTTTGGAATATCCGCCATTGTGCCGCGCATTTTGTTGGAAGAGGGCCACCCCGAGGCCGTTACCTGGGCCATCGAACAAGGCGCGGTGGGCGGCATGCCGCTCACCGGATTTGCCTTCGGTTGCGCCTCGAACGCCCATGGATTCGTGCCCTCCCCTCAGCAATTCCTTTATTTTCAGGGTGCGGGCTTCGACCTGTCCTTCCTTTCGTTCCTAGAGATCGACGTGGAGGGCAATGTCAACGTGTCCAAGTTGGGCAAGAAACCCTATCTGACGGCGGGTTGCGGCGGCTTCGTTGACATCACGGCGCACGCTAAAAAGATCGTCTTTTCCGGGTGGTTTGAGGCTGGCGCAGACCTGGAGTTGAGCCACGACGGTATCCGTGTTCGTCAAGGCGGCAAATTTACCAAGTTGGTCCAGTCCGTCGAGCACGTCACCTTTTCGGGCGCGCGTGCCCGCGAGCAAGGTCAAGAGGTTCTCTATATTACCGAGCGCTGCGTCATGTCCCTGGGCGACGACGGTCTGATCGCGACGGAAATCATGCCAGGAATTGACCCGGCCAAGGACATTATTGCTGCCTCACAAGGCCGGGTTCGGATCGCCGAAAACGCCAGCCTGATGCCACTTGCGCTCTTGAGCCAGGGCCCGATGGGATGGCAGCCGTGAGCCGCGTAGATCTGATTTCCCAAGGCGCAATGGTCGAATTGCGGCTCAACAATCCAGGCAAATTGAATGCGCTGACGGTCGAGATGTTGCAGGATCTTGCCCGCCACCTTGACACCATCGAACGCGATGTAGCCGTTCGCTGTGTTCTGCTGACCAGCGAAGGTGAGCGGGCTTTTTGCACGGGCGCAGACATCAAGGCCTGGGGGGCGCTGAGCCCTGCGGAGTTTGCCCGCCACTGGGTACGCGATGGCCACCGAATTTTTGACCGGCTCGCACGCCTGTCAAAGCCAACGATTGCTGTTTTGCAGGGGCACGCCTTCGGTGGCGGCCTGGAGCTAGCAGCCGCCTGCGATCTGCGCGTTATGGCGCCCAAGGCCAGCCTTGCCCTGCCCGAAGCAGGTGTTGGAATTGTGCCCGGTTGGTCCGGCACCCAACGTCTCTTGCGTTTGCTGCCCGAGCCGATCGTCAAGGAGATGGCCTTGTTCGGTCACCGCATCAAAGCAGAGCGTGCGCTGGCCTTCGGCTTTGTCGCGGCGGTCAGTGACGATCCGCGCGCTTCGGCCTTAGCCCTCATTGAGCGTGCCGTTGGCCTGTCCCCCCGGGCCGTTGAGATCAGCAAGTCCATGATCCACGCTGCGGCAGGCGAAGACCGCGCAGCCATGATTGAGGCGCTGGGCAGCGCCGCAATCGCCGCCAGCGCCGACCGCGACGAGGGCGTTGGCGCTTTTCGCGACAAGCGCCAGCCAAATTTCTCAGGCTCCTGACCATGACCCAACTGACCATAATTGCTGCCGGAAACGCAGCGCCTCCCGCCGCTCCTTTCATCGCGCGTCATCTGATCAATGGGCGTTGGTCCGACAGCGCCTCACAGCAGACCTATGATCGGCGCTCGCCGTCGCATGGCCTTGTGGTCAGTCGCTCGGCTTGGGGCGCTGCGGAAGATGCCGAAGCTGCGATCGTTTGCGCGCGGGCGGCCTTTGACAGGGGCGACTGGAGCCGTATCGCTGGCAAGGACCGCGCCGGCTTGCTCCTCAAGGTCGCGGACCTCATCGAGCAAAACGTCGAGCGTATGGCGCTGCTGGAGACGCTGGAAAGTGGAAAGCCCATAACCCAGTCTCGGGCAGAGGTTGCCGGTGCCGCTGATCTATGGCGCTACGCGGCTGCCTTGGCGCGCACGGTGAACGGCGAAAGCCACAATACGCTTGGCCCTGATATGCTGGGCCTCGTGCTCAAGGAACCGATTGGGGTCGTCTCAATCATTACGCCCTGGAACTTCCCCTTCTGGATTCTGAGCCAAAAGCTACCTTTTGCACTGGCGGCGGGTTGCACAGCCGTCGTCAAGCCTTCTGAGCTTACCCCCTCGACAACTGTTATTCTGGGCGAATTGCTGATCGAAGCCGGCCTTCCGGCAGGCGTGGTTAATATCGTGCTCGGCGACGGCGCTGGGGTTGGCGCAACATTGAGCAGTCATGGCGCCGTGGATATGGTCACCTTCACCGGCTCGACCCAAGTTGGCAAGATCATATCAGCGACAGCATCGCAGACACTCAAAAAGGTCGCCTTGGAGCTGGGTGGCAAGAACCCGCAAGTCATTTTCCCGGATGCTGACCTGGACAGCGCTGCTGATGCCGTAACATTTGGGGTCTATTTTAACACCGGCCAGTGCTGCAACTCTGGCAGCCGCATCATCGTGCACGAGGACATAGCAGACGCTCTGGTTGAGCGCGTCGTTGCCCTTTCCAAGCGGGTTGTTTTTGGTGATCCCTTGGACCCCAGAACACAGGTTGGCGCGATCATCTCGCCCCAGCACCAGGAAAAAATTGACGCCTACGTTCGCGCGGCCAGTGCTGCGGGCGCTGACATAGCGCTCGGAGGCGGCCCGATGGAGGTCTCTGGCTTGCCGGGGCAGTTCTATCAGCCGACCATCGTCAACAAGGTCACCAGCGCGATGCCCATCGCGCACGATGAGGTCTTTGGCCCGGTGTTGGCCGTCTTGACCTTCCGCACGATGGACGAGGCAATTGCGCTGACCAATGACGCCACTTATGGGCTGTCCGCCGGCGTTTGGAGCGAAAACGTCCACACCTGCCTCGAATTTAGCCGTCGCGCTGAAGCTGGCACGGTTTGGACCAACACATGGATGGACGGTTTCCCAGAGCTAACTTTCGGGGGCGTCAAACAGTCGGGTCAAGGGCGCGAGATTGGCGCCTACGGCCTGGAAGAATTCCTCGAGGTGAAAACGCTCGTGATGCGCCTAGGCCGCACGCGCACGCCTTGGGTGAAGGCAGCCTGACATCACTTGGTGTCAGATCTACAAACCAACGTATTTTATGGAGGAAAACTCAATGCGTGGGTATTTTGGTAAGAAGGCGGTTTTCATCGCCGCGTTGATGGCAAGCAGCAGCCTGGCGCATGCTGCGGATGTGGAAGTTTTGCACTGGTGGACTTCAGGCGGTGAAGCCGCTGCGCTGAACGTCCTGAAGGACGATCTTGGCGGCCAGAACATCGGTTGGGTCGATATGCCGGTTGCTGGCGGTGGCGGCGAAGCGGCGATGACCACTTTGCGCGCACGCGTAACCGCAGGCGATGCGCCGACTGCGGTGCAAATGCTGGGCTATGACATCCTCGACTGGGCTGCTGAAAAGGCCTTGGCGAACCTGGATGGTGTCGCGGCAGAAGAGGGCTGGGATGCGGTTGTACCAGCCGCTTTGCAGGCCTTTGCCAAGTACGACGGTCACTGGATCTCCGCACCGGTGAACGTGCACTCCACCAACTGGGTCTGGGCCAACAAAGCCATCCTGGATGAGCTTGGCCTGGCGCAGCCCAAAACCTGGGACGATTTCGTGGCCGCCATGCAGGCCGTGAAGGATTCGGGCCGTACGGCACTGGGTCACGGCGGACAAGCTTGGCAGGAAGCCACCATGTTTGACGGCGTCGTGCTGTCGGTCGGCGGCGTTGAGTTCTATCGCAAAGCCTTCGTTGATCTGGACGCAGCAGCCCTGGGCTCTGAGCAAATGAAGGAGGTGTTCGACCGCATGGCGACCCTGCGTAGCTTCGTGGACGACAACTTCTCTGGTCGTGACTGGAACCTGGCGTCCGCTATGGTGATCAACGGTGAAGCCGCCTTCCAGATCATGGGCGACTGGGCGAAGGGTGAGTTCTTGAACGCCGGCAAGGTGCCCGGCGAGGACTTCTTGTGCTTCCGCGTCCCTGGCTCTGACGGCGCAGTGAGCTTCAACTCTGACCAGTTCGCCATGTTCTCAGTCTCCGACGCCGATGCTCAAGCGGCACAGGGCGAAATGGCTCGCGCGATTATGTCGCCCAGCTTCCAGTCGGCGTTCAACGTCGTAAAGGGTTCGGTACCAGCGCGCACCGATGTGCCGAACGACGCCTTCGACGCCTGCGGTAAGCAGGGCATGGCTGACCTGGCAGCGGCCGCCGCGGCGGACACGTTGGTCGGCTCTATCGCCCACGGTCACGCCAATCGTGCTGCTGTCAAGAACGCGATCTATGACGTGGTGACGGCTCACTTCAACGGTGAGTATGATTCTGCAACCGCTGTTGACGAACTGGTCAATGCTGTTGAAGGCGCCATGTAGGACCAAGCGGCGAGCAGGCTAACCCCTGCCCGCGCTTCAGGCAGCGCGCTGAGCGGATTGATCGTTCAGCGCGGGTGCTTCAGCGCTAAGCGCAAAGCAGAGCCCAAGCTCTTGAATGCAAGCGCTCAGGTGACTTTGCGGTTTCAGCACTAAGAGAGAGCCTGGCTGGCAACTGCCATTCGGCGCAACGCGCTCAAGCGCGCCACCCAGCCCCGCAATGGGCTATAAACGCTCGGGTCTTGTCTTTGAAGGAATAGCTATGTCTCATTCGTCATCCCGCGTGGATTTTCGAACCCGCGTGCAGACCTGGTTGCCCAAGCTTGTCTTGTCGCCCTCCGTGGCCGCCATGCTGGTGTTCGTCTACGGCTTTATCTTCTTCACGATCTACCTGAGCTTCACCGACTCCCGCATGTTGCCGAACTATGATTGGGTTGGCGTTAAGAACTATGTGCGGCTCTGGGGCCTCAGGGCTTGGTGGACCGCCGTTATCAATTTGGGCGTCTTTGCCTCGCTCTACATTGTCATCTGCACGGTTATCGGCCTGACGCTCGCGATCCTTCTGGATCAGAAAATTCGCGGCGAGGGCATGCTGCGCCCTATCTATCTCTATCCCATGGCGCTCAGCTTTATCGTGACTGGTACGGCTTGGAAGTGGATCATGGACCCAGGCATTGGCATCGAAGCCACCATGCATCTTTGGGGCTGGGAGAGCTTTGAGTTTCGCTGGATCAAGGATCGCGATATGGCGATCTATGCGGTTGTAATTGCGGCGGTTTGGCAGACCTCTGGCTTCGTTATGTCGATGTTTCTTGCTGGCTTGCGCGGGATCGACAACGAGATTTTGAAGGCCGCACAGATCGACGGTGCCTCCAATTGGAGCCTCTATCGGCGCATCGTCATACCCATGTTGCGACCAGCCTTCTTATCGGCCTTCGTGATCTTGGCCCACCTGGCGGTCAAATCCTATGACTTGATCATCGCGCTCACTGGGGGTGGGCCGGGCCGGGCGACCGAGCTGCCCGCGACCTTCATGTATTCCTATACCTTCACGCGAAATTCCATGGGGATCGGCGCGGCCTCGGCGGTGATCATGCTGATGACCATCGCTGACATCATGACCCCCTACCTCTATGCTGAGCTCAAGGAGAAGAAGTGATGTCTGCCGTCGATCAAGACACCGCCGTCCGCACGGGCTGGTTTACGCGCATCTTTATCTATGGGCTGCTGCTGGCCTTTGCCGCTTTCTACCTCATGCCTTTGTTCGTCATGTTGGTCAATTCGGTGAAGCCCCTGTCGGAAATTACCAGCGGCAACATGATGGCCCTACCGAAAGTCTGGACCTTGGAGCCCTGGCGCCAGGCTTGGTCTTCGGCACAGATCGGGGTGGAACCGACGGGTCTTCGCCCCTACTTCCTCAACTCGATTGCCATGGTGGTCCCTGCGGTTGCCATATCGACCGTCTTGGGCGCTCTCAATGGCTATGTGCTCACCAAGTGGAGTTTTCCCGGCCACAAGATCATTTTCGGTCTGCTGCTTTTCTCCTGCTTCATCCCCTTCCAAATCGTCCTGATTCCCATGGCGACCATATTGGGGAAATTGGGGCTTGCGGGTTCAATCCCGGGGTTGGTGCTGGTCCACGTCGTCTACGGTATTGGCTTCACGACGCTTTACTACCGCAACTACTACGCGGTTTTCCCGACCGAGTTGGTGCGCGCCGCCATGATCGATGGCGCTGGCTTTTTCCGCATTTTTTGGCGGATCTTGTTGCCGGTCTCAGGCCCAATAACCGTCGTCTCCATCATCTGGCAATTCACCAATATCTGGAATGATTTCCTGTTTGGAGCCTCTTTTGGTGGCCAGACCCAACCGATGACCGTTGCTTTGAACAATCTGGTGCAAAGCTCGACAGGCGTCAAAGAATACAACGTCCACTTTGCCGGTGCGATCCTGGCTGCCTTGCCCACGCTCTTGGTCTACGTCGTCGCTGGTCGCTATTTCGTACGCGGTCTCATGGCCGGTTCGGTGAAAGGATAAAATCATGGCCTTCCTTGATATACAAAACATTACCAAATCCTACGGACCCGTCCAGGTTCTGCATCACGTCAATATTTCAGTACAAGAAGGGGAATTCTTGGTTTTGGTCGGCCCGTCGGGCTGCGGTAAGTCCACCTTGCTCAATATGATCGCAGGTCTTGAGAGTATTACTTCCGGACAGATCGCTATCAATGATCGAGTTGTCAACGGGGTGCACCCGTCGAAGCGCAATATTGCCATGGTATTTCAGAGCTATGCGCTTTATCCCAATATGACGGTTGCGCAGAACATGACCTTTGGCATGGAGATGCACGGCGTCCCCAAAGCCGCGCGCGAACAGGCGCTGCAAGACGTTGCCAAGCTCCTGCAAATCGAGACCCTTTTGCACCGCAAACCGGGGCAGCTTTCTGGCGGCCAGCGCCAGCGCGTCGCCATGGGCCGCGCCCTCGTTCGCAACCCCGATGTGTTCTTATTCGATGAGCCGCTCTCGAACCTTGACGCCAAGCTGCGCGTAGAGATGCGCACTGAAATCAAGAAGTTGCATGACAAATTGAAGACGACCATCGTCTATGTCACTCACGATCAGATCGAAGCGATGACCCTTTCGACCCGCATCGCGGTCATGTACGAGGGCCATGTTCAGCAATTGGGGACGCCAAAAGAGATCTATGACGCACCGGCCAATGTCTATGTAGCGACCTTCATGGGCAGCCCTGCGATGAACGTCGTGCCTGCGCGCGTGACGCTGCGTGAAGGCCAGCCCCTGGCCTTGATCGCCGGACACGACGGCCAGGAGCAAGCTTTGCGCCTGAGCCAGCCCAGCTTGGCACAATGGGAAGGGCGCGAAATTCTGCTGGGCATGCGCCCTGAAACCATCACCGATCCCGACAGCGCAGACCGCAATTCGTCCAACATTGCGACCATGACGACGCGCGTGAGCGTCACCGAACCTGCTGGTGCGGACACCTTTGTGACGTTGGAGCTGGCTGGACGCGATGTCGTAGCGCGCATGCGCGCCGACGCCAACGTCAAGAGCGGTGAAATTGCTACCTTCTCGGTCGATATGGACAAGGCCGTCGCCTTCGATCCCAAGAACGAAGTCCGGATTGCCCCATGAGCAGCCCAGACGTCATCATAGTCGGTTTAGGGATTGGTGGAGCGACGATGGCAGCGGCTCTGGCACCGACTGGTCGGCGCGTCCTGATCATCGAACGCGGCGAGCGCCTGCAGGATGGCCCCGAGGCCCGCGATCCCCACGCCATTTTCGGCAGAGGCCACTATCGACCGACCGAGACCTGGTTGGATGGCCAAGATCAGCCCTTCAACCCGGGCAACTACTACTACGTCGGGGGAAACTCCAAGTTTTTTGGAGCGGTCTTCCTTCGCTACAGGGAGGCGGATTTTTCACCGATCCAACACTTGAGTGGCTCAACACCAGGGTGGCCGATCTCCTACGCCGACCTGGAGCCCTTCTACCAGCAAGCTGAAGACCTGTATCGCGTGCGCGGCCAGGTTGGAGAGGATCCCAGCGAGCCACCGCACTCGGCGGATTACCCCTTTGCACCCGTCCCTGACGAACCCGATATGCAAGATCTTCGCCGTCGCTTGCAAGGCGTTGGCCTGCACCCTTCCCCCTTGCCGCTGGGGTTAGACTTGGATGCCTGGTTGGCGCGCGGCGCGACCCCTTGGGACGCCTTTCCCAACACAGGCTGCGGAAAGATGGACGCTGAAACTGCTGCCCTGGCGCTCGCCCTGGCTCAGAAGTCGGTCACCCTCCGCACAGGCACGACCTGCCGGCGCCTGATCGTTGATCCGAACAATCGCATTGCAGGCGTCGAAGTTGTCTGCGGCGACAGAACAGAGCGCATTGAGGCACCGCTTGTTGTGCTCGCGGCGGGAGCGGTGCAGTCGTCCGCGATCTTGCTGGCCTCCGCGGATGCCGCGAACCCGAAGGGGATCGCCAACAGCTCGGATCAGGTGGGCCGCAACTTTATGAACCACAATGCCTCGGCGATTTTGGCGCTGCACCCCTTCCGGCGCAATCGGGCCATCTATCAAAAAACACTGGCGATCAATGACTTCTACCTGGGCGGCGGCCCCGGTGGCGCGCCGCTGGGCAATATCCAATTGCTGGGCAAGATATCTGGGCCCATCTTGGCCGCAAGCTCTGCTTTGCCGCGCCCGGTCGCCAGCTGGGTTGCCGCTCGCTCTGTTGATTTTTACGCCATGTCAGAAGACTTACCCGATCCACAGAGCCGTGTGACACTGAAAGACGGGCAAATTCGTCTGGATTGGAAGCGCTCGAATTGGCAGGGCCATCAAGCCTTGGTCGCCCAACTCAAGCGCCTGCTGCGCCGGGCTGGGTTTCCTTTGGTGCTTTCTCGGGCGTTCGACCGCCGCACACCTTCGCATCAATGCGGAACGGCGCGCATGGGACAACAGGCACACAGCAGCGTGGTCAACACCTTCTGCCGCAGCCACGACCACCCGAATTTGTTCATTTCGGACGCCTCGGTGCTCCCGACTTCGGCCGCCGTCAACCCAGCACTGACCATTGCAGCTCTGGCCTTGCGCGCCGCTCACCACATCAAGACTTCCGATTTTAGGAGCGCGGCATGAAGACTTGCTACGACTTCATCATCATTGGCGCAGGCTCGGCGGGTTCCGTGCTGGCGGCGCGCTTGTCGGAAAATCCCAACGTCGAGGTCTTGCTGCTGGAGGCCGGGGGCAGCGATCGTCACCCCTTGTACCATCTGCCCGCTGGCTTTGCCAAGATGACCAAAGGCATCGGCAGTTGGGGCTGGGAGAGCCTCCCCCAGCGCCATATGCAAAATAAGATCTTTCGTTATACCCAAGCCAAGGTGGTCGGCGGAGGCTCTGCGATCAACGCTCAAATCTACACGCGCGGCAATCGCCAGGACTACGACGACTGGCGCGACATGGGCTGTCAAGGTTGGGGCTATGATGATGTCCTACCCTATTTTCGCAGGTCAGAAGACAATGAAACTTGGAACAACCGATACCACGGCCAGGGCGGCCCACTGGGCGTCAGTGAGCCCAAGGCGCCCCTGCCCATCTGCGAGGCCTATTTTGAGGCCGCAGCAGCGCTTGGCATCCCGCGCAACGCGGACGTCAACGCCGACAAGCAAGACGGTGTCGCCTACTATCAGCTCACCCAACGCCACGCCCGACGTTCCTCAGCGGCCATGGCTTTCTTGGCTCCCAATCGACAGCGCAAGAACCTGCGCATCAAGGCGAACAGCCAGGTGCGGCGCATCCTGGTCGAGCAAGGCCGCGCGCGCGGGGTTGAGCTGACCGACGGCACCCGCCTCCACGCCAATGCCGAGGTCATTCTATCGGCTGGCGCCATAGGCTCACCGCGTCTGCTCCAGTTGTCTGGCATTGGCCCGGCCGACGCGCTCCGGGCTTTGGGCATTCAAGTCGTGCTGGATCAAGGAGAGGTCGGGGCCAACTTGCAAGATCACTTGGATCTTTATTGCATTTGTGAGTTGCGCGGGCCCTACAGCTATGATCGCTATGCCAAACCGCATTGGGCAGCGCTGGCTGGCCTTCAGTACCTGCTGAACCGCTCCGGGCCGGTTGCTTCGTCCTTGTTCGAGACCGGTGGCTTCTGGTACGCCGACCCGGCAGCACGCTCACCCGATCTGCAATTCCACCTTGGCCTTGGAACAGGCATTGAGCACGGTGTCGCGACCATGCCGCAGGGCGGTGTTACATTGAATTCCTGCTATCTGCGGCCCCGCTCGCGCGGTTCTGTTCGTCTCAAAAGCGCCGACCCAAAAGATGCGCCCTTAATCGACCCCAACTATCTGCAGGATCACCACGACCGCGCCATGTCCATACAAGGCCTGAAGCTAACCCAGCAGATTTTGGCGCAGTCGCCGCTCAAGCCCTACATTCTCGCCGATCGGCTGCCAGGCCCGTCCGTGCGCAGCGATGACGACTATTTTGACTTCATTTGTCAGCACTCCAAGACCTCGCACCACTGCGCAGGTACATGCCGAATGGGCAGTGATGCGGCGGCTGTCGTTGATCCCAATCTTCGCTTCAAGGGCATTCAGGGCCTGCGTGTCGTCGATAACGCGATCATGCCGCAGCTCATTTCTTCAAACACCAATGCCGCCGCCATGATGATCGGCGAAAAAGGCGCGGACATGATACGCGAAGAGCACGGAATTTAAGATGGTTCGTCATATTGTTCTTATCCGTTTTCGCCCCGACGTGAGCGCAGAGACAATTCAGGCCCTGTGGGATGAATTGTCCAGCATCAAGGGCAAGATCGTGGGCCTGGGCGCGATCCACGCGGGGCGCTCCCAAAGCACCGAGAAAATCGAGCGGGGCTATTTGCATGGCTTTACGGTCGATTTTGCAGACTGCGACGCCTTGGCGGTCTATCAAGACCATCCCGACCACAAGCAGCTGGGGGCGAAACTGGTCGCTTACGCCGACGGCGGCCTTGATGGCATCCTGGTTTTTGACCTTGAGGCCCAAGGAGCGGCCTAGATCAGATCGCAGGAGCAACATGGCACAAAGACCCACTATCATCGATGTCGCGCGCAAGGCTGGTGTTTCCAAGTCAACCGTTAGTCTTGTTCTTCAAGGAAGCTCCCTCGTGCGCGAGGAGACCCGCGCGCAGGTTCGCGCGGCCATGGCGGAAATCGGCTACGTCTACAACCGGGCTGCTGCCAATCTGCGCAGCGCGAACGTGGGGCTCATCGGCCTGGCGATCAACGACTTGCGCAACCCCTTGTTCACAGAGTTTGCCACGGGGTTGCAGATGGCTTTGTCTGAGCGCGGTTATGCCACCGTCATTGCCAACACGGACGAAGACCCCGCCATTCAAGATCAGGTGGTGGGCGCGATGATCGAACACGGCGTATCAGCGATGATCCTGTCTCCGGCTTATGGCGAAACGACCTCCATGTTCGACGCCTTGGCGCGCGCCAGAATCCCAGCCCTGCAGGTCTTTCGATGCGTCGAAGATCGTAGGCAGTTGTTTCCTTTCTCTGCCCCAGACTACCTGAAAGGCGGGCAGATCGCCACGCAGCATTTGTTAGACAGGGGAGCGCGGCGCATTGCCTTTGTCGGGGGCCTTGAAGGTCGTCCCGTCACCCACGAGCGCATGGCTGGCTACCTCACAGCCTTGGCAGAGGCCAAGATGGAGCCCTTGGTTTTGACGGGCCGGACCAGCCGCGCCTTTGGCCGCGAGGCCGCGCGGCGGCTCACCCAGCAACACCCGGATGTGGACGCCGTCCTTTGTTTCAACGACTTGGTCGCACTGGGAATTATTGCAGGCTGCGCGCAAATCTCTCGACCGGTTGGGCATAGCCTGAAACTCGTCGGGTTTGACGACATCGAAGAGGCTGCCGAGACCTGGCCACCGCTCAGCTCGGTGCGCTGTGATGTGTCCGAATTCAGCAAGACCATCGCCACGACGGTTCTGGCCTGGTTGGAAGACAAGCAGCCCCCGCCGCCTGAAACCCGAACGCCGATGACCTTGGTAATCCGAGAGTCAAGCGCCGGTGGGCAAAGCTAACACGCGCAAACCGCCAAGCGGCCAATCTCCAGCGCAACAAGTCGAGGAGCCTCAACGAATGTCAGAAGTAAGAGTCGCCGTTTTGGGCGCCACCGGTTGGATGGGCAAAGTTCACACCATGGCCTACCAGACATTTCCGCATTTTTTTGGAGGACAAGGCGGAACGGCCCGCGTGGTAAGTCTCGTGACCAGCAGTCAGGATACCGCGGATTTGCAGCGCCGGGCACCGGGTGCCAAGATCTTGCGCGACTGGCGCGACGCCGTCGCCGACCCCGATGTCGATCTGATCGACATTTGCTTGCCGGACACGATGCACTTCCCTGTGGCCAAGGCCGCTCTAGAGGCAGGCAAACATGTGTTTTGCGAAAAACCGCTGGCGGGCAACGCAGACGAAACCCGCGAACTGGTGGCCTTGGCGCGTGCCAAAGGAGTCATCACCCG
>CAZHYF010000035.1:0-2983 GCA_964536635.1 uncultured Rhodospirillaceae bacterium | reverse complement strand
ATCCAGTCCATGATCTGGCCAAGGAAATCATCGACGCAGGCGAAATCGGCGACATCACCATGTTCAAGGGGTGCCAACACATAGACGTGTTTGCCGATCCCAACGCTCCTTTCATGTGGCGTGCTGACGGAAATTTGGCCCCCACCGGGATCATCGGCGACACTGGCAGCCATGTTTTTAGCTTTATGGAATTCTTGGTTGGGCGCGTCTCCTGCCTGATCGCCAACGCCTTTATTGTCACCCCAAGCCGTCGTGTCGATCCCTCAGAGGGCCTCGGCAAGCAGGTCACGCCACCACAACAAAGCGACGGCTGGGCCCAGGTAACCAACTCCGATGCAGCTCAACTGCTGTGTCAATTTGAAAACGGAGCCCATGGGATCGTCGATTTCAGTCGCGTCGCAACCGGGCGTAAGTTCATGCAGGGCTACGAAATTTACGGCACCAAGGGCAGCCTGGTCTACAGCTACGACGAGGTCAACAGACTGCGCCTGTATTCCGGTGATGACCGCAGCGGACGACGGGGCTTTCGCGCCATTGATGTCGGGCCCGAGCATCCAAGCTACGCCGCCTTCCTGCCCCTGCCCAATTTCGCCTTGGGCTATAACGAAACGAAAATCATTGAGGCTGCGGAGGTCATCCGCTCCATCGTGTCAGGCGAGGCCATGTGGCCGACCTTTGAGACCGGCCACCGCATCACCCAAATCGTTGACGCTTGCATGGCGTCTGCCCAAGCGCGCGCGTGGGTAGATCTGCCACCTGCCTGAACACAAGACCACGAAAGCTCGCGACATGGACATGCTCGTTCCCCAGCACATTCTCGACGCGCTGACCGACGTCGCGATGCCCCAGCTTGGGCCAAGCCCGCAAACCGACGAGACCTGTCGGCTCGCCGGGGCCGAGGTGCCGGTGTATCGCAGCGGTTGCCTCGTGGTTGGCAGCGGCGCAGCGGGGCTAAGGACGGCGGTCGAGCTCAAACGGCGCGGGGGCCAGGTTTTGATTGCCAGCCAAAGCGCCTGGGGCGGCACCTCAGCCTGCTCGGGCTCTGATAAGCAGACCCTGCACACTGCCAATACCGCGGACCAAGGCGACAACTTCCACGCGATGGCCAGAGCGATCCGTGCGGGCGGCGCGATGGACGAGGATACAGCTTATGTTGAGGCTGTGGGTTCGCCACGCATGATGGCCTCACTGCAATTCTTGGGACTTCCCCTGCCGCAAGACACCCTTGGCGGCACCCTGAGATATCAAACCGATCACGACGAGACCGGCCGCGCTACGAGCTGTGGCCCGCGCACCTCGCGCTTGATGGTCAAGGTGCTGGCCGAAGAGGCGCTGCGCCTGGACATTCCCATTTTAAATCAAGCCACGGTCGTGCAGTTGTTGACTGAGGGCCAAGCCGCAGCGCGTCATATTGTGGGCGCGCTCGTCATGCGACCCAGAGCGCAAACACGCTCGAACCCTCTTGGCCTGACCTTGGTGCTTGCGCCTACCATCGTGCTCGCAGCCGGCGGTCCAGGAGAGCTTTATCGCGACAGCGTTTACCCCAAGAGCTGCTTTGGATCGCTGGGGCTGGCTCTTCAGACAGGGCTAGAGCTGGTCAATCTGACGGAAAGCCAATTCGGCATCGGAACACGACGCGAGAGCTTTCCTTGGAACCTGTCTGGCACCTATGTTCAGAGCATCCCACACATTTTTTCGCGCGACGCGAGCGGCCAGGAGCACCACTTCTTGGCGGACTACTATCGAACCACCCAAGAGCTGGCTTCGAATATCTTCCGCAAAGGCTACCAGTGGCCATTTCATGCCACGCGCATGCTTGGTTTTGCTTCCAGCTTGCTGGACCTGGCTGTCTGGCGAGAGGGCCAAGCGGGCCGACGTGTTTATATGGACTTTAACCGAAACCCCCTGCCCCTTGCTGGCGATCAACCCTTCGATCTTCGCCGACTGGATAGGGATGTTGCCACCTACCTTGGCTCTGCAGGCGCGACCCAGGCCCTGCCGATCGACCGACTGAGGCATATGAACCCGCTCGCGATTGAGCTCTATCGTCGATACAAAGTGGATATCGCGGCCGAGCCTTTGGAGTTTGCGGTCAATAATCAGCACATGAATGGCGGCATCGCAGTTGACACTTGGGGACGCAGCAGCCTAACGGGGGTCTACGCTGTAGGCGAGGCTGCGGGGACGCACGGTGTCACGCGCCCCGGTGGTTCAGCGCTCAACGCGGGCCAGGTTTTTGGAACCCGCGTTGGCGAGCACATCGCTGCGAGCAAGGCTGCGCTGCACAGCTCGACCCTGGCAGTTGGGAGCGGCCTAGCAGCAGACGTGCAGAGCTACCTTGCGGTCCTGAAACCCGGCAGCTCCCTTACGATCGAAGCGCTGCGCAATGAGGTACAGGCTCGAATGAGCGATTCGGCAGGCTTAATCTGCGCCCCCGAACCTGTCCGCCGAGCCCTGCAAGACGCCCGCGCACTCAACCACCAAATCACACGCCAAGGCCTTGCCTATCGTCGCGCGGCCGAGGCCGTGCGCGCCTTGCAGTGGCAACAAATGGCGCTGGCCTCAGAGGCTGTTTTGACTGCCCTCGACGACTACATCAGCCAAGGAGGCGGCAGCAGAGGCGCGCGCGCCATTTGCACCGCGGATGGCTCAGAACGGCCCCAAGCGCGCAGCCTCGACCTGGTGGCATATCGCTTCCGGCCCGAACACGAGGCCGACAAACAGTCACAAATCTGCATCAGCTATCGGGGCGGTCAGATGCAGGTCAACAGGCGCCCAAACCGCCGCCTTGATGAAGCCGCCCGACCCTTCTTTGAACGCGAGTGGCCGGCTTGGCTTACCGGAGCCATTTTTGACCTCGGTGATGACCAGAGCCTAGCAGACGATCTAGCGCCGCCGCCCAAGATTGGAGAGGACTGAAATGCTCGAAGCTGCCCGAAAAAAATTCGTTGCGATTGGCGAGGCCATGGTCGAGCTCGCACCC
>CAZHYF010000034.1:8914-16469 GCA_964536635.1 uncultured Rhodospirillaceae bacterium | reverse complement strand
TGCGCCACCAAAATCGAATAAGCCACATCTTCTGCGGTTGACTTGGCGAAGCCAGAAATCTCAAGGTACAAGATGCCCTCGGAAATGCCCGCGTCCACGGTCTGGGGTACAACTTGCTCGCGGGTCAGGCGGCGACTCAATTGGCGTCCGCCTCGATTGATGGTCAGGGTGACTTGCGAGCCGACCTCGCCGCGCAGGCGGCTCAGTGTGTCTTGCTCGGGCGCATTCACATCCAATGACACGCCGTCGATACCAACGATCAAATCGCCCGCTTGCAGGCCAGCCCGCTCGGCGGGCGAGTTGCTGATCACCTTCAACACCTTGACGCCCGCGTCGGTGAACTCAAGATTGATGCCGATGCCGCCAAAGCCCAGCAGCTGCTCCCACAAGACCTGGGCCTGTTTGGGGGTCCAATAGCGCGAGTGCTTGTCCAGGCGGCTCATATAGCCGTCGAACACCGCTTCATAGATGTCCTCGCGGTCCAGTGAGGCCAGGCGCGGTGACAGAACCTTGGCGCTGCGCACGGCGTCAGCGGTAAAGCGCGCCCATCCTCGGTTGGAGCCTCGGCGCGGCATGTCCAAGCTCACGGCCTGCCCGTTGCGCGAGGCCAGCAAGATGTGTCCGCTGGTGTCCTGGTTCAAGAACAAGGAACCGTCAACTTTTGCCAGGTTGTCTAGTCCGGCCAAGGTCAGTTCTTGCGCTCCGATGTCTCGCACATAGGATTTGGTGATGCCCTCAAGGCCGGCAACGTACTGGCCTTCATCGCTGTCACCGCGCAAGGGCAGGGCGCCAAAGCCCCGGTTTGCGAGACCATCGCTGCCATTGTTCAAAGAACTGCAACCTGCAAGCGCCAAGGGCAGCGTGAGCAGCAGCGCTGGCCAGGCTTGGCTCAAGCGGCGCAGTGCGGCCGCGAACAAGTCAGGCTGTCGGGCTGAGGTGCAGTGCTTGTCAAATGGTTCATGGACGCGGTGAAATGCTGAGGTCATGAACGAACTCTGTCAAAAATATGCAAAATTTATGCATCTTTAGGTTGAATACCGGCTCGGGTCAAGCAAATGCTGGTCCCTGTTTGCCATGAACTGCCCCTCAGGTCTAGCGCAAGCGCCGCCGCTTGCTGCGGGCTGCGGCGCTGCGCCCGGCGCGTTTGCTCTGCTTGGCAATGGCCTGCGAGCGCTCGCGGACCTTTTTGAACCCGTGACGGAGCTGGGCGGCACTCACGCCAACATCAAGTTGCTCATGGAAGGCGAACAGCAGGCTGCCCTGCAAGGGCTTGGCTTCGATCAGTTCGACGCGGAGCAGGTCGCCAACCCCGAGGGTCAGGCCGGTATCGCGACCGATCGCGACCTGGGCTAGCGGGTCCACTTCATAGCGGTCATCGGGCAACTGGTTGAAGGGCAACAGCCCTTCGGCACCGCTCGACTTAATCCGCACAAACAGGCCGTGCTTGGTGACGCTGCGGAGCTGCACGTCGAATTGCATCCCAACTTGGCGGCTGTGGTAGGCGGCCAAATAGCGGTCCATAGAAGCGCGTTCGGCCTCGATGGCCCGGCGCTCGGTAAAGCTGACGGTTTCGCAGACCTGCTCCAGCGCACCTTGTTCCAACCGAACGCCGTCATTGCCGAGACCCAATGCATGGATCAGCGCCCGATGAACCGTCAGATCGGAATAGCGGCGAATGGGCGAGGTAAAGTGCGCATAGCGCTCAAGGTTCAGACCAAAGTGGCCGATGTTGTGAGTGGCGTAGCGCGCCTGGGCCTGGCTGCGCAAGATGGCCTCGTTAATGGTCTCTTGATAGGGGCTATCCTCGACCTGCGACAGCACGCGGTTGAAATCCAACGGCGTGAGCACGACGCCCTTGGCCAAGGAAACCTGCAAGCCCTTGAGCATTTCTCGCAAGGCATCCAGGCGTGCCGGATCGGGCGCGTCGTGGATGCGATAGGCGCAGGCATAGCCTTTTTCTTCCAGCGTCTCGGCCGCGCAGACGTTGGCTAGGATCATGAATTCTTCGATGATCTTGTGCGCCTTCAAGCGCTCGCGAATGCCGATATCCAGGATGGTCTGGCGGTCATCGGACAACAGAACCTGGCGCTCGGCGACCTCGAGCTCCAAGGTTTGGCGCCGGTGGCGTGCCAGATCCAGCGCCTCGTAGGCCGTCAGCAGATTGCGGATCAAGGCCAGAGTGGCTGGGTCGCCATCGCCTGCCTCGTCCTCGATCACCTCTTCCACCTGGTGATAGGTCAGCCTGGCGTGGCTGCGCATCAGGCCGCGCAAAAAGCGATGGCTGAGCTTGCGCCCCTCGGCGTCGATCTCCACTTCCACCGCAAGGCAGCCGCGCTCTTGGTTCGGCACGAGCGAGCACCAGCCATTCGACAGCGCCTCGGGCAGCATGGGCACGACCTGATCGGGGAAATAGCAGGAGTTGCCGCGCTCGCGGGCCTGACGATCCAGCTCCGAGTTGTGTGCAACATAGGCGGACACATCGGCGATGGCGATCACCAGCCGGTGGCCGCCGCCTGCGGTTGGCTCGGCAAAGACAGCATCGTCGAAATCGCGGGCATCGGCGCCGTCGATGGTCACCAGCGGCAGCGCGCGCAAGTCCTCGCGGCCCTTGAGTTGTGGGGCTTTGGCGGCCTCTGCCTGCGCCAGTGCCTCCTCGCTGAAGACCGTTGGAATTTGCCGTTCAACAATCGAGACCGTCGAGATGCTGGCGATCGAGCCCTCCAACCCCAGGCGCTGTTTGATGCGCGCCAGCGGTGCGCCATAGCGCACGGGCACCGGCAGCGGTTCGATCACCAGCAGCTCGTTTTCGCTCAGATCGTCGGCAAGCGGGTCGTCGGCCTCTAGGCGGTAGGCTGCGTTGCGGTCGCGGCGGTCGGTGGGTTGCACCAGGCCGCGATGGTAAACGCCGACCACTGGCCGGGTCTCAAAGCGTGGCAACACCTTGATGACACTGGCTTCGTAATCGGGGTGCTCCAAAGGCGTGACCCGCGCAAGAAAGCGATCTTGCATGCCAGGGTTCTTGCGCTTGTCGCGGCTGGGCCGCACGCGGATTGACAGGTTGGCGGGCCAAGGCAGGCCCGACGGGCGGTCTTCCCCTGGCAGGGCAAACAGATCGCCGTCGTCATCAAGGCGCGCGGCCTTGAGCACCATCACCGGCGGCAGGTGATAGTTGGTCATCAAATACTTAGCGTCTTTGATCAGGCTGCCTTCGGCCTCCAGCTCACGCAGCAGGCGCTTGAAGGTGGCGCGCTCATCGCCCTTGAGGTCAAAGGCGCGGGCTACCTCGTTCTTGGTCGCCCGGCCGCTTTCTTGCAGATAGGCGAGGATGTCTTCTTTGCTGGGCATGCCCTGGCTGGCCATGGCGTTGGTCCTATTGCAGCGGCAGCCGACACTCGGGCCTGGGGGCTACAAGCT
Organism: uncultured Rhodospirillaceae bacterium; assembly: GCA_964536635.1. Lineage (GTDB taxonomy): Bacteria > Pseudomonadota > Alphaproteobacteria > UBA7985 > JAUIBT01 > JAUIBT01. The sequence goes on along the minus strand of CAZHYF010000034.1, from coordinate 13,055 downwards.
GTGCCCCTCAGGCCGCGTTAGAAGGGCACGCTGTCGTCGTTGGTGTCGATGGCCTTGGCCGCGGCCTTGACGGCGGCCTTGGCCTTGGTAGCGGTCTTGGCCTTGGGAGCCGCTTTCTTTGCCGCTGTTGTCTTGCTCGCAGCAGTCTTGCTTGCGCCCGTCTTGCTGGCCGCAGCCTTCGCGGGTGCCTTCTTCGCGGCTGCCTTTTTGGGCGCGCCCTTCTTGGCTGATTTCTTCTCAGCCTGCTTGGCCAACAGCTCGACGGCTTGCTGCACGGTCAGTGTGTCTGGAGCCATGTCCTTGGTCAAAGATGCATTCAAGCGGCCATGCTTCACATAGGGGCCATAGCGGCCATCGTGCAGCGTTATCGGCTTGCCATCCGCCGGGTGGTCGCCAACCGGCTTGCCCGCCGAGGCCTGCTTGCGGTCGGGGGCCTCAGAAATCAGCACCACGGCGCGATCAAGACCGATGGTCAAAACATCGTCGTCTTTCTTGAGCGATGCTGACTTGTCTCCACACTTCACATAGGGGCCGAAGCGGCCCAAATGGGCTTCTACCGGCTGGCCTTCGTAGAGGCCCAGTGCGCGGGGCATCGACAAGAGTGCGAGGGCTTTTTCAAAGCTGGCGTCTTGCGGCGATAGCGACTTGGGCAGGGAGCTGCGCTTGGGCTTTTCCTTGCTGCCTTCTTCGGGCAGGCCCAACTGGACATACCAGCCGTAGGGGCCTTTTTTCAGCAGCACTTCCTTGCCACTGGCGGGGTCTTGGCCCAAGACCTGCTCATCAGGTAAGCCGCTGTCGGCACCGTCTTGTACGCCCGCGCCAAGGGTGCGGGTATAGCGGCACTCGGGATAATTCGAGCAACCGACAAAGCCACCAGTTCGGCCCAGCTTGAGCCCCAAGCGGCCCTCGCCACAGCGTGGGCAGGCGCGTGCATCGCCGCCTTCGGCAGGCGCGGGGAAGAAGTGCGCGCCCAGAGCCTCGTCCAGAGCGTCGATGACCTCGGTAATGGTGAGGTCTTTGGTGGCGTCGATAGCACGTTTGAAATCGCCCCAGAAGTCGGCGAGGACGTCTTTCCAGAAGGCCCGACCGCCAGAGACGTCATCCAACAGCTCTTCCAAATTGGCGGTGAAATCGTATTCGACGTAGCGCTCAAAGAAGTTGGTCAAGAAGACCGTCACGATGCGCCCGCGGTCGGCGGGGATAAAGCGCTTCTTGTCCAAGGTAACGTAGTCGCGGTCCTGCAAGACCTGAATGATCGAGGCATAGGTCGATGGACGGCCAATGCCCAGCTCCTCCATTTTCTTAACCAAGCTGGCTTCGGTATAGCGCGGCGGCGGCTGGGTGAAGGACTGGTTGGCATCGACCTTTTGCACGGTGACCGCTTCGCCCTTGCTGAGCTGGGGCAACAGTGCGCTGTCCTCGCCGTCGCCCTTTTGGTCGTCCTGGCTCTCCTGATAGAGGCGGATAAAGCCGTCGAACACAATGACCGAGCCCGTGGCGCGCAGGGTCGCCTTGCTGCCGTCCACCGACAGATCAATGCCGGTCTGGTTGAGGCGGGCAGCCTCCATTTGGCAGGCAACCGCACGCTTCCAGATTAGCTCATAGAGCCGGAAAGCATCGTTGTTCAGGTGCGAGCGCATGGCCTCAGGCGAGCGCAAAACCGAGGTCGGACGGATGGCCTCGTGCGCCTCTTGCGCGTTCTTGGCCTTGGATTTGTAGACACGCGGCACCTTGGGCACATAGGCAGCACCGAACTGGCTGCCGATCATGCCGCGAATTTCGCTCACCGCTTCGCCCGACAGCGTGACGCCATCCGTTCGCATATAGGTGATGAGGCCGGTGGTCTCGCCATTCAGCTCGATGCCCTCATACAGACGTTGGGCAACGCGCATGGTCTGGGTGGCTGAAAACCCCAGTTTGCGCGCGGCTTCTTGCTGCAAGGTCGAGGTAGTAAAGGGCGGGGCGGGGAAGCGGCGCGCCTCTTTTTCTTCGATGGACTCGACCTGGACCTGGCTGGCTTGCTCGATCACTGCCTTGGCTGCCATGGCCTTGGCTTCGGTATTGATGTCGAACTGCTTGAGCTTCTCGCCATTAAGGTGAGTGAGGCGCGCCTGGAACTGGGCCTTGGCCTGGGGCAGCAGGTCGGCAGCGATGGTCCAATATTCTTTGGGAACGAAGATCTCAATCTCGCTCTCGCGCTCGCAGATCAAGCGCAGGGCAACCGACTGCACGCGGCCAGCAGAGCGCGAGCCAGGCAGCTTGCGCCACAAAACGGGCGAGAGGGAAAAGCCGACCAGGTAGTCCAAGGCGCGACGTGCCAAATAGGCCTGAACCAAGGAGTCATCCAAGGCGCGCGGATGCTCGAAGGCCTCCAAAATGGCGCGCTTGGTAATCTCGTTGAACACGACGCGCTGGACGTTGACGCCCTTCAGGGCTTTGCGGCGCTCCAGCTCCTCTTGGATGTGCCAAGAAATGGCTTCGCCTTCGCGATCCGGGTCCGTCGCGAGATAGAGAGCATCCGAGCCTTTGACAGCCTTGGCAATTTCTTTGATGCGCTTTTCGCCGTCGCTGTCCACCGCCCAAGACATGGCAAAGGCTTCGTCGGGATCCACTGAGCCATCCTTGGCAGGCAGGTCGCGCACATGTCCGAAGGACGCCAGGACATAGAAGTCCTTGCCCAGATACTTATTGATCGTTTTAGCCTTGGAGGGAGATTCGACGACAACGACGTTCATCCAGGCACGGGCTCCATAGTCAAAGTTCGGGCCACCATCGCGGCGGCGGGATCGCTAGACCGCGCTGAAGTCAAGTTCCAGCTCGGCAATCAACGCGACCTTGTTGCCAGGGTGGCGCTCCAAGCGCCCAGCCAGCTCAAGTTCGAGCAAGGCGGCTTGCAGAAGATGCAGCGACACTTGGCACTCGCTGAGCAATTCGTCAACCGCCGTAGGGTAGGGAGACAGCAATTCCAGCACCATCTGGCGTGCCTTATCAACAGATGGCTCGTCCAAGCTGCCCGCCATGTCGGGCGACAAAGCCGTGGGTGTCAGGCTGCGGACGGGCGGCATTTCTGCCCCGCGTGGGCGTCCGCGCTCGGCCTGCAAATCGTCCAAGACATCGCGCGCGGAACGGACCAAAGGGGCACCGTCGCGGATCATGGCATTGCAACCCGAAGAGCGCGGATCGTAAGGCGCGCCGGGCACAGCGAAGACCGAGCGGCCGAATTCGCCCGCTGCTCTGGCGGTGATGAGCGTACCGGATTGCAGTTTGGCCTCGATCAGCACCACCCCCCGCGACAGGGCTGCGATAATGCGGTTGCGTTTGGGGAACAGGCGCGCGGCGGGCTCTGTGCCCAAAGGCATCTCGGACACGATAGCGCCTTGTTCGCACAGCTGGTCATAGAGGCGCGCGTTTTCCTGTGGATAAGGTACATCCACCCCACCGGCTAGCACCGCGATCGAGCCGCGTTCCAGCCCGCCCTGATGGGCTGCTGCGTCAATCCCGCGCGCCATGCCTGAGGTGATGTGCAAGGGTTCAAAGCCCAAATCGGTCTGGCTCAGCTCCTGGGCGAGCTTGTGGGCAAAGCGCTGGCCGTTGGGTGAGGCGTTGCGAGCACCGACGATGGCGACTTGATCTTGCTCCAGCAAGTGCGCGTGCCCCAGCACCGACAGGATGGGTGGGCTGCCATCACAGTGCGCGACCTGCCTTGGAAATCCAGGTTTGCCATCAACCAAGAGTTGCCCGCCGAGGCTCTGCAGCCGCTCCAATTCGCGCGCGCAGGTGCTGCGGTCGGCTAGACGCGGCGGGCGTTTGCTGCCTCCGCGTTTGGCCAGGTCAGGGATCGCTTCCAGCGCCTGCTGCGCCGTGCCGAAGCGTTGAAGCAAAGCGCGAAAGGTGATGGGGCCAACGCGCTCAGAGCGATAGAGCTGCAAGGCAGCCACGGGGTCAAAGCGCGCGACGGTCATGGAGGGCTAAGCTCCCTTGTTGCGAGCTGGCGCCTTGCCAGCCCCTATTTTGGGTTCTTGCCCGGCCAAAAGGCGCTGGATATTGGCGCTATGCTTGAAAAAGACCAGCGCCGACAAGGCAGCCAGCCAGAGCCCAACCTTCAAATCATAGAAGGCAAAGCTCGCTAGGGTGGTTGCCG
>CAZHYF010000034.1:5805-8814 GCA_964536635.1 uncultured Rhodospirillaceae bacterium | reverse complement strand
CCAGAGCGCCAGGGCCGACACGCCGCCCTTGCCCGCATCCAAGATCAAGGTCAAAGCGGCCAGGTCTTTGCGTCCGGTGCGCAACACATTCGTCGCCCCGATATTGCCAGAGCCAATTGCGCGAATGTCGCCCAAGCCAGCCAAGCGGGTCAACACCAGGCCAAAGGGCATGGAGCCGACAAGGTAGGCGGCCAAAACGCCAAAGAGGCCAATGACAAGCATGCTGTTCACGATGCGATCCTATCTGCGATCGAACAAAAGGCGACCATCAACAAAGGTCATAACAGGTTTTCCCTGCGCGGGAAAGCCCTCGAATGGCGAATTCTTGTTCTTACCCTTAAGCAGGGTGTTGCTGAGCCGTACAGGTGCATCCAGGTCAACCACGGCCAGGTCGGCGGCGTTGCCGATCTGCAAGCGACCCGCGTTGAGCCCCAGCAGATCTGCAGGCTTGGCTGTGAGGCAGGACAAGACTTGCATAACCGGCAGCCCCCGACCGTGGTGCAGGGTCATGCTCAATGTGAAGAGGGTCTCCAGCCCGACCATACCAAAGGCGGCCTGCTCGAAGGGCACGCGCTTGGCGTCAACGTCCTGCGGGCAATGGTCAGATACAATGACATCAACGGTGCCGTCGGCGATGGCCTCGATCACGGCCATGCGGTCGCTTTCAGCGCGCAGCGGCGGGCAGAGCTTGGCGAAGGTGCGGTAATCGCCGATCTCAAGTTCGTTGAGGCAGAAGTACTGCGGGGCGGTCGAGCAGGTGATGTCCAGTCCCTGCGCCTTGGCTCTGCGCACCAAATCCAGCGAGTCCGCGCAGGTCAAAGGCCCAAGGTGCAGCGGCGCGTCAGACTCCTTGGCCAATTGAATGTCGCGCTGAACCATGAGCACCTCTGCCGCGCGGCTTGAGCTGGATAGGCCAAGCTGCATAGCAATCGCACCTTTGTTCATCGATCCTCGCGACAAGCTGGGCTCTTGCGGGAAATGATGCAGGTGCTGGTCAAAGGCTTTGGCATAGGCCAGAAGGCGCAGCATGACATCGGGGCGGGTGATGGCAGCGTTTCCGTTCGACAGGCCGACCGCACCCGCCTCGGTCAGGCCGCCAATCTCGGTCAGGGTCTCGCCCTCCAGGTTCTTGGTCGCCGCGCCCAAGATATAGAGCTTGGCGAATTTGGCTTCGCGCGCGCGGCGCACAGCGAATTGCAGGTTGGGCACCTGGTCCAGCGCTGGGCTGGTGTTCGGCAGGCCAGCAACCGAGGTGATGCCGCCGTAGGCAGCTAGGCTCAAGGTTTCGGGAATGGTCTCGCGGTGATCGTCGCCTGGCTCGCCCAGATGCACCCGCGCATCGACCATGCCGGGCATTAAGGTCAGCCCTTTAAGGTTATAGACCGTCTCGGCATGCACAAACTGGCGGTGGACATGAGCGCCGACGTCGCGGATGCGCCCTTGCTCGATCAACAGGCCACCCACTTCATCCAGGCCCGTTGCCGGGTCCAAAAGGCGCACGTCGCTGATTAAGATCGTGGTCTCGTTGACGTGGCGGGTATAGACGGGACCGGTCTTGCGTTCGCTCAGGTCAATGGCTGCGGGGCTGGTCATGCGGACATCTCCTGGCTTTGGGCTTGTGCCATGGCGCGGCGCTGGTCGGCCAGCACCGAGAATATGGCCATGCGGGTAATCACGCCCATATGCACTTGCTCCTCAATGACCGAGCGGCCTTCCAGGTCCGCGACCGAGGTTTCGATCTCCACCCCGCGGTTCATCGGGCCGGGGTGCATGACCAGAGCGGTTGGCTTGGCGCGCGCAAGCACCGTATCGCTGAGGCCAAAGTAGCGGAAATATTCAGCCTGGCTGGGCAAGAAGACGCCGCGCATGCGCTCGCGTTGCAGGCGCAACATCATGATGACGTCGGCGCCCTCGACGGCCTTGCGCATGTCATAGAACAGCTCAACGCCGAACTGGGCCATCTCGCCCGGCAAAAGGGTTGGCGGCGCCACCACCCGCACCCGCGCGCCCAACCGCGTCAGCAGCCAAATGTTGGAGCGTGCCACGCGCGAGTGGCGGATATCGCCTGCGATGACGATCAGGCGGTTCGACAAGTCCTTACCCAGATGCTTGCGCATGGTGTAGGCGTCGAGCAGCGCTTGGGTGGGGTGCTCGTGGGTGCCATCACCGCCGTTGATGACGCTGGCTTGGACTTTGCGCGCCAGCAGCTTCGGAGCGCCTGCATAGGGGTGGCGGATCACCAAGAAGTCGGGTTGCATGGCATTCAGCGTCGCCGCAGTATCGAGCAAGGTTTCGCCTTTCTCGACCGACGAAGTGGCCACATCCATATTGACCACCATAGCGCCCAGGCGTTTTGCTGCGATCTCGAATGAGGTGCGGGTGCGGGTCGAGTTTTCGTAGAAGAGATTGACGACAGTTTGGCCCGCCAACTCGTGTTGCAGCTCAGCGGCGCCCGGCCCCGAAAACAGCCGCTCCATGCGTTCGGCGCGATCAAAAATGGCTTCGGCATGGTGGCGCTGCATGTCCAGCGTGCCGAGCAGGAAGGGGGCGGGGATATCGTGCTGAAACACTGAAGACTTTGCCTCTCGTGGTTTGGCGGCCGCAGACGCCAGGTGGACGCCGTTGTAGGCCTGCACCAAGCGCTATCTGATTGATCTTAGGCCGAATCCACCCGCGCAACTGGCGCCAGCAGCTCGGGCTATCGACTAGGCTCTAGCGCAGCCAAACAGGGCGAGCAAGCATCGCTCCACTGCTTGCTCAAGCTGGCGTTGGACTTGGGGAGGAGCCGTCTTAGTCGGCCGCGCCTGCGGTGGTGGCAAAGCGGGGCAGATTCTGACCGAGCGCCGCGGCGCTCAGCGACTCTTCGGTGTGAAATTCTGCCTGGGGGCGATAGAGCTCCGGATCGTCCAAGCTGGCCGCCATCAAGTGGGTCTCGTCGGGCCAACGCTGGCTGCGATAAAAGATGGGCGTGTGGCAGACAGAGCAAAACCCACGCTCGACGCCCTGAGA
>CAZHYF010000034.1:0-5705 GCA_964536635.1 uncultured Rhodospirillaceae bacterium | reverse complement strand
CTTCGTTCAGATTGTGCCCCAAACCAGGCTCGCGCGATGGGATCACTGCGCCATCTTCCCACTGGATCGGATGGTCCAGAAGTTCGGCATAGAAGCCGTCAAAGGTCTTGATACTCTCCAAGATCAGAAAGTTCGGAATGCAGGCGCTGAGCTGAATATTGGCCAGCGCTTCAATCGGGCCGCAATAAAGGTGCGGGGCCATCTGGGCATAGAAGGGCTCGGCCATGCCCGCGATCTTCTTGGCTTCCAAGATGCCGCCGACCCGCCCCGAGGCAGGCTGCAAAATGCTGGCGGCCTTAGTTTCCAGCACCCGCTTGAATTCGTACTTGGTCGTCAAGCGTTCGCCAGTTGCGACCGGAATGCGGGTCTGGCGGGCAACGCGCGCCATTTCTTCGGGCGTTTCGGCCGGGGTTGGCTCTTCGAACCACAGAGGATCAAAGGGCTCGATCGCCTGGGCCAAACGAACAGCGCCACCCGTGGTGAATTGGCCGTGGGTGCCGAACAAAAGGTCGGCCTTGTCACCGACGGCCTCTCTAATCTTGCGCAAGAAATCCACCGAGCGCTGGATATCGTCCAAGCGGGGCATGTGGGGGTCGGTGATGGTGTAGGGGCCCGCCGGGTCGAATTTGACCGCGGTGAAACCCTGAGCGACGTACTCGGCAGCCTGCTCGGCGTGGGCGTCCGCGTCCGCCCAAAAGCTGGCATCGCCTTCGCGCTGGGCGCTGGGATAGAGATAGGTGTAGGAGCGCGCGCGCTCTCGTACCTTGCCGCCCAACAGGTTGTAGACTGGTTGACCGGTTGCCTTGCCAACGATATCCCACATGGCGATCTCAAGGCCCGACACCACGCCCATCAAGGACACATCCGGTCGTCCGACATAGCCCGCCGAATAGGCCCGCCGCCAAAACAGCTCGATTTGGAAGGGATCAGCACCCTCAAGGTAGCGCTGAAAGGTATCCTTGATACAAGCAACAGTGGCGTCGGGGCCAAAGGTGTTGGCATAGACTTCGCCATAGCCGACGATGCCGTTGCTGGTCACCAGCTTGACGAAGATGAAGTAGCTGCCGCCCCAACCCGGCGCTGGCGGCGCGACGACAAAGGTTTCAAGCTCTTGAATTTTCATGGCAGTTTCCCCTTGGTGCCCAAGTCCGGCCTGATGTTGCAGGCACTCTTAGGTGTCAGTCAAACAACACCACATTGCGCAGCGAGCGGCCTTGGCGCGCATCATCCAGCGCCTCGTTGATCTGATCGAAACGATAGCGGTTCGTGATCAGCTCTTTTAGCTTCAGCCGGCCTTGGCGGTGCATGTCGATCAGGCCCGGAATGTCCTTGGCCATGTGGACCGATCCCATCTTCGAGCCGATGACCTTTTGGCCCATGGCAGCAAAGGTAGCGGCGTCAAAGCGGGTCTCTTCGCCCGACGGCGGCATACCGACGAGCACCACGGTGCCAGAGCGTGCCAGCAAGGTATGGGCCTGATCCATGACGCGCGACAGGCCGACGGTCACGAAGACGAAGTCCAAGCCGCGACCACCGGTCAAGGCTTTGACCTGCTCGACCAGATCGGAGGCCCGAGCATCGAGCGTATGGGTGGCGCCAAATTGCTTGGCGATTTCCAGCTTGCCGGGTTCCACGTCAATCGCAACGATCGTGAGTGCACCTTGATGCGCGGCTGCCTGAACCGCGTTGAGCCCGACCCCACCACAACCGACAACCGCGCAGGTTGAACCATGCGGCATATCCACGGTATTGGTGACGGCGCAATAACCCGTAATAACCCCGCAGGCCAAGAGACTGGCGAGTTCAAACGGCAGGTCATCGTCGATCTTAACGAGCTGGCTGGCATCCACGGTGACGGCTTCAGCAAAGGCGCCGGTGCGCATACCCTGCACGGCGGGCCCGTCGGCAAGCTTGATCGGCGAGGTCTGATCCAAGGCTGTCTGAGATTCGCACTGCACTTGATTGCCGTCAGCACAGTAATGACACGACCCACACGAGCGAATGAGAGTGACAATCACCCGGTCGCCGGGCGCAAAGCGGCTGCCACCGGGTCCAACCTGCTGGACGATACCGGCGGCCTCGTGGCCGTAGACCGCGGGCAGTTGGCCACCCCATTTACCGTCGATAAAGGTGATGTCAGAATGGCAGATGGCGACGGCCTTGATTGCCACCTGAACCTCGCCAAAGGAGGGCGGGGCAAGCTCGACGGACTCAAACGTCAGGGGCGCTCCGAAGCTCCGGCAGACGGCGGCCTGAACGGCCTGGCTTTGCTGTGACATAGAACGAGGTCTCTCCAAATCGCATCGACACCACAGCTAGCCAATTTTGTAAGGGCTTACAGGCCTAAACGCGACCCCGAGGTCGCTGGAATGTCACTGGAATCTCACTGGCAAGCCGCCGAACATCTGTCGGCAACGTGCATGGCGGCTACCCCAGGCAAAACAGAAAAAAAAAGGCCGCGTTTCGACCTGAGAAACGCGGCCAGTGACGCTGCTGGAGGGGAGCCGTCAGCGCTGAACTTGGATGGTGATGTATTGACCCGGATCGTAGTCGGTGAAGGTTTGGTAGCGCTGACCGTGATAGCGGTAGGTCACGTTGTAGCCCTTCAGAACCCGCTTGCTGCGTCCTTCGCGCTCAACGGTCTTGCAGACCTCGCGATTTTCATAACCAACGATGCCCTGATGGTTTTGGACATAGCCGCCCTGGCCGACCTGTGAGCCAATGACAGCCCCACTAATTGCGCCAAATATGGTGCCAGCTTCGTCGTGGTTGGTCACCTGGTTACCAATGAAGCCACCAACGAGCGCTCCGACCAAGGCACCACCGGGATCAGCGCCCTGGCTGTGATAACTGCGCCCAACGTTGCCGTATACGGGGACCTGCTCGACATGGCAGACTTGAGCCGGGCGGCGATGGCGCTGTCGGTATTCATAGACGGGCTCGACCTGAACCACGCGCGCCTGGCGGGTTACCGTGGTGCCGTCATAGTAACCGTCGCTGTAGCCATCATTGTAACCGCCGGTATAGCCGCCACTATAGCCGCTGTTATATCCGCCGTAGGAATTGCTGTAGCCCGAGTGATCGTGTGCCCAGCTACGTGGGTGCGCGTCTGCCAGGCCAGCAATGCCAGCGAACATGACAGCGGCGAAGGATACTGCTTTGAAGGACATGGTGTGTCTCCTGGACTTTGGAATTGCTCTGGACATTGGGGGAAGCCAGGGCCGTTGTTTTGACTATGACCTGCTTATAAACCAGCCTGTCTGAACCAAGTCTGAATGCCATTGCAATGGATCTGATCGCTAAGCTTGTGGCCGCGCTCGTCGTTTCTCTGAGGCTATATTACGGCTGACGCGGATGTGATGGACCTGTACTTGCCATCTATGTTAGCAACGCCGCCAAGCAGGAGCGCTGCGTGCGACGCAGAGCCGCGACATACTTGATGAGCAATACTGGAGTGATGGGCAGATATGAAACGCGTAGCGATCATTATAGCGGGTGGTTTTTTGGCAGTTGCAGGCATGGCCATGGCCCATAAAGGCGCGACCGGCGTTATGAAAGAACGCATGGACCTCATGTCGAATTTAGGTGATCAAACCAAAGCTTTGGTGATGATGGTTCGCGGTCGTACTGCGCTCGATTGGCAGGTTGTTGACCAGGCAGGAGAAGCCGCAATGACCGCGGCAGAATCGCTGCCAGCAAAATTCCCGGCAGGCAGCTTCATGGCGCCGAGCGAAGCCAAGACCGCGATTTTGGAGCAGCCCGAAACCTTTGCAGCTCTGTCCACTGCGCTCGCCAAAGCGGGTGAGGCCCTGAGCCAAGCCGCAAGCCAACAGGATGAAGGCGCCTTTCTGGTCGCGTTCCGCGGTTATGCGCAGACCTGCAAGGACTGCCACAGCCTGTTCCGCGAATAGGGCGGATGCGCAACACCCGCAAACTTGAGGATGATTGCGAGCAAATTTCGTTCAAAAGTTCGCAATCGCTGCACATGTTGCCAAACGAATGGCGCTGATGTTCGGCTTTGAACATGCGGTGGTATTCATGGACGCAGCCTGTTGAACGACGGCCTGCGCTCCTTTAAACCGTGCGCTCTACTCACCAAGCGGGATGACGCAATGACCACCATTGATGCGCTGCTCAGCAACGCGACCTTGTTGAAAAACCTGTCACCAGCGGCTCTGACCGAGCAAGCGGTTAACAAGGAAGGCGCTCGATTTAATCGCTTCGGCGCACTGGTGGTGGACACCGGCATCTTCACCGGACGTTCGCCCAAAGATAAGTTCGTCGTTCAATCCCCTGAGAGCCAAGAGCACATTTGGTGGGGTGCGGTGAACCAACCGATCGCGCCCGAGAAGCTCGACGGAGTGATGGCGCGCCTTGAGACCTTCTTGCAAGGCAAGCAGGTCTATGTGTCCGACCTGGCGGCCTGCGCCAGCGATGACCACTATTTCCCGGTACGCATCGTCACCGAATTCGCTTGGCACAACCTGTTCGCCTCGAACATGTTCTTGCGCCCCAGCGCCGAGGAGCGGGCCAAGCAGAGCCCGGAATTTACCGTCATCGACATCCCGAGCTTCAAAGCTGACCCAGCGATTGACGGCACGCGTAGCGAGACCTTCATCATCGTGTCGCTGGAAAAGCGTTTGGTGTTGATCGGCGGCACGGAGTATGCGGGCGAAGTTAAGAAATCCGTCTTCTCGGTTCTGAACTATCTGTTGGTCGATAAGGGCGTGCTGCCCATGCACTGCTCGGCCAACACCGGCAAGGGCGGCGATACTGCCTTGTTCTTTGGCCTGTCCGGCACGGGCAAAACCACCTTGTCAACCGATCCCCACCGCTCGCTGATCGGCGACGATGAGCACGGCTGGGGCGAGAGCGAAGTCTTCAACTTCGAAGGTGGTTGCTATGCCAAGGCCATCAACCTGAGCGCCGAGCAAGAACCCGAGATCTACGCCACCACGCAGCGCTTTGGAACCATCTTGGAAAACGTCGCCATGGACGCGGACAGCCGCGAGATCGACTATGCCGATGGCTCGAAGACCGAGAACACCCGCGTTTCTTATCCCATCGACTATATCGACAACATCCAGCCCGGCAGCCGTGCGGGCAAGCCGCAGAACATCTTCTTCTTGTCGGCCGATGCCTTTGGTGTTTTGCCGCCGATTGCCAAGCTCACGCCCGAGATCGCGATGCGCTATTTCTTGGCGGGCTATACCGCCAAGCTGGCGGGCACCGAGCGCGGTGTGACCACGCCCGAGGCGACCTTCTCACCTTGCTTTGGTGGTCCTTTCTTGCCACGCCCGCCGCGCGTCTACGGCGAGATGCTGGCTAAGAAAATCGCTGAGACAGGCGCCAAGGTCTGGCTGATCAACACCGGTTGGAGCGGTGGCGCTTACGGCGAGGGCGAGCGCGTCAAGTTGCGCTATACCCGCGCCATGATCAACGCGGCACTGGAAGGCGCGTTGGACACCGCAGCCACACGCCAGGACGCGCGCTTTGATTTGGAAGTGCCACTCGAAGTGCCGGGCGTTCCCAGCGAGCTTCTGGACCCGCGCGCGTGCTGGAGCGATAAGGCCACCTACGACGCCATGGCCGACAAGCTGCGCGCCGACTTCGATGCCGCTCTGGATAAATTGTAGGTCAGAGCCACCCACAAAAACGAAAAGGGGCAGCTGCGATTGGTGGCTGCCCCTTTTTCTTTGTTTTGT
>CAZHYF010000033.1:13359-16699 GCA_964536635.1 uncultured Rhodospirillaceae bacterium | reverse complement strand
TGCTCGCGGGGATGGCGGGCGCTGGGTTGAATTGTTGCCCGGGGTTGGATTTTGGACCTGGGTTGGATTTCGGGCCGGGGTTGGTTCACCCGCGCCACGGCCTGCAGGTGCTTGGGCACCTCGTCGCTATGCGGCAGGGGCGTATGGATGGCCTCGTCCAGCGGGTGCCCCAGATCGCGTAGGCGTTCGGACAAATCCTCGATGGTCTGAGCAATCAGGTGCACCACGATGCCCTCGCGCTCCAGGTGACCCGTGACCCGCAGCAGGCGTCCGCCCAACACCGCGCGGCGGAAGCGGTCATAGACCTTGGGCCAGACCACCACGTTCGAGACGCCGGTCTCATCCTCCAGCGTCACAAACACCACCCCCGAAGCCGTGCCTGGTCGCTGGCGGGTAATCACCAGCCCGCAGACACTGGTGCGTTTATCCGGCGCGCTGGCGAGTTGGTCGTGCGGGGTCAGCCCTGGCAAGCTGGGACGCAGCAGCTCCATGGGATGGGCGCGCAAGGTCAAGCGCATGGCGACATAGTCCTCCACCACCTCCTCGCCCAGGTGCATGGCGGGCAGGCTGACGCGCGGCTCAAAGATGCACTCGCCGTCGATGGGGTCGTTGAACAAGGGCAGAGGCTTGGGCGCGCGGATGGCTTTGACCTGCCACAGAGCATCGCGGCGGGTCAGTCCAACGCCGGTAAAAGCGTCGGCTTCGGCCAGGCGCTCCAGCACCGAGGGCGCCAAGCCCGCTCGCAGCCAAACCGATTCCGGGTCTTGGTAGCCATTGCCGCGTGCGGCTTCGATCCACTCGGCGTCTTCTTTCTTAAAACCTTTGATTTGGCGAAAGCCCAGCCGCAGCGCCAGAGCGCCATCGGCGCGGCGCTCCAGCAGGTTGTCCCAGGTGCTGGTGTTGACGCAGACCGGACGCACCTCGATCTGGTGGTCTCGGGCATCACGCACGATCTGAGCCGGGGCATAAAACCCCATGGGCTGCGAATTCAGCAAAGCGCAGGCGAAAACCGCCGGATGGTGGCGCTTTAGCCAGGCCGAGACATAGACCAGCATGGCAAAGGCCGCAGCGTGGCTCTCGGGAAAGCCGTAGTCGGCAAAGCCTTCGATCTGAGAAAAGCAACTGGCGGCGAATTCGGGCGAGTAGCCGCGATCTAGCATGCCTTGAATGAAGCGGTCGCGGAACACGCTGATGGTGCCCAGGCGGCGAAAGGTGGCCAGCGAGCGGCGCAAGCGGTCGGCCTCTTCGGGCGTAAACCCCGCTGCCACCACGGCAATCTGCATGGCTTGTTCTTGGAACAAAGGCACGCCCAGGGTCTTATCCATCACCGCGCGCAGCGCCTCAGAGGGGTAGGAGACCGCCTCCAGCCCCTGGCGGCGGCGCACATAGGGCTGAACCATACCGCCTTGAATGGGGCCGGGGCGCACGATGGCGACTTCCACCACCAAGTCATAGAAGGTGCGCGGACGCATGCGCGGCAAGAAGTTCATCTGCGCGCGGCTTTCGACCTGGAATACACCCACCGCGTCGGCGACGCAGAGCATGTCATAGGTGGCCGGGTCTTCTTGCGGGATGCTGGCAATCGACAGGCCTTGGCCCTCGTGCAGCTTCAGCAAGTCAAAGGCCTTGCGGATGCAGCTCAGCATGCCCAGACCCAGCACATCGACCTTCAAAATGCCCAGCGTGTCGATGTCGTCCTTGTCCCATTCGATCAGGGTGCGATCCTCCATGGCGGCGTTTTCGATGGGGCAGAGCTCGTCCAGCCGCCCCTTGGTGATGATGAAACCGCCGACGTGCTGGCTGAGATGACGCGGAAAGCCGATAATCTCCCCGATCAGGCGCAAGGTCAGCGCCAGGCGGTGGTCGCCCGGGTCCAAGCCCAGCTCGCGCACCCGCTCCAGGTCTGCGCCCTCGCGCGAGGAGCCCCAGATCTGCCCCGAAAGGCTGGCCGTCACATCCTGCGACAGGCCCATGACCTTGCCGACCTCGCGGATGGCGGCGCGCGAGCGGAAGTGGATCACGGTTGCGCAGAGCCCGGCGCGATGGCGGCCATATTTCTGATAGATCCACTGGATCACCTCTTCGCGGCGTTCGTGCTCAAAATCCACGTCGATATCCGGTGGTTCGCCGCGGTATTTGGACACGAAGCGCTCAAACACCATGGCGATTTGTTCGGGGCTGACATCGGTGATGCCCAAAAGATAGCAGAGGATCGAATTGGCTGCCGAACCGCGCCCTTGGCACAAAATCCCCTGCGAGCGCGCATACTGCACGATGTCGTAGACGGTCAGGAAGTAGGCGGCGAACCCCAGCTCCTCCACCAAGCGCAACTCCTTGGTCATGAGGGCGTTGACGCGGGCGCTGGGCCCTTGCGGATAGCGGCGCGCCAAGCCTGCCTCGGCCAAGCGCTGGAGGCGCGTTTGGGCGGGCTCTGTTTCGGAGACCTCGTCTGGGTATTCATAGCTCAGCTCGCTCAAACAAAAAGCACAGCGCGCGGCGATCTCCAGCGTGCGCCGCAGAGCAGCGGGGTGGTCGCGGAAGACCCGCGCCATATCACCACCGCCCTTCAAGCGGCGCTCGGCGTTGGGCAGCGCGCGGGTGCCGATCTGGTCGATGGTGATGTGCTCGCGCATGCAGGTGAGCACGTCGGCCAACTGGCGGCGTTGGGCGCGGTGCATCAGCACATCGCCCACGGCCACCATCGGGGTTGAGGCCTTGAGCGCCAGCCGCGCGCAGGCGGCCAGATAATCTTGATCGCTGCCGTCATAGCGAGGAGCAGCTCCCAAATAGACCGCGCCGGGAAAGCGCCGCCGCAGGGCGCTGAGCTCGCGGGTCAGGGCAGGGCTGAGCGGCGCCAAGCCCTTGCCTTGTGGCAGCGCGACCAGGATCAAGCCTTGAGCGCCTTGCAATAGATCTTCCAGGGCCAAGAGGCAGTCGCCCTTGTCGGCACGCCGCTTGCCCAGGGTCAACAAGCGGGTCAGGCGCTGATAGGCGGCTCTGTCCTGGGGCAGAGCCAACCAGTGGGCCGCGCTGTCGGTCAAGACCAGGCGTGCGCCGACGATCAGCTTGGGCAGGGCCGGGCCGAGGGGGGCAGCCTGCTCGGCTTGCGCGCGCTTCAGCTCCTTCAGCGCTGCATAGGCGCGCACCACCCCCGCCAGGGAGTTGCGGTCGGCAATAGTCACCGCTGCCAACCCCAGTTCGCGCGCACGGATCACATACTCTTCAGGGTGCGAAGCCCCGCGCAGAAAGCTGAAATTGCTGGTGGCGCAAAGCTCGGCGTAGTCGGGAGCAGCAGGCGGGGTCGCCACGGGCTCGGGCTGCAAGAAGTAGGGGCCGAGCG
>CAZHYF010000033.1:0-13259 GCA_964536635.1 uncultured Rhodospirillaceae bacterium | reverse complement strand
TAATAGAGCCAGAGCCGGCGGCCTTGTTGGGTCTCCACCCGCCAATAATCGCGCAGGCCCGTGCTCCAAGTCTCCTCCTCGCTCCACCAGTCGGGCGCGATGCGCTCGGGCCCGATGGCGCGCGCTGTGGTCAGGGCCAGCCGCCGCCAGGTAAAGCGTTGGGGCGGTCGGTTGCCGCTGGCCTCGATCGGTTCAGCGGGGAAGATGCGCAAGGGGCGCGAGGCGGGGCCGTTTGGCGCTTGGGTCCAGGCCCGGAGCGGTTGAGCTGGCACCAAAACCGCGGGCAGCAGGCGAAAGCTGCGCTCGGGCATGTGGGTATCGTTGGGTACAAAGCGCTGGATGTTCTCCAAACCGATGCGGGTGCCAAGGCGGGTGATGAGGTCATCCAGGCGCTCTTGGCTGTGATCGCTGACGATATAGCTGGTCTGCTGGCTGGACAAAGGCTCGACCAGCCTTGCTTCCAGCCGCAGTTGGTCGATGCCATAGCCCGCATCAACCGCAGTGACGCTGCGCTCAAACAGGGGCAAGATGCTGGCGGGCTCGCGCATGGGCCGCGCCAGGCGCAAGGGCAACTCCAGGCTGGCCTGATCGACCCGTCGCAACGTTAAACAGAGCCGCAGCGCGCCCATCTCCTGCGCTTTGAGCTTGGCGCAGAGCCCCTCCAGCAGACGCTGGGTGCCCGCCATGACATCTGCGGTAAGGCCAATCGGTTCCGGCAGGGTCAGGCGCACGCCAAAGTGCGGCGGCTCGGGCGCGGGGTCCAAGGCCTCCGGCAGCTCGCCCAGGGCTTGATCGAGGCGTAAAAACAGCGCCGGGCCAAAGCGACGGGCCAGTGGCGCGCGCGGCGAAGCGGCCAAGCTGGCAATATCGCGCAAGCCCAGGCGTTGCAGCGCTACCACGGTTTTCTCATCCAACCGCAGGGCCGAGACGGGCAGGGTGCCCAGAGCACGCAACGTCTCACCCGCCACCGCCTGCGCTTGCTCGGCGGGTGCGTAGTGCGCCAGCGCCCATGCTGCGCCGCGCGTATCGGCGAGACCCAACTTCAGGCTGATACCCGCCGCCGCCATGCTGTGCTGCATCTGCGCCAGCAAGGCTTCTTCGCCGCCGAACAGGTGGGCCGCGCCCGTGATCCGCAGCACCAAGCCATCCTCGCCATCAAAACCAACCCAAGGGCAATAGCGCAGCGCCCAGCGGTGTAGGGTCTGTAAGAAAGCGCGGTCGGCGTCGGGCTCGGCGGGGCGGCTTTGCAGGTCGGGGCAAAAGGCCCGCGCGTCCGAATAGGCCATGCCGCGATAGAGGCCCTGGCGCTCTGCTGCCTGGTTGAGGCAATAGAGGCGATTGGCGTTGTTCTGCTTGAGGGTCAGGGCAAAGGGCGCATCGTCCAGCCCTTCGAGCGGACGCAACCTTAGGGCCCGGTCACTCGCGAGCCGCGGAAACCAGGCGCAAACGACGCGCTGACCAATCCCATCGAACATCCCAGGTTCCTAATATTCCTGATTTGTTCTTTATAAGAGACCAGCGTTGCTCTGTCCAGTTCTGTGCGCTGCCTTGCGCGCCAAATTTCGGTCCGCAGTGCCAACGCGTCTCAGCAGCGCTGCTGCCCTGACCCTCACCAATGAGGCAGAGCCCGCGACTATGGCCGGTCTTGGCGGCCAGTTGCAGGCGGCGACCTGCGGTTAGATTGAGCGGCTTGCTCAGCTCCATCACCACCAGTGTAACAGCGCCATCGCGCAAAGATTCTTCAGCAATTGCAAGCAGTTGACTTTGATCTTTGGCCTTGGCGATCAAGAGGCGTTCAGGGTCTAGGAAGCCCGCCAAACCCTGAGGATTGAGGCCCTCAGCGCGCCAAGCCTCTTGGCACCAAACCAGCGCCCCGTCGTGTTGGGCCGCCGCAATTGCCGCAAAGCTGGTGGCGGCCGCGCCCTGAACTTCGTGGACGCGGTCGCGCTTCAAAGGAAAGCAATCGGAGAAAAGGGCGCTCATGATGTTCTCTTAAAAGAACAGGCCGGGTCTGTCTAGCCAAGATGATGGGTCGAGGGACGCCGCATCACTACTCAAGCGCGAGCCAAATCCACCATCAAATCCGGCAGGCTATCTTTGCCAAAATAGAGCTGGTCCGCAAAGACGAAGCTGGGTGCGCCAAAGGCTCCGGCTTGCTCGGCGCGCTGGGTATTGTCGCTGAGTTGCTGCTTGACGGCCTCATCGCGACTGGCGTCCAGCAAGTCAGCAGCCGGAAGGTCCGCTGCCTCCAAGCAGGCCTGCACCACGCCTGCATCGGCCAGGTTTTCGCCCCGCACCCAAGCGGCGTCAAAGAAGGCCGCATCACAGCGTTCCCCCAAACCCAAGGGCCCGGCGGCCAAGCGTACACGCAGCGCCCGCAGGCTCAAGAAAGGGAAGAAGGGGTTCTCGACCAGGGCCATGTCGTAACGCCGAGCATAGCGCTTCATCTCCTCGATGAAATAATCGCGTTTGGGCTTGATATCGCCAAACACCTCCAGCGGCGGTTTGTTGCCGGTGGCGCGCATGAGACCGCCCAAAAAGATCGGCACCGATTCGAGCTCAAAGGCGCTGTCCTTCGCCAGATCTTGCAACCGACGCCAGGCCAGGTAGGCGTTGGGGCTCACATAGTCATAGAAAAACACGATCTTCGAACTGGACGACACACGAAACTCCTTAGCGCAAACCAGCCCGGGGCGCGCAAGGCTTGTCACCTTCAAGCAGCGCTCCTAAGCTGGGCGGATCAAACCACACGATCCGTCGCGTAGGCACCCGCATGACCCAAAGCACGACCTCTGGTACGACCTCTGGCACGATCCAGGGCACCTCGACTGATCCCATCATAAGGCACGTCCTTGAGACGAGCAAACATCCGCAGGCAGGAGATACCAATATGAATTCAGAGGGCTCGACCCCAGTAGGCCGTCCTGATCCCACTCTCAGCCAGGGCTTGCTGGCCGGTGGCATGATGGACCGTCCTTTGATGATCGCTGATCTGTTGGTGTATGCCGCCGATGTCTATGACGACACCACCATCACCTCGCGCCGGGTCGAGGGCGATTTGCACGTCGCCACCTATGCTGAGACGCTGAGGCGCACCGAAAAGTTGGCCAAGGCGCTGATCGACCTGGGCATTAAGCCCAGCGAGCGCGTCGCTACTCTGGCTTGGAACGGCTATCGCCACGTCGAGCTCTACTATGCGGTTTCGGGCATTGGCGCCGTCTGCCATACCATCAACCCGCGCCTGTCCGCCGAGCAGGTGGAGTTCATCACGCATCACGCCGACGACCGCCTGTTGTTTGTCGATCTGACCTTTGTGCCCTTGGTGGAAAAGATGCTGTCCATCATGCCCGCTGGCCTGCGGGTGGTGATTTTGTGTGACCGCGCGCATATGCCAGACACCAGCATTCCGGGCGCGCTTTGCTATGAGGAGCTGTTGGACGCCCAAGATCCCGGCTATGCCTGGCCACGCTTCAATGAGCATACGGCCTCCAGCTTGTGCTACACCTCTGGCACGACGGGCAATCCCAAGGGGGCGCTCTATTCGCACCGCTCGACCGTACTGCACGCCATGATGTGTGCGGTGGCGCTGCAAAGGGCGCTGCACGCTGGCAGCGTTATTCTGCCGGTGGTGCCCATGTTCCACGTCAACGCCTGGGGCGCGCCCTATGCCGCGCCGCTGACGGGCTCTGCTCTGGTCATGCCGGGGCCGAACCTGGACGGGAAGAGCCTGTTCGACCTCATGGATCAAACACAGGTCTATTCGGCTTGGGGCGTACCCACGGTTTGGCTGGGCCTGCTGGAGACCATCAAGGCCGAGGGCCGGGTGCCCCATGGCTTCAAAGATGTGATCGTTGGCGGCTCGGCGGCGCCGCGCACCATGATCGAGCAATTTGAATCACGCGGCGTCAATCTCTGCCACGCTTGGGGCATGACCGAAATGAGCCCCATCGGCACGCAGGCCAACCTGACACCGCCGCTCAGTGAGCTGCCCATGGAGCAGCAAATCGAGCTGAAGACGAAGCAAGGTCGCCGCTGCTTTGGCGTTGAGATGAAGATTGTTGGCGAGGACGGCAGCCCGCAGCCGCACGATGGCAAGGCCATGGGTGAGCTGTTTGTGCGCGGCAACAACGTCATCCGCGAGTACTACAACAACCCCGAAGCCACCGCAGCCACCTTCGACGCCGACGGTTGGTTCGGCACGGGCGATGTGGCCACCATCGACCCGCACGGTATGCTCAACATCACCGATCGCTCTAAGGACCTGATCAAGTCGGGTGGCGAGTGGATCTCCTCCATCGACATGGAGAGCACTGCGCTCAGCCATCCGCAGATCGCCAACTGTGCCGTAATCGCTGTGCCCGACGAACGCTGGGGCGAGCGACCCATGCTGGTCGCGGTGCCGGAAGCCGGCGTGGAAATCGACAAGGCCTCCGTGCTGGAGTTGCTGGCGACCAAATTTGCCAAGTGGCAGTTGCCGGACGACGTGGTGACGGTCGAGGCCCTGCCGCTGACCGCTACAGGCAAGGTCTCCAAGCTCACTTTGCGTCAGACCTTGGTGCCATCGACCTAGCCCCGGCGCGACCCATCCCAACTTATGCTTTCTTTTCTGTCAGGTAGACCATGAACCAGCAGCCCCCTCAGCCTCACGACCAGATCCCCAACGATTTGGACTCCTATTGGATGCCCTTTACGGCCTCGCGCTGGTTTAAGGAAAACCCGCGCCTGATTGCTCGCGCCGAGGGCACCCGCTACTTCACGCCGGACGGGCACGCGGTGATCGACGGCACGGCGGGGCTGTGGTGTTGCAACGCAGGGCACAACCACCCGCACATCGTCAAAGGCATTCAGGAGCAAGCCGCCAAGCTGGACTTTGCCCACTCCTTTAACCAGGGCCATGCGCTGGCCTTCCACACCGCTAGCCGCCTGGTCAATATGGTCGAGGACTTCGACCACATCTTCTTCACCAACTCGGGCTCCGAGGCGGTGGATACGGCGTTGAAGATCGCGCTGGCCTACCATTCCGCGCGCGGCGAGGGGCAGCGTCGCATCTTGGTCGGACGCCAGAAGGCCTACCACGGCATCAACTTTGGTGGCCTGTCGGTGGGCGGCATTGGCCTCAACAAGGGCCAGTTCGGCACGCTCTATCCGGGCGCGCTGCACATGCGCCATACCATGTTGCCCCAGAACGCCTTTTCCAAGGGGCAACCGGCTCAGGGCGCAGAGCTGGCGGACGATCTACAGCAAATCTGCGAGACCCACGGCGGCCACAACATCGCTGCTGTGATCGTCGAGGCGGTCGCTGGTGCGGGTGGTGTTCTGCCGCCGCCGCAGGGCTACCTGGAGCGCATCCGTGCCATCTGTGATCAGCACGGAATTTTGATGATCCTGGACGAGGTGATCACCGGATTTGGACGCCTGGGCACCGGCTTTGCGCATCAGTATTTCAATATCAAGCCTGACATGGTGACGGTGGCCAAGGGTATCACCAACGCCACCGTGCCCTTGGGCGGGGTCTTTGCCACGGATCAAATCCGCCAGGCCTTTTTGAACGGGCCTAAGACCTTGGTGGACTTGTTCCACGGCTACACCTATTCGGGCCACCCGCTGGCTTGCGCGGCGGCCATGGCGACGCTGGACGTCTACCAGTCCGAGGGCGTGTTCGAGAATGCGGCCAACATGGCGCCGATTTTTGAGGACATGTTGCATAGCTTGGCCGATGCGCCGGGTGTCATCGACGTGCGCAACATTGGCCTGATGGGCGCCATCCAGCTTGAGCAGAGCCCCGAAGGTATGGGCGTAGCGGGCCGTGCGGCCTTCGAGGCGCTGTGGGACAAGGGCCTGGTGATCCGCCCGGTTGGCGACTCGCTCTGCATGTCGCCGCCGCTGGTGATTGACCGCGAAACCATCGAGCAAATCGGTGATCTCATCTCTGGCTATCTGCGCGGCTAGCACCATGCTGACCCAGGTGCTGAGCGGCTTTCCTGCCGATTTTGAGTTTGGCGTTGCCACCGCTGCCTATCAAATTGAAGGGGGGCTGAGCGATGGCAAAGGCCCCTGCATCTGGGACAGCTTCGCTGCGACCGGGCGCAATGTGGTGGGCAAGGAAGACGGCCGCAGGGCCTGCGACCACTACCACCGCTGGCCCGAAGATTTGGACCTGATCCGCGACGGCGGCTTTTCCGCCTACCGGTTTTCTTTCGCTTGGCCGCGCCTGTTGCCCGAGGGGCGGGGGCGCGTCAACCCCCAGGGCCTCGCCTTCTATGACCGCCTGTTGGACGGTATGCTAGAGCGCGGCATCAAGCCAAACGCCACACTCTACCACTGGGATTTGCCCAGCGCATTGCAAGACCTGGGTGGATGGATGAACCGTGATGTTGCGGACTGGTTTGCTGATTACGCGCAGCTAGTGGCCCAGCATTTCGGGGACCGTCTGGCGCAAGTGGCGACGATCAATGAGCCTTGGTGCGTTGCTTTCCTATCCCATCGCTTGGGCATTCACGCGCCGGGCTATCGCGATTTGCGGGCGACAGCGCGGGCCATGCACCATGTCCTCTTGGCGCACGGCAGGGCGGTGCAGGCCTTGCGCGCCCAGGGGCTGTCTAACCTTGGCATCGTGCTCAACTTCGAGCCCGCAGAAGCGGCGGACGATCAGCCCTCCAGCCAGCGCGCGGCCCAGCTTTGGGATGGTCTTTATAACCGCTGGTACTTGGGCGGCGTCACGCAAGCACGCTATCCAGAGGACGTTTGCCAGGCGCTGGATGGTTATTTGCCAGCGGGCTACCAAGACGACATGGCCACCGTGGCGCAGCCGCTGGATTGGCTGGGCGTCAACTACTATACCCGTGGCCGCTGGCGCCAAGACCCCTTGATCGCGACGCCCGATCTGGGCGATGTGCTGGGCGTGCCAGGGCCTCTGGCCAAGACCCAAATGGGCTGGGAGATCTTCCCCCAAGGCCTGCGCGATACCTTGCTGCGCATCCACCAGGACTATAGCCAAATCCCGCTCTATGTGACCGAAAACGGCATGGCCTGGGACGATCACGCGATAGAGGGGCAGGTCAACGACGACCTTAGGGGCAGCTACTACAAGCGCCACCTGGCGGCCTGCCTAGAGGCCATGGAGGCGGGGGTGCTGCTCAAGGGTTACTATGCTTGGTCCTTGCTGGACAACTACGAGTGGGCCGAGGGCTATTCCAAGCGTTTCGGTCTGGTGCATGTGGACTATGACAATCAGCAGCGAACGCCCAAGGCCTCCTACAAGGCATGGCAGGCGGGGCTGGCCGCGCGTGCAGGCCAAGCGTGAGCATGGGCAGCCATGGCCACATAACCATCGCCAAAGCGGCACGCGACAGCGGCCTGCCGGTCAAGACGCTGCGCTATTACGACGAGATCGACTTGGTTCGCCCCAAGCACCGCAGTGCCTCAGGTTACCGGCTCTATGGGCGCGAGGAGTTGCAGCGGCTGCGGTTTTTGCAGCGCGCCCGCAGCTTTGGCTTCAGCATTGAGGCTTGCCGAGACCTCTTGTCCTTGCACGATAGCAGCGACCGAGATCGCAACGAGGTGCGCGCTATTGCCGAGCATCACCTTGAGGAAATCAACACCCGTCTTGACGCCCTTGTCGAGCTGAAATCCCAACTTGAAGGCTTGGTCGCTGACTGCAAGGCCGGGCAAGGACCGGGCTGCCCCATCCTGCAGGAGTTGGAACTCGGTCCAAAACCGGAGCGTTGATCGGCGGAACCCTGAGGCGCTTGCGCCTTCACCATGGTTGGTGGTTTCCTCGGCCGCGGCGCTTGGAGGCAACAACACCAAGATAGCAGTCAATCTCCCCGGCTGGTTCGCAGGAGCAGGGGCCCAAAGCACGCGCTTGGCGCTGCATAGCTGTGCGCGGGTTGGGGACAGAACCGCGACATAAAAAAAGGCCGAAGGATTGCTCCTTCGGCCCAATCGCTTTTAGCGATAGTTTTCGCAATATCGCGCCACGACACATATGCAAGCGAGCACGCGTGGCTAGCTAAATATTGCTTCCTCCCCAACTTGGACAGCTCAGTTAAGAGCTGTGAGAATGAATGCCGCGATTCCTAGAACCGGGCAAGCAAATTCGCATATGGGAAAAATGGAATTCCGTATGTCAGGATGTAAGAATGCAATGTGAGATAGTTGCGCCGCTGGCTTGCCCCCCTGGTCGCGCTCTCCGGTTCGAAGGATCGCGGTAATTTGGGGGCAGGGGCACATCGACGCTGGCAACACGCGCCGCTTGGTCGTAAAAGGGGGCCAAATTTCTGCCGCCGCTGCTCTGCTGCGGTTTCCAGGCAGTCCACCTGTTCAGTTCTTCGGAGCCTCGCCCGCTATGCGCCGTACCGCTTTTTATCTGCCGACCATGAAAGACACGCCCGCCGAGGCGCAAATTGTTAGCCACCGCGTCATGCTGCGCGCGGGTATGGTGCGCCAGTGCTCCGCCGGCATTTATGCCTGGCTGCCGCTGGGTTTGAGGGTCTTGAACAAAATCGCGCGGATCGTCCGCGAGGAGCAAGACGCAGCGGGCTGCAATGAGGTCTTGATGCCGACCATTCAGTCTGCCGACCTGTGGCGCCAGTCTGGCCGCTACGATGCCTACGGCCCTGAAATGCTGCGCATCACCGATCGCCACGAGCGCGACATGTTGTTTGGCCCGACCAACGAGGAAATGGTGACCGAGCTGTTCTCGCGCGATGTGAAGTCTTATAAGCAACTGCCGCTGAACCTCTACCACATTCAGTGGAAGTTCCGCGACGAGATCCGCCCGCGTTTTGGCGTCATGCGCGGCCGCGAGTTCCTGATGAAGGACGGCTACAGCTTTGATATCAGTAAAGAAGCTGCCGCTGAGGCCTATAAGCGGGTCTTTATTTCCTACCTGAAGACCTTCAAGCGCATGGGCCTGGTGGCGTTTCCGATGAAGGCCGACACCGGCCCAATCGGCGGCGATCTGAGCCACGAATTTCTGATCGAAGCCAAGACCGGCGAGTCAGAGATTTTCTATGACGCCGCACTGAACGAGCTGGATATCTTCAACACCGACACGTCTGACGCGGCCTCCTTGGATGCCGCCTTTCAGACGCTGACTGCTGCCTATGCGCGCACCGACGAAACCCACGAGCAAGAGGTCTTCGAGGCCGAAGTCCCCGCCGAGCGTCGTCGCTCTGCCCGCGGTATCGAGGTCGGTCACATCTTCTATTTCGGCACCAAGTACTCCGAGCCATTGGGCGCACGGGTCATGGGGCCCGAGGGCAACGAAGTTGACGTGCACATGGGCTCTTACGGCATCGGCGTCTCCCGTCTGGTGGGGGGCATCATCGAAGCCTCGCACGACGAGCAAGGCGTCATCTGGCCGGTGGAGATCGCCCCCTTCCACGTTGGTCTGGTCAACCTCAAGGTTGGCCACGAGGGCTGCGATGCGGGCTGCCAGTCGATCTATGACACGCTGCGCGCCAAAGGCGTTGATGTGCTGTACGATGATCGCGACGAGCGCGCCGGTGCCAAGTTCGCCGACATGGAGCTGATCGGCCTGCCCTGGGTTATGACCTTGGGGCCGCGCGGCGTCGAAAACGGCCTGGTTGAGGTCAAGAACCGCAAGTCCGGTGAGAAGGTCGAAGTCGCGCTGGATAAGGCGCTGGACCTGGTTATGTCCAACGCTCCAAGCGCGTGAGGCAAGGCGCGGGCACGCTAGGGAGCAGGGCAGGTGACCAGACATGAGGGCAAGAGCCGCGCAGGCGGATTGGCACCAGGTCTCGCGGTGCGCTTGGCCTGGCGCTTCGGCCGCGCCAAGGGCGTCGAGGGCTTTATCTCGGTCGTCAATTGGTTCTCGCTTCTGGGCGTGATGATCGGCGTTGCCAGCCTGGTGGTGGTGATGGCGGTGATGGACGGCTTCCAGGCTCAGATCGTCGGCAAAATCCTGGACCTGAACGGCCATTTGTCAGTCTACCTGCCCGAACACCGCAAAGCGCAAACCGCCAGCATTGAGCAAGGGATGCGCGATCTGCCGAGCCTTGAAGCCCTTGTCGCCTACTATGATGTGGAAGCCTTGGTGACCAATCAGCGGCGCTCGGGCGGCGCCTTGCTGCGCGGGGTCAGCGCGCAAGATCTGGCCAACAAGCGCGCCGTGATCCAAGGCATGCTGACCCCCGATTGGTCGCTTGAGGGCAATAAGGCGGTGATCGGCTACCGCCTGGCGCAGCTGCTGGGCGTTGAGCAGGGCGACAGCTTCCTGGTCCTGCTTGGCCAGGTTAGCGCCGAGGGCCTACAGATGCAGCCCAAACGGCTGAAGGTCGAAGTCGGCGGCATCTTCAAAGCGGGCTTTTACCGCTATGACACCGGGGTCGCCTACCTGCCGATCGAGCTGCTGCGCGCTGCCCAAGACGCACCCGGCTCGGTGTCCAGCTTTGAGCTGACCGCTATCGACAAGCCGCACATCTTGACTTTGCAGTGGGAGATTTACTCCCAGATTGCCAACGATATCCTGATCCAAGATTGGGCCGAGGCCAACAAGGACTTCTTGGCTCTGGTCGAGACCCAAAAGCGGCTGCTGTTCTTGATCTTGTTGATCATCGTCATCGTGGCCGCCTTCAACATCGTCGCTGGGCAAGTGATGCTGGTGCAGGAAAAGGCGCGCAACATAGCGATTTTGCGCACCATGGGCACCAACCGGCCAACGATCTTAACTGCCTTCTTGCTGCTGGGTGGTGGCATCGGCGCAGTGGGCACTGCAGCCGGACTGGGCTTGGGCCTGCTGATCGCGCGCAACCTTGAAGCCCTGCGCCGACTGATCGAGCAGACCTTTGGCATCACCTTGTTCCCGCAAGAGGTCTATTTCCTGGCCGAGCTGCCCGCACAGATCTCGCCGCCCATGCTGGCTGTGATTGCGCTTGCCAGCTTGGCGCTCTGCTTGTTAGCCAGCCTCTACCCGGCTTGGCAGGCTGCGCGTACCGCGCCAGCGGAGGTGCTGCGCCGTGTTTAGTCGCTTTGAACGTCTGATCGCCAGCCGCTACCTCAAGGCCAAGCAGGGCCAGCGCTTTGCCTCCTTGGTCAGCGGATTTTCCGTGCTGGGCATCTTCCTAGGCGTTGCAGCACTGATCATTGTTTCTTCGCTGATGAACGGGTTCCGCGACGATCTGGAGAGCCAGTTGGTAGGGCTTGATGCCCACGTCGAAATCACGCGGCGCGATGGCGGCTTGATTGCCAGCGACGATGCTTTGTTGCAGTCGCTGCGCCAAGATCCCGCGGTGGCGATGGTCAGCTTGGTCGCGCGCGATCAAGTGGTGCTGATGGGCCCCGATGGCCGCGCCGAGGCTCTGACCTTGCGCGGCTTGGCGGCCTCGGACATGGCCGAGCGCCCCTTGATCCGCCTGAGCCTGGCGGCCGGCAAGCTGAGCGAATTCGACGGTTGGACCATCTTTGTGACCCGCCAAGCCAGCCAGCGCCTGCGCATCGGCCTGGGCGGAGAGCTGGACCTGATATCGCCGCTTGGTAACACCTCGCCACTGGGCTGGGTGCCGCGCATCAAGCGCTTGCCGGTCGGGGGCGTGCTGGACTTTCGCCGCGATCAGGCCACGGCCTTCATGCCGCTGGACAAGGCGCAAATCTTTTTGCGTCAGAAGGGCGGCGGGCAGGCGGTCGAGATCTTTTTGAACCAAGCCGGGCAGGCCCGTGCGCTGCAACAGCGGCTGGCTACAGAGCTCGGTTCTGATTTCATCGTCGAAGACTGGATGGCCTTGAACGAAACGCTGGTCACGGCGCTGGATGTCGAGCGCATCGTTGTGGTGCTGATCTTGACCCTCATCATGGTTGTGGCAGCCTTTTCGATTGTCTCCAGCCAGGTCATGCTGGTGCGCTCCAAGGGGTCGGGCATTGCGATCTTGCGAACCATGGGCGCGACCCGTGCTTCGGTGGCCCGCGCCTTTATTCTGGCGGGCTTCCGCTTGGGCCTGGTCGGTGTCGGGACGGGGCTGGCGCTCGGGCTTTTGATGGCTTGGGGCTTTACCGATACGATTTGGTGGCTGGAGCAGCGCTTGCAAGGTCTGGGTATACGCTCTGAGCTGGCCTATCTGGCCGAAATGCCGGTGCGCATTCAAGCCCTGCAAGTGGTGGGTTATGTCAGCTTCTCGCTGCTACTAACCCTGCTGGCGACGCTCTATCCGGCCTGGCGCGCGGCCTCGCTCGACCCCGTGGAGGCGCTTCGTAATGATTGAGGACAGCATGACCAATTCGGCCCCCCAGCCCCCCGTTCTCCTTCTTGATCAGGTGACCCGCAGCTTCCGCCAAGGCGGCGAGACCTTGGAGGTGCTGAAGGGCGGGCGCTTGGCGATTGCGCCGGGGCAGATTGTTGCTCTGGTCGGACCCTCCGGTTCGGGCAAGTCCACTTTGCTGCAAATCGCAGGCTTGCTGGAGCCGCCGACCAGCGGTCAGGTTGTGGTCGCAGGCACCGACGCCAGCAGGGCCAGCGAGGCCGAACGCACGCGGTTGCGGCGCGATCACCTGGGCTTTGTCTACCAGTTCCACCACTTGCTGCCCGAGTTTACCGCTCTGGAAAACGTCGCCATGCCGCGCATCATTCAGGGCGCCAGCAAGGGAAGTGCCGAGACCCGCGCGCGCCAGTTGTTGACCGACATGGGCCTGGAGCACCGCCTAGACCATCGGCCCGCGCGCCTGTCAGGCGGCGAGCAGCAACGCGTTGCGATTGCCCGGGCTCTGGCCAATGATCCGGCCTTGTTGCTTGCTGACGAGCCGACCGGAAACCTGGACCCCGACACCGGCCACCGTGTGTTTGATTTGTTGATGCAGGCCGCGCGTCACCACGGCTTGTCGGCGCTGATTGCCACGCACAACCTTGATATGGCCGCCCATATGGACCGCCGGGTTACCCTGCAAGACGGCGTGCTGGTTGAGCTTTAGCGCACATAGCTCTTGCGCTGTTTCCTGTCCCAAGAGGCGCCCCATCCAGGTTCGCCATCTTTACGCAGCTCGGGTAGAGGTCTTGCGTGATAGCAGCAACCGCCGTCCCCGAACGGGCGCTTCGCCGCAGCGGGCGGAGTTCGCCTTGCTAGATGTACCGTGAGGCAAACCAGGCCTCGCTGCTTGGCCGGAACAGCAAATAGATGGCAATCACCTGCATAAGGCTCGTTAGACCGGTCACGACCACTTGTGTCGTACCAAGTTCTATTAGGTACTGGTAGCCAAACGCTGATGCGCCAAGGCCCAGGGCTGTGATGACAGTAAGTATCCACTTA
>CAZHYF010000032.1:12914-16898 GCA_964536635.1 uncultured Rhodospirillaceae bacterium | reverse complement strand
TGAAGGACGCCATGGACGGCAACTTCGATGCGGGCGTCTATAACCTGGGCTTGGCCGAGAACGGCGTTGGCTGGGCGTTGGATGACAACAACGCAGCTCTGATCTCTGACGACATGAAGGCGGCTGTTGAAGCTGCTGCGGCGAAGATCATCTCGGGCGAAATCATGGTCCACGACTACCGCGCGGACAACACTTGCCCTGTTAGCTAACCCCTAGTCTAGGGCAGATGTTATGACCCAACCCGTTGGCTCGGCCCAGCAGGCGCGCGCGGCGCAATCCGTGCCTCGTCTGGCTTTGGAGCTGGAAAAAATCTCAAAGAGTTTTGGTCCGGTCCGGGCCAACCGGGACATCGACCTACAGGTCGAGACAGGGACGATCCACGGCATCATTGGTGAAAATGGTGCCGGGAAGTCCACCTTGATGAAGATCTTGTACGGCATGCAGGGCGCCGACACGGGCCGCATGCTGATCAACGGCAAAAACGAAGATATCAGATCCAGCGCCGACGCGATTGCCAAGGGCATCGGCATGGTCCATCAGCACTTCATGTTGGTGCCGACCTTCAGCGTGCTGGAAAACGTCATGCTGGGCACCGAAGGCGGGGCTTTGCTGGCAGACGGCCGCAGTGCAACCCGCAAGTTGCTGGCTGAATTTGCAGAAAACTATGGCATGCGCGTCGATCCCGACGCCCTGGTCGGCAGTCTGCCGGTCGGCATCCGCCAGCGCGTCGAAATCATCAAGGCGCTGAAGGGCGGCGCTAAGATCTTGATCCTGGATGAGCCAACCGGCGTTTTGACCCCGCAAGAAACCGAGGGCTTGTTCGACATCCTGCGCGTGTTGAAGGCCGACGGGGTGACCATTTTGCTCATTACCCACAAGCTGGATGAGATCATGGCGATCACCGACCGCGTGTCGGTCATGCGCCGTGGCGAAATGGTCGGCCACCGCGACACCAAAGATACCAACCCGCAGGAGCTGGCCGAGCTGATGGTTGGCCGCAAGGTCTTGCTGCAAGTCGATCACACCCCCGCCAATCCGCAAGAGCTGCGCTTGAAGGTCGAGGGGCTGGGCGCACGCTCGCGCGCTGGCCATCGCGTGTTGGAAAACATCAGCTTTGAGCTGCGCGCCGGTGAGATCCTGGGCGTTGCGGGCGTCTCGGGCAACGGCCAATCTGAGCTCATGGAGACGCTGGCGGGCATGCGCCCGGTCGGCGAGGGCGGCTTTGAGCTGTTGGGCAACCGCATTGATGCGCGCAACTCCAAAGGCCCCGACGCGATGCGCGATTTGGGCCTGGCCCACATCCCAGAGGACCGCCATCACCACGGCTTGATCCTGGATTTCCAGGTGCAAGAGAACGTGATCCTGGGCTATCACCGCGGCCCGGCCTCGGGTCAGGGTTTGCTGATGGATCAGGCGAAGATCCGCCAACACTCCGAGCGCTTGATCGAGGAGTTTGACGTGCGCAACGGCCGCCCTGCGGTCTTGGCTAAGCACCTGTCGGGCGGCAATCAGCAAAAAGTGGTGATCGCGCGCGAGGTCGATGCCGAGCCCAAGGTTCTGATCGTCGGTCAACCAACGCGCGGCGTCGATGTCGGTGCCATCGAATTCATCCACAAGCAACTGATCGCGCTGCGTGATCGCGGCTGCGCCATCTTGCTGATCTCGGTCGAGCTGGAAGAAATTATGTCGCTGTCTGACCGCATCATCGTCATGAACGCGGGCCGCCTGGTGGGCGAGGTTGCGCGCGGTCAGGCCGATGAAAACGAATTGGGCCTGATGATGGGCGGCGGTCGCGCCAAGCCCCAAGTGCCCCAAGCCGCCGGTGGGCAACAAGGTCAGGGGGAGGCCAGCCATGTTTAAGTCTTTGGGGACGCCGCCGCCACTGCCGCGCTGGGCAGAGGTCTTGTTGTTGCCTTTGATCAACATCGCCGTCGCCTTCATGGCCTGCGCCGTGGTGATCTGGGCGCTGGGCGAAAAGCCGGGCGAGGTGCTGTGGACCTTGTTCCAGGGGCCTTTCTTGTACCCCGGCAATCTGGGCTATACGCTCTATTACACCACCAACTTCATCTTCACCGGTCTGGCGGTGGCGGTGGCCTTTCATGCCAAGCTGTTCAATATCGGCGGCGAGGGCCAGGTGACCCTGGGCGGCCTGGGCGTTGGCGTGTTGGTCATGGCGCTGGGGCCGACCTTGCCCGCGATCTTGATGGTGCCGTTGGTGATACTGGTCTCGGCAGCTTTCGGCGCGCTTTGGGCGCTGATTCCGGGCTATCTGCAGGCCTATCGCGGCAGCCACATCGTGATCACGACCATCATGTTCAACTTCATCGCCTCGGCCATCATGGTCAGCCTCTTGTCCGGCCCCATGATGCAGCCGGGCCAGATGTCACCGCAGACCCCGCCATTCCCAAGCAACGCCGTGCTGCACAAGACCCATGTGGTCCTGCACTGGCTCGGCTTTGACAAGGTGGCAGATTCACCGATGAACCTCTCCTTCTTCGTGGCGCTTTTGGCGCTGGTCGGCACCTGGATGCTGATTTGGCGCACGCGGCTCGGCTACGAGATCCGGGGTATCGGCAACAATCCCGATGCAGCTCACTACGCGGGCATTCGTGTCCCGCGCATCGTTTTGCTGACCATGGCCATTTCGGGCGCGCTGGCGGGCATGATGGCCTTGAACGAGGTGGCAGGCGCCCAGCAGCGGGTGATTTTGAACTTCTCGGGTCAATATGGCTTTGTTGGCATTGCCGTGGCCTTGATCGGCCGCAACCACCCAGTGGGAATCCTGCTGGCCAGCTTGCTGTTCGGCGCGCTCTATCAGGGCGGCACCGAGATCGACTTCAACTACCAGAGCATTACCCGTGAGATGGTAACCCTGATCCAGGGCCTGATCATCCTGTTCTCGGGCGCGCTCTATTACATGTTTGATCCATGGTTGGCGCGCATCTTGGCGCTGATCTTGCCGCGCAAGTCGGACGCAGAAGGAGCCGTGTCATGAACGAGATGATCATGCCCTTCATCCTGACGCTGGACGCAACGCTGCGTTTGGCGACCCCTTTGATGCTCTGCGCCATGGCGGGCATCTTTGCCGAGCGCTCGGGCGTTGTCGATATCAGCCTGGAAGGCAAATTGCTGTCGGGTGCCTTCGTTGCCGCTGCGGTGACCTCTGCCAGTGGTTCGGTCTGGTTCGGCCTGGGCGCGGCCATGCTCTGCACCATGGGCTTGTCGGTGCTGCACGGCTTTGCCGCCATTAACCATCGCGGCGACCAGGTGGTCTCGGGCTTGGCGATCAACATGCTGGCCATGGGGCTGACGATCGTGGTGGGGCACGCGGTCTGGGGACGTGGCGGCCAGACCCCGGCACTGACCAACGACCTGCGCTTTGGCTCCAACACGCTGTGGCTGTCGGATATGCTCAAGGACGTGCCCTTGCTCGGCCCCATCTATCAAGAGCTGATTTCGGGGCACAATCTGCTGGTCTATCTGGCGCTGATCGCTGTGCCGGCGACCGCCTTTATCCTCTACCGCACCCGCTTCGGCTTGCGCCTGCGGGCGGTGGGTGAGGTGCCCGAGGCCGTGGATACGGCTGGTATCTCGGTGTTCTGGTTGCGGTACCGAGCGTTGATTTTGGGCGGCCTTTTGTGCGGTATCGCAGGTGCCTATCTGTCGGTTGCTTTGGGCGCGGGCTTTGTTCGCGAGATGTCGGCAGGCAAGGGCTACATCGCCTTGGCCGCCGTAATCTTTGGCAACTGGCGGCCCTCTCGGGCGCTGGGCGCTTGCCTCATGTTCGGTTTCTTGGAGTCCATGTCGACGCGCCTTGAAGGCGTAGACTTGCCGCTGGTGGGCGAACTGCCAACCCAGCTCATGCTGGCCTTGCCCTATGTGCTGACGGTCTTGTTGCTGGCGGGCTTTATCGGTCGTCCGACACCACCGGCGGCGATCGGCCAGCCCTACATCAAGTAGGGTTTGGTCCAGCGCCTGGGGCTT
>CAZHYF010000032.1:7087-12814 GCA_964536635.1 uncultured Rhodospirillaceae bacterium | reverse complement strand
CCGCGCTTGGCAGGGGGAAGCGATAGGCGCGCTCGACCTTGCAGACCTGAAGTTCATAGCTGTCATACCACAAGGCTTTGCCGCGCTGCTGGGCCACCTGATGGCGGGCGTCGGCCTTCCAGGCTGCGATGGCCTCCAGGCTATCCCACCATGACAAGGTGCAGCCGCTGCCCTCGGCGTCGCGCCACGACTGAATGTCGACAAAGCCCGGTTGTTTGCGGGCCAGCGCCTCCATGGCGTCGGCCATGGCGCCATAGCCAGACTCGTCGGCATCGCTGCGCTGAGACATGAAAACAACGAGGTACATGGTGGCTGCTCCCGGTGATGCGTGTTGATCCAGCAAGTGTGGCAGATGGCGCGGTTCTTGACCAGTCCAGGGGAGTATCGCCATCCATTTGCAACAGACGAGCAAGAAAACATGATGCCGTTAAGGAGCATCCCATCTTGTGCAGGTGAATAGATTTACCTTAAGGTAAGGTAACGACGTTCTGGCTTGCAGACCGCGGCTGCAGATTATGGGTCAGTCGGTTGCCGAAAGGGCAAACAGGACGCGAAAACACTGCGCATCCTTAGGAGGCTCTCATGTTGCGTTTCTCAGCTCATCGATTTTTCGCTTCAGCAGGAGCCCTGCGTGAGGCTGGCGATTTGGCCGCCGGTGCCTCGGTGGCTGATGCCCACCTTGAGGCGCCAGCCCCGGCGCATCGCCCGCGTCACCGCGCGGTCTATGGCGCAACGCCCATCACTCAGACCTTTGACCGCACCGTGGCCCAGAAGCCCGACGCGATTGCGACCGCCTTCATGGGGCAGCAGCGCTCCTACGGTCTGCTGGGTCAAAAGGTCGAGCGCGTCGCCAAGGGCCTGCAAGATCTGGGCCTCAAGCCCGGCGACCGGGTGGGCCTGGTCATGCCCAACGCGCCGCAGTTCATCATCTATTACTATGCGGTGCTGAAGCTGGGCGGCGTGGTGGTCAACTTCAACCCGCTCTATACCGAGGCCGAATTGACCGACCTGGTGGAGAGCGTCAAACCCAAAGCTCTTGTCAGTTTCAACCTCAAGGCCATCGTGCAAAAGGTGGCTGTGGTGGCCGAGGCTTCTGCAGATGTTGAGCACCTGGTGATGATCCCCTTTACCAACTCGCTGCCCTTCACCAAGTCACTGCTGTTCAAGGCCTTCAAAGGCGCCGACGTGGTGAGCAAGCTGGAGAGCAGCAAGCTGGTCCATCACGCCAGCCTCATGGCCAGCCAGGGCGCGGCCAGCTATCCCGAAATCAAGCCCGAACAGCTCGCCATCTTGCAGTTTACCGGGGGAACGACTGGGCGCCCCAAGGCCGCCATGCTGAGCCATCGCAATATCGCCGCCAACGTTGAGCAGGCTTTGGACTGGCTGCCGCCGTTGCCCGAGGGCTCTTCGCACATGGCGGTGCTGCCCTTCTTCCACATCTTCGCCATGACCTCGGTGATGAATTATTCTATCGCGCTGGGGCTCAAGATGGTGATGATGCCGCGCTTTGAGCTGCGCCAATTCATGGCTCTAATCGACAAGCAAAAGCCCAACGTTTTATGCGCCGTTCCCACCATCTTGCAGGCGGTGATCAACTCGCCCCTGCGTAAGAAGTATGATCTCAGCTCGCTGGAATTTTGCATCTCGGGCGGCGCCCCGCTACCGGCCGAGGTCAAGCGGAGTTTTGAGGCGCTGGCAGGCGCGACGGTGGTCGAGGGGTACGGCTTGTCCGAGACCTCACCGGTTCTGACCTCCAACCCCTTCGACGGTGTTAACAAGGCGGGCTCGATTGGCCTGACTTGGCCGGGCGTTGAGCTGAGCGTGCGCGATCTGGAGGACCCCAGCAAGGTCATGGCGCAGGGCGAAAGCGGTGAGCTGTGCTTCAAAGGCCCCAACGTGTTTATGGGCTATTACAACAACCCAAGTGCGACAGAGGCCAGCTTTGTCGATGGGTATTTTCGCACCGGCGATGTCGGCTACCAGGACGAAGAGGGTTATATCTTCATCAATGACCGGGTGAAGGATATGATCATCGCCTCGGGCTTTAAGGTCTACCCGCGGGCCATTGAAGATGCGCTCTATAAGCACCCTGCGGTGGCCGAGGCGCTGGTGCTGGGCGTGCCGGACGACTATCGCGGCGAAGCGCCCATGGCCTATGTGGCGCTGAAGGAGGGCCAGGCGGTCGAAAAGGACGCGCTGGAGGACTTCTTGACCCAGTATCTGTCCAAGATCGAGATGCCGCGCGATATCGTCTTCCGCGATGCCCTGCCCAAAACGCTGATCGGCAAGCCTTCGCGCAAGGATCTGCGGATCGAAATCGCTGCCGAGCAGGCTGGCGACGCGGAGGTTCCTGCGCATGGATAAGGACAAGCTCTACGGCATTTCCGACCTGGCGGACGAATTCAACCTGACCCATCGCGCCATCCGTCTCTATGAGGAAAAGGGCCTGCTGTCGCCCCAGAGAATCAACAGCACGCGCATCTATAGCTACCGCGATCGGGCGCGGCTGGAGATCATTCAGCGCGGCAAGCGCATGGGCTTCAGTCTGCAGGAGATCGCTGAATACATGGAGCTTTATGCACTCAACGACGGTCAGATCGAGCAGAACCGCCTGCTTTTGAACCGGCTTGAGGAGCGCATTCAGCGGCTCAAGCAGCAGCAAACCGATCTGGAGGAGACTTTGGCCGAGCTTCACAACATCAAGCAGCAGGTCGAAGATCATCTCAGCCGGGGTGGGCAGCGTCTCAGCGAGCCGCAAACGACGCCCCAGCCGACGCCTCCTGCATCCAAGCACCGCCTGACCCTGCTGAAAGCTCTTTGACATAGGACTAAATTCGTCCCATATCTCGGCGCGTGATGAAGATCTTGTTCTAAATCAAGGTAGAGGGAGCCAGGCGGCCTAGCCTGCGCTCGGGTGCGCTCCCATCTCGGGGAGCGGTGTAAACAGGAGGCCTCGTGCAGCGCGGCAATCATGCTCCTCGAACTGGTGGCTTGCTCCGCAAAGGTTGGGTGCTTGGGACACGCTGGAGGCAGCGCGGCCTTGGTCGCGGCTTGGCGCGGTGGCCTTGGGGGCGTGCGCTGGTGCTGCTGGTGTTTGCTTTGCCGCTATTGGCGCTGCTTCGGGTTTCCTTGAGCGCGCACACTGGGCTGTTTGATGCTCTTGAAGGGCGCAGCCTTTGGCGGCTGACCGGTAATTCTCTGCTCCTGACAGCGCTGGCGGTGAGTGGTGCGGCTCTGATCGGTGGCGCCGCTGCTCTGGTGGTCGGCCTGTTCCAGTTTTCTGGGCGGCGTTGGTTGGGCGGCCTCATGCTGCTGCCCATGGCTGTTCCCGCCTATGTGAATGCCTTCGTCTATACCGATATGCTTGAGTACGCTGGGCCTTTGCAGAAGGGGCTACGCGGGCTGTTTGGCTGGCAGACCAAGGCCGACTACTGGTTCTTTGAGGTTCGCAGCCTGCCGATGGCGGCGCTCATGCTGGCGCTGGTGCTTTACCCCTACGTCTACCTCATCACGCTGGTGTCGATCCAGCGTATGGGCCAATCGCTGATTGATGCTGGGCGTATGCTGGACCACAACGCCTGGCGGCGCTTCTTTCGCTTGGTGCTGCCGCCCTTGCTGCCAGCAGTGGCGGCGGGCAGTGCGATCGTTGCCATGGAGAGCCTGGCGGATTTCGGCACGGTCGATTTCTTCGCGGTGCCCGTGCTGACCACCGGTATGTTTGATCTGTGGATCAACCGAGGCAACCTGCCTGCGGCCTCGCAACTGGCGCTGGGGTTGCTGATCTTTGTTGCTTTCATGCTGATGGGCAAGCAGGCCCTGCACGTCAAGGGCGCTTCGCTGGATGCCAGCAAGGGCGGGGCCATGCGGCGCAAGTCGCTGGCGGGCAAGGGGCTCGTGGTGGCATATGTCTTCTTGCTGCTGGTCTGGATCTTGGCCTTTGCCTTGCCGGTTGGGCGGCTCATCTGGCTGGCGCTCAGCAGCGCGCGTTGGGGTCTGGATGCCGCGCTGGTTTCGGCTTTTGGCTCCACCTTGTGGCTTGGAACGGTTGCCGCTCTGGTCACCGGAGCGCTGGCGCTGGCTCTGATTGTCACTGCACGACTTCGCCCAAATTCAAGGCTTGCAACTTTAGATAGCTTTGCTACCTTAGGTTACGCAATCCCCGGAGTCGTTATGGGCCTTGGGGTTCTGCTGGTGCTCACGAGCATCGACAAGTTGCTGTCACACTGGTTCTTGGCTTGGTTCGATTGGCGACCGCGTTTGTGGTTGACCGGAACCGCGTTTGCTTTGTTGTTGGCCTATAGTTTGCGCTTTTTTGCGAGTGCTTACAATAGTTTATCTGAAGCGAGCCGTCGCATCGGACCAAATTTGGAGTGGGCGGCGCGCTCTTTGGGCCGCTCAGGTAGTGCGATTGTGTGGCAAATACACCTGCCGTTGCTGGCAGGGGGCCTTATGACGGGCGGCTTGTTGGTATTTGTGGATACTGTCAAGGAGTTGCCGGCCACTTTGTTGCTGCGGCCCTTCAATATGAATACTCTGGCCACGCACGTGTACCAGTACGCCAGTGATGGCTTGCTGGAAGAGTCGGCAGCCGGAGCGTGTTTGATCGTTGTCATAGGGCTTGCGCCGGTTCTCTTGCTGGTGCGCGCGCTGCGATAGCAAGAGTTAAAGAGGATGGGACCCATGTTCCAGGTGTTGACCAACAGCAAGCTGAGCCGCCTTGCAGCGCTCGCCTTGGCGGGTGCGCTGGTGATATCGCTAAGCTCCTGTGATCGCGTGGGCACGCGGTTTTCCAAGTTTAACGAGCGCATTCGCTCGATTGGCAAGCGCGATGCGGTGCCAGCGCAGCAAGTGCCGCCTCCGGTGGGCGCCTTGCCGAGCCAAAGCCCCGCTTTCCCGACAGCCAATGTCAGCACCGGCGGTGCCATGGTGACGGTCTCTGAGGCCGATATCAACTGGACCCCAGAGGGCGCGCGCGACTATCACGGTCAGTACAAGAGCGATCCGCAAAACAAGGCGTTTGCGATTTCGCCCTCCGGCCCATACGGCGTGGCTTTTGGCTATCCGACGGCCGAGCAAGCCGAAGCGGCAGCCCTGGCCGAATGCCGCCTGGATGTCAGCCCTGGTCAACTGGATTGCCTGGTCTTTGATCGCAACGGCACCATCGTGCTGCAACTGCCCGCGCGGGTCTCGCGCCGATAAGCGCTGATATCAAGGCCTAGCCGAACCCTAAAGGCGCCTTGCGCTTGCTAAACCCGCGAGCCAAGGCGTTTTTGTTGCTTCACTGGCCCGGCAAGGTTTGCCGGAAAGGGCTGCAACCAGGGCGTGCAAGGCTTGCACAAGCCACCTTGAAACTTCCGATTTTAAATCTCAAAGCTGCCGCAGTCCCCGCCGATCTTAAGCCTGCCTCACTAGATTAGAGGCGCCGTGGCCTTTGGCTTGCGGCCAAAAGAGATTTAAATTTAGGGTATTTCAAATGACGGCGACCCGGCGCTTTTCTGACGCCGCAGGGCCATGCGCAGCCGTTCGCGTGCAGCATGAGGCCTTGCTCTTTGCTCGACTTCGCAGTCCCGCGCATTCCAATCTTCGTCTGATCCGCAGGTGCGTGACAGCTCTGCTCATGGGCGGCGCAGCGCTCAGCCTGCCGCAGCTCGCTCGCGCGCAGGTGTCTTGGGTTGCACCGCTGGACAGCCTGGGAAGCAGCGCCAACACGGCGGCAGCCATGATGGA
>CAZHYF010000032.1:0-6987 GCA_964536635.1 uncultured Rhodospirillaceae bacterium | reverse complement strand
GACTTTGGCTTTGTGCTGGGGGCGGGTTTGGCGGTGCGCCCGGACTATCAGGGCAGCAACGATTACGAGATTGCTCCGAATATCCTGTTCGACATCAGCTTTAAAGACACGGTATTCCTGTCTTCCAAACACGGCCTGGGCGTCGTGCCTTTCAAGACCGAGAATTTTTATTCCGATCTGCACCTGAAATACTGGGGCGCGCGGGGTGATTCAGGCGATCTGGACGGCATGGTTCCGGTCGATCCCAGCATGGCGGTGGGTGCCACCATCGGCCTGCGCAGCCAATGGGTCGATCTTGACCTGACCGGCGACTGGGGCGTCCTGGGCGGCAACACCGGCCTGGACCTGGAGCTGAGCGCCGCGCACTGGTTCGACATCAACGAGAGCTTCTCGCTGCGTCCCAAGGCCTGGGTTGCCATGTCGGACAACAACTATAACGACACCTTGTTCGGCATCAGCACCGCTGAGGCAACTGCCGTAAACGCCGCTCTGACGGCAGCGGGGCGCACGGAGACGGTCTCGGTCTACGATCCAAACGGTGGTTTCCGCGAGTTCGGCACCAGCCTGGACCTGGAATATTCCTTTACGCCGAACTTCTCCATCGTCAGCTCGGCCGACATGTCGGTCCTACTGGGCGATGCGCGCCAGTCTCCGTTGGTGCAGAAGCTGGGCTCGCCCTTCCAGTGGGGGCTTGGCCTGGTTGGCGTCTATCGCTTCTAACCGTCTTCGATTGTGAGATATCTGAGCCCGAGATGCCCCAGCGCCTCGGGCTTTTGCATGACGGGCAGGGTGCTGCTCTGGCGTGGTGCCGCGACGCCGGGATAAGTCCTTGCATCGCGGGCGGTTTCTGGCCAGGGTCGTGCGCGAAAGGCGGCCCAGCGCCGCACAAACCGCCGAGGAACCATGTCCCATACCACCCGCCTGACCGCTCCCGATCCCAGCCTCACCCCAGCGCCCCGTGCCGAGCGGCTGCCGGTCGTCCACCTTGCCCATGGCCACGAACGCCAAGATGACTACGCCTGGCTGCGGGCCGAGAATTGGCAGGAGGTGATGCGCGATCCGGCGACGCTTGACCCCGAGATCCGAGGCTACCTGGAAGCTGAAAACAGCTACTGCGAAGCCGTGATGGGGCAGTGGGACAGCCTGGTCGATGATCTGCACAAGGAGATGATTGGGCGGATCAAGGACGATGAGGAAGCCCCGCCGAGCCCGCGTGGCCCCTACGAATACCTCAGCCGGTTTGAAAAGGGCGGCCAGCACCGCCGCTACCTGCGCCGTCCGCGTGGCGGCGGGCCAGAGGAGCTGTTGTTCGACGCCGATGCGGTCTCCAAGGACTTCGATTTCTATAATCTGGGCGGTTTTGGCGTCAGCCCGGACCACAAGCTGTTGGCGGTCGCTGA
The DNA here is from genome assembly GCA_964536635.1 of uncultured Rhodospirillaceae bacterium. Taxonomy (GTDB): domain Bacteria; phylum Pseudomonadota; class Alphaproteobacteria; order UBA7985; family JAUIBT01; genus JAUIBT01. The sequence continues at coordinate 5,587 of CAZHYF010000032.1, read as the reverse complement.
AGACACCCAGGGCGACGAGGCCTATCGCCTGCGCATCAAGAACCTAGAGACCGGCGACTGGCTGCCCGACAGCTTGTATCCCATCTCGGGCAATTTCACCTGGATCGAGACCAACGGCGGCCTGCTCTATACCACCCTGGATGAGAGCCACCGCGCCTCCAAGGTTTGGCGCCACCTGCTGGGCCAAGAGGCCGGCGCTGATCAGCTTGTTTATGAGGAACTGGACGGGGTCTGGCAGGTTAGCTTGGGCAAGTCCAACTCGCGGCGCTTTCACATGATCTCGCGCGGCACCTCGGGCTCTAACGCCGTCTACATCATGGACGCCAGCGATGAAGCCGCCGTGCCGCGCCTGGTGGCTGAACCACAGCCGGATGTGCACTATTCGCTGGAAGATCACGGCGACCGCTTTTTCATTCTCACCAATTGCGACGGCGCCACCAACTTCAAGATCTGCACCGCGCCGCTTGAGGCACCCGGTCCTGAGAACTGGCAGACCTGGCTTGAGGACAGCCCCACCTGCCTCATCGAGCACATGGAGCTGTTTGAGGGCTATCTGGTGCGCGACGAGACCGAGCGCGCCTTGCCGCGCATCGTGGTCCACGATCTGGCCAGTGGTGAAGAACATGTGATCGAGCAGGCCGAAGAGGCCTATTGCCTGACCCACTTTGGTGCCAGCGAGTTTGACACCAACGTCACGCGCTTCTCCTACCACTCGCCGACCACGCCGACCCAGATTTTTGACTACGACATGGCCACGCGCGAGCGCCGCCTGGTCTACAGCCAAGAGGTGCCCAGTGGCCACGATGCCAGCCGCTATAAGGTGGAGCGCTTCTTCACCAAAGCGGCCGATGGAGCTGAGATTCCGGTCACGGTCCTGCGCCTAGCGGATCAGGTGCTGGACGGCTCTGCGCCCTTGTTCGTCTACGGTTATGGCTCCTACGGCCTGAGCCAGTCGGCGGGCTTTTCAGTCACCCGGCTAAGCCTGGTGGATCGCGGTGTGGTTTACGCCACGGCACATACGCGCGGCGGCATGGATATGGGCTACCAGTGGTATCTGGACGGTAAGCTCGACAAGAAACTCAACACCTTCACCGACTTCATCGCGGTCAGCGAAGACCTGTGCCAGCGCGGCTATGGCCGCAAGGGCGAGATCGCAGCCATGGGTGGCTCGGCAGGCGGTTTGCTGATGGGCGCGGTGGCCAACATGCGCCCCGATCTGTTCAAGGCTATGATTGCGTCGGTGCCCTTTGTCGATGTTTTGACCACGATCTTGGACGCCGACTTGCCGCTGTCCCAGGGCGAGTGGACCGAATGGGGTAATCCCATTGAGGATGAAGCGGTCTATCGACGGATGCTCAGCTATTCGCCTGTGGATAATGTGGTGGCCCAGGACTACCCGCATATGTTCGTCACGGCTGGCCTGTCCGATCCCCGCGTCACCTATTGGGAGCCGGCCAAGTGGGTCGCCAAACTGCGGTCGCGCAAGACGGACTCCAACTGCTTGATATTCAAGACCAACATGACGGCTGGACACTTTGGCGTTTCGGGCCGCTATGATCGCTTGATCGAGGTGGCCGAGGAGTACGCCTTTGTCATCCGCGCCTTTGGTTTGGATTGAGCCTAGTCCGCCGGTTCGCCTCCTGTTTGTGCTTTCGTTTAAGGAAACTCGCTGTTTATGACCAGCCTGCCGATCAGCCGCTATCCCGTGCCCAAGCTCGAAGACTTGCCCCAGGACATCCAAGAGCGCATCACGGCCGTCGCCGAGAAATCTGGCTTCGTGCCCAACGTCTTCCTGGCATTGGCGCATCGACCCGACGAGTTCCGCGCCTTCATGGCCTATCATGACGCTCTGATGGAGCGCGACAGCGGCCTGACCAAAGCCGAGCGCGAGATGATCGTCGTTGCCACCTCCAATGCCAACGGATGCCAGTATTGCGTGATCGCGCACGGAGCCATCTTGCGTATCAGAGCCAAAGACCCGCTGATCGCCGAGCAGGTGGCCATCAATTACCGTAAGGCCAACATCACCGATCGGCAAAAGGCCATGTTGGACTTTGCCATGAAGGTCTCGCAGGACTCCCAATCGGTAGGCGAGGTAGACTATGAAGCCCTCTATGCTCACGGCTTCACCGACGAGGATATCTGGGACATCGCCGGTGTGTCGGCCTTCTTTGGTATGAGCAACCGGATCGCCAACTTTGCCTCCATGCGTCCGAACGATGAGTTCTTTAGCCTGGGGCGCTAACCTGCTCACACGCGCAAAAGCCTAGGCCTGATCTATCACAATTTCGGGCCTAAGCCTTCCAATTAGACTAGCAGTGTGACACGATACGCTTGGGCGTGCCCCTCTGGCTTTTGGACGCTTGGCCGCCCGGTAAAAGGAAAGCTGCATGCGCCCTATCTCGCTGAGCCTCGCTCTTGCTGTCTTGCTCGCTCAGAGCTTTGCCCTTGCTCCCAGCGCCTCCGCCATGGGCGGGGACAGCGCAACGCCCGACATCTCAGCGCCGCAAAACTTTGTCGAGCAAGCCGAGGCCGCGGCCATCAACTGGCGCCAAAGCCTGGTGATCTTGATCGGCAATCCGAACAACGACTTCGCGACCAATTTGCCCTACGCCGAGCGCGATCTGGAGGCCATGCGCCTCTATGCGCTGGAGGGCCTCAAGGTCAGCCCGCAGAACCTGCACGTTTTCAAGAACGCCGACAGCAACGCCTTTGACAGCATCTTTGGTCCTGGCGGTCTGATCGACCGCGAGCTGCGTGGTCGCAACCTCTTCGTTTTTATTTCAGGCCACGGTGTGACGCTGCCTGGCGAGCCCAGTTCGCACTTCTTGCCCTCGAACGCCGATCCGTCGCGGGTCAAACAGCTCTATTCGGTCGATGATGTGAAGGCCGCTTTGACCCGAGCCCGCCAGCAGCAGCTTGGCTCCGGCTTGGATCGGCGGGTCTTTGCCATGTTCGACACCTGTTTCTCGGGTCAGGACCGCCACCGCCCCGGCGAGCAAGCTTACAGCGGTAAAGCCCCGCCCTTGGTGCCGACCATCAAGGTGCCCAGCGATGGGCCGGGATTTACCTTGCTCAGCGCCTCGAACGGCATTGCCTATGACGATGAAAAGGCGCGTCTGGGCGCCTTGACCTCAGGCTTCTTGCGGGCTGCGGCGGGCTTGGCGGACGACAGCCGCTATGACGGCAATGCCAACGACAGCTTGGAGGCGGTCGAGCTGAAGGCCTATTTGGACGAAAACGTCGCCGCTCTGGCGGGCCGCGCCCAATCAGCGGACTTGATCGGGGTGCAGGATCTGAGCCTGCCGGTCTTCGCCGTGCCGGATTTCCAGGATTTGCAGCAGAGCCAGCGCGCCGCCTCCTTGTTCGAGCAGGCCCAGCGGGCTGTGGGGCGCCTGCCCAATGCGCTGGATTTCAACGATTTGGAGGCGCTGCAATCTGCGCGGCTCAGCCGCGATCAAATCCTGTTGCCCTTGCGGCGCTATGATCGCTTTTGCCAAAGCCAGGACTGCGACGCGAGCCTGGCCCAGCGCCGCGATGGCCTCAATCAGCGCTTGCAGACCAATTTGCTGGAGTTTGAGGACCAGGCTATCTGGCTGCAAGAGACTGCAAACAGCATCTCCGGGCGTTGCCAGCCCTACTTGCAGGCTTGCCAGCGCTTTCGCGCCATCCAGCCGGGATATGCCTGCATCTATCAGCTGCAAGCGCAGAACGAGTGTGCCTTGCTAAAGCCGGCGGCACCTCGGCCCTCAGACGCCGACTTACTGCTGGCCGCCCGGCGCAGCAACTCCAAGGAAGATTGGCAGGCTTGCATTGATGGCTGCCAGTTGGAGGCCAACCAGAGCCTGGCCCGCGCAGCTCTGGCGCGGATCATTGCCGAAGAGAAGGCAGCCGAGCAGGCCGCCAACCAGCAAGTCACCAAGGCCGAGGAACCAGCCCAGCCCCTGGTCCAGCAAAAGGTGACCAAGCGTCCTGCGGAGCCTGCCAGTGCCGACGATGAGGCCGAGGAACGCGACAAGCGTCTCTGGGCGCGGGCCGAACAGCGCAACTCGATTTCCGGTTATCTGGCCTATGAGCGCATTTGTCGGTTGTGCCGTTTCAAGGCGGACTCGCAGGCCCGGCGGCGGGCGCTGGAAGCGGACAACGCTGACCGACAGGCTGAATTGCTGGATCTGCAAATCTGGGCGCAAGTGAGCAAGGAGCCCAGCGCTGAATCGCTCCAACTCTATCTGTCAAGCTGTCAGCCGCTCTGTGCGCATGCCGATGAAGCCAGATCCGCGCTGGAGGCTTTGGCCGCGCAGCTCAGCTATGCCGACTTGGGTCAGCGGCTGTCGGATCTCAATCTTCGCCGCTTGTCGAACAGCGACGCTAGGCGCTTGCAACAGGCGCTCAACGACCGCGGTTGCGATGCGGGCAGCGTGGACGGACAGATTGGCTCCAAGACCCGCAGCGCTCTGGAAACACTGATTGAGACGGCCAAAGCCAAGATCGGCTCCATCGATGTCGATCCCAATTCGCAGGTACTAAGCCAGCTTGAGGCTGCGACAGCCTTGGCCTGTGCGCGTACGACCGGCTCTTTGTTCCGCGATTGCCCCGCTTGTCCTGAGATGGTGGTGCTGCCCAGTGGACGCTTCGACATGGGGTCTCGCGAGGGCGACCAAGACGAGCTGCCCGTGCACTCTGTGACCATTCCTCGGCCCTTCGCCATGGCGCGCTATGAGGTCAGCCTGGACGAATACCGCCAATTTATGGACGCCACCGGCCATACACCTGCCGAGGGCTGTTGGACCTTCGAGGACAACGGGTATGAGGAGCGCGCAAACCGCTCCTGGCGCGATCCCAATTTCACCCAGCGCGGTAACCAGCCAGCCGTCTGCCTCGGTTGGGGCGATGCCCAGGCCTATGTCGATTGGCTGAACGGCCAGGTCGCGGGCGCGTCCTATCGCCTGCCCAGCGAAGCCGAATGGGAGTACGCCGCGCGCGCGGGCAGCCAGACCGCCTACGCCTGGGGCACGGATAGCAATCACAGCCAGCAGTGTCGCTATGCCAATGGCACCGATGCCAAGACTTGGAACAATGGCCAGACGAGCTGGACCGTTAAGGCCGACTGCGACGACGGGCATGCGCTGCGCCCGGCTGCGGTCGGCTCCTTCCGGCCCAACGCCTTTGGCCTTTACGATATGAGCGGCAATGCGGCCGAGTGGGTGGCAGACTGCTATCGCGACAGCTATGCGGGCCGCGATAGCAGCGCCACGCCCTATCAGGAACGTGACTGCGTGCGCTATATTCTGCGTGGCGGCGGGTGGTATTCGCAGCCGGGCGAGCTGCGGTCAGCCGATCGCCTTTGGGCTAGCAGCGGGTTCCGAGGCAATGATGTCGGCTTTCGGGTCGCGCGCAGCTTGCCTTAGGTCAAGACCAAAGGCGATTGCTCTGGATTGATCCAAGGTCACGGCGGGTGAATTTGGATCGGCTTGCAAGGTTTGGAGAGCGCCTAAAGCATTTCAATTTTAGTGTGATGCATATCCGGCGGCTTTGAAGTAGTTGGAGCATTCCTGTGGCTCGAACATGGCGCAGATGTCGGCCAGGG
>CAZHYF010000031.1:14798-16977 GCA_964536635.1 uncultured Rhodospirillaceae bacterium | reverse complement strand
GCTAGTGGAGACGCGCGCCGTTGGGGACATCGCCCTGCGGGTGGATCAGCAAAATCCCCCCCTTCGGATCACTAAAGCCAACAATCAGAACCTCAGACATGAACTTGCCGATCTGCTTGGGCGGAAAGTTGACCACACCTGCCACACGCATGCCGACCAAGGCCTCTGGGCTATAATGATCGGTGACCTGGGCCGAGGTCTGCTTGACGCCAACTTCGGGACCAAAATCCACCCAAAGCTTGATCGCTGGCTTGCGAGCCTCGGGATAAGGCTGAGCGTCAACCACGGTTCCAGCCCGCAGGTCAACCTTTAAAAAATCAGCAAAATCAATAAAGTCTGACACCTAGAGCGCCTCTTCTGGTCGGGAGTGTTGATCGGGCTCTGCATCGTCGTCGCCAGCGGCCGCGTCCTGAGTGCCCCGAGGCCAGCGGAAGCCCTTGGGGCCCTTGGCGATAAAATCGGCGGCACGCTCGGCCTGCGCCAAGCTCTCGTCCAGCGTCTTCATGGTCGGGCCCAGATCTTCGCTCTCGTCCTGCAGCCAGGCCTTGAGGCAGCGCAGATAGAGCGCCGTCAAGGCTTTGGCGCGAAGCTGGCCCACCAAGCCCGTGCTGGTCTCGCCTGCTGCTTCCAAGACCAGTGCCATCGAGCGCTCGAGCCGCAGCACAGTCGCCAGCGCGTCAAGTGGCGCGCGCTGCTGCTCTTCGACCAAGCGGGCCAGAGCGGGGCGGTAGTCAGACAGAGCATCAAAGCGCGCCATCAACAGGTCGAACAGCAACTCACGCACCGGCGTTTGAGGGTCAAAGGCCTCAGCCTCGCGCAGCATCGTTGAATCCATGCGATCCGCGAAGGCCTGCATGACGGCCTGCTTGTCGCGCGCCACCTGGTAGACATCGCGGTAGACCAGCCCTGCGGCCTGCAAAATATCCGTATAGCTCGTCGCCTGCCAGCCACGTTCGGCCACCAGTGCCATCGTAGCCTCGATCAGCCGATCCATGAGTTGTGACTGGCTCATGCCTTGGACCTCTCGCAAGCGCTCCATCGTGGCCACCAGGACACACGGCCCTTGGGCAAGCGCGTTGATTTTTCAGCAAAGACCAAGCAATAGCGCAACTGCTATGCCGGGGCTTCGCACACATGTCACCCGGCGTTGCGCGCTGCGTAGCACGCGGGGTGGGCGAGCCTCTAACATGGTCACAAAGCTGGAAAATGCAACGATTGTTACGGCGTCAATCGAAGATGACCCCAAGCTTCGACTAGCCGTCGGCCAGCTCAACCGAGCGCTGGTAGGCCGCCGCAGCGGTCTTGCCGATCAATTCACCGAGCCCGTCTTTGCCGCGCGCATCACGGCCCATCAAGACCGCTAGCCCAGCTTCAGTCGTGCCCTTGGGACTGGTGACGTTGATGCGAAGCTGAGCCGGGCTATCATCGGACTGGACCGCAAGCTGACCCGCGCCCGCCACGGTGGCCTTGGCCAGTTGCAGCGCCAGATCGGCTGTCAGCCCCAAATCCTGTGCCGCCTGGGTCATGGCCTCGATCATATGGAAGACATAGGCCGGACCCGAGCCAGAGATGGCGGTTACCGCGTGCATCAGGGTCTCGTCGTCCAGCCAAAGCAGCGGGCCAGAGGCGCGCAGCAGGGCCTCGGTCAAGGCGCGCTGGGCGGGGCTCACGGCGTCGCTGGGATAAGCACCAGTGATGCCGTGGCCAATGGCAGCGGGGGTATTGGGCATGAGCCGCACGATGCTGGCCGCCTGACCAAAAGCCGCCTGATAGCTGGGCAAAGCAATGCCCGCAGCGATCGACAGAATCAGCGTCTCGGGGCCCGCCAGAGCGGCGGCCTGCGCCAGCACGCCTGCCATCATCTGTGGCTTGACCGCCAACATGATCATCAAGGGCGCTTGATCAAGCTGAACAGCCTCAAGGCTGGCTGCATAGCGGCACCCGCGCGCGATGAAGCCCACAAGAGGATCTTGAAAGGGATCAATCAACACCACCCGCTCGGCAGGCAGGCCTGCATCGAGCCAACCGGTCAAAAGGGCTGAACCCATCTTGCCGCAACCGACGAGCACCAGATCGCCGCGGCTGCCCTCGATCAAACCCGCCAGGGCCAGAGACTGGCCGCCCATCAAGCCAGACCGTCAACGGCCTTTGAGCCGTCGATCAGCGCTTGTTCGGCGTC
>CAZHYF010000031.1:0-14698 GCA_964536635.1 uncultured Rhodospirillaceae bacterium | reverse complement strand
GAAATCTCGCCCGGAATGTCGATCAACAGCTCACAGTCGCCCTGGCGACGAATCGGGTAGTTTGCCAGGACCATCGCCTCGACAACTTGATCAATGACAGACGGCGCGTGGGCAATTTGATATTCGTCTGCATCTTTAAGCACGGGTGATTGCACGTTCTGGGCTTTCGTTCACATGGGGACATAAACAGGTGTGCCGCGTTTGCGACCTATGCCCAAGGTCCGTGCTGGGAGACTCGCTGTCAAAAAAAAATGCCGCCCGACTACTTGTGAGCGTAAAGCCCCCCGCCCTCTTCTGCCTCAAGGCCTTTTGCCTTGGGAAAACCCGGTGGAAAGATGTGAATAAGCGGGGACGAACAACAGCCAGAAGTTAGAGCCAGCTCGCCAATCGCGAGGTTTCGCGCCTCAAATTTGCCTCTTGCGCCTTAATCCGTCCAAAATTGCGATTTTGCACTCATTTTGCAACGGGTTGATTCAAAACGAGAAAACTTCGCCCTTGCGGCCCGTTGAGGTTGCCGCCTCACGAGTTTTGCACGTTTTGCTCCAAATCGGCCAGGCGTTGCTTGAGGGCTTCGTTTTCCTCGCGCGCACGTTCAGCCATCGCCTTGACCACCTCGAACTCTTCACGGGTCACAAGGTTCATCTTGTCAATGTGACGCTCCAGGCGCTGGCGAACCAGGGCTTCGATTTCGGTGCGAAGACCGCTGGCGGCGCCCACCGCGCCTTGCGCGACACGGGCAACATCATCAAAAATTCTGGGGCCTTGCATTGTGCTACCTCTTATAAAGATCGGTGAAGACATCTGCCGTCAGACATGGCCCGCGAGCAGTGCGAATGCAAGGTTGAGGGCAGGCCTGAGAGGCGGATTGACCGCCGCATAAGGACGCAGCGCTGCTAGGGCTCGCGCCACCTGCAACGAGCATGCTAAGAAAGAGCTGGCTGGCACCGTCTGTCCGGCTGTTTGATCTGACCCAAGCCCAAGGTATCGCAATTCGCCATGCAAACAGGACTCCCCTTTCCCAATATCGACCCGGTTGCGATCCACATCTGGGGCGATTTCGGCATTCGTTGGTACGCGCTGGCCTATCTGGCAGGCATTTTGCTCGGCTGGCGGCTCTGCCTAAGGCTGGCCAAACGGTATGCGTCGGAAAGCAATATCCGCGCCGACAAAGAGGTGAGCCACTTCTCCGATTTCATCGGCTATGCCGCCATCGGCATTATCCTTGGCGGGCGTTTGGGCTACGTCCTGCTCTATAACTTTTCGCTTTATCTGCAACACCCCTTGCGCATCTTCAATTTGAGCGAAGGCGGCATGTCTTTCCACGGCGGCCTAGCGGGGGTGGTCGTTGTCACCTGGCTCTATTGCCGCGCCAACGCGCTGCCCGTGCTGCGCTTTGCCGACATGCTGACCGTCGCGGCGCCAATTGGCTTGTTCTTTGGCCGCATCGCAAACTTTATCAACGCCGAGCTTTGGGGTCGCCCAACCGATCTGCCTTGGGGTGTCATCTTCCCGATCCCCAGCTATTTGCAAGACCGCTACCCAGAGGTTGCTCGCCATCCCTCGCAGCTCTATGAAGCGGGGCTCGAGGGCCTTTTGTTGTTCGCCCTGACCTTTAGTCTGTTCCGTGTTTCTGGTCTGCGCAACCGACCGGGCACACTGGTCGGGGTCTTTCTGGCGGGCTACGGCTCTGCGCGCTTCCTGGTTGAATTCGTGCGCGAGCCCGACGCTCACCTGCAATTCCTGTTTGGCTGGATGACCTACGGACAGCTCTATTCTTTGCCGCTGATCGCGCTGGGACTGGTGCTGATCATCACCCGCCTGCAGCGCGCGCCTGAGGGCAAGCCGACGACCGCCCCATCGGGCAAGGGGAAGACTGCGTGAACCAAACCTTCGACCTGGCCTGGCTCGATCCGGAACAGAGCGCCTCCATCGCTGCGGCCATGAATCAACAGATCGCTAAGTACGGCCCCATGCCGATCAGCCAACTGCTGCGCTTTGCTCTGCAAGACCCCGATCATGGCTACTATCGCCACAAGCCCGCGATCGGGCGCCAAGCCGACTTCGTGACCTCGCCAGAGATTTCCAATCGCTTCGGCGAGGCCGTGGGCCATTGGGTCGAGCAGGCCTGGCAGACCCTGGGCCGTCCTTCGCCCTTCTGGCTGATCGAGTTGGGCCCGGGTCGGGGTGTCATGATGCGCGATCTCATCGCTGCTTTGTCCCAGGAATGCGCGGCAGCAGCCAAACTGGCGCTCTGTGATGTCTCGCCCAGCTTGCGCCGCCAGCAGGCCGAGTTTCTGGGGACCGCCGATCCCCAATGGTTCGAGCACTGGTCGGAGATTCCAGAGGGCGCCAAAATTCTGGTCGGCAACGAATTTCTCGACACTTTGGCCATCGAGCAAATCATCAAACACGAGGGCCGCTGGCACCTGCGCTGCGTCGATCGGCAGGGCGCGGGCTTTGCCTACATCTTGGGCCCAGAGTTGAACAGCAAGGAGGCGGCACACATGCCGCTGGCGGCCCAGCTTAGGCCGGTGTTTTGGCCCAACGCCATGCGCGATGCGCTCGCGGCCCTACCCGACGGCGCCCTGGTCGAAGTGCCCTGCGAGGCAGCCAGTCTGATGGATTTTCTGACCCGCGACTTTCGCAGCGAGCCCAGCGCGGCCCTGTTTATCGACTACGGCGCCCCCCAGCTTGCGCCCGGCGACACCTTGCAGGCGGTTATCAGTCATGCCAAAGCCCCGGTTCTCCAGACCATAGGCCAGGCCGATCTGACCACCCAAGTAAATTTCGCCTGGCTGCTAGCCTTTTGTCAGGAGTTGGAAGAAGGGCCGGCCCCGATCGACGGACCGATCTCTCAGGCGCGCTTCTTGAACCAGTTTGAAGACGCGCCGCAGGCCAGCGACCCGCAAGCCTGCGCCGCCTGGCAGCGGCTGACTGACCCACAGGGCATGGGAAGTCTCTTCCAAGTGGTGGCCATTCGCGGTAAATCCTGCCCAGCCCTGTTGTAACCGAAGGCCTTGCTGCGTGCGACCACCTCTTTTGACCTCCTCCGCGCTCGACCAGATCGAGGGTATCACCCACGGGTTTACGAGCCGCAAGGGCGGGGTCTCCTTTGGCCAAGAGGCGCTGAACCTGTCCTATCGCGGCGACGATCTGCCCGCCAATGTTGCCGAAAATCGGCGGCGCGTGGCTGAGGCTTTGGGGGCTGAAACGATCCTCAGCGTCAACCAAGTCCACGGCAATCGCATTATGGAGGCCGCCAGCCTGCCCGTAGAGGTCTGGCAGGCGCCCGAAGACATGGCCGCCCTGCCCCAAGCCGACGGTCTGTGGAGCCAAGAGGCGGGCCACTGCTTGGGCGTCATGGCCGCAGACTGCTGCCCGGTACTGATCGCCGACCGACGCGGGGCGCGCATCGGTGCAGCGCACGCGGGTTGGAAGGGCGCGGTCGATGGGGTGTTACGCAATCTGGTGGCGGCCATGACGACTGCTGGCAGCAGGCCGCAAGATCTGGTGGCAGCCCTGGGCCCGACCATCGCATGGGATTCCTATGAAGTCGGCCCCGACTTCCCGCAACCGATCCTGGCCCAAGATGACAGCAATCAGCGTTTCTTTAAGCCCTCGCCTGCGGGCAACGGTCACCACATGTTCGATTTGCCGGGCTACATCCAAGCCCAGCTTGAAAGCCTGGGCGTCGGGCTGGTGGACAACCTGAACCAGGACACCTTGAGCCAGGCCGACCGCTTTTTCTCCTACCGCCATGCGCGTCAAAACGGTCTGCCGGACTTTGGCCGCATGATGGGTCTGATCCATTTGCAACCGCAAAGGGGTTAGCCTGCCTGCGCTGCTGTTGCGCTGCTCACAAGCGCGTCAACCCGGATCCTCGGGGCTGGCTCTGACAGACGCGATACGCCAGACTGCGCGCAATCTCCGCCACCTCCGCTTTTGGGAGCCCTCACTTATGATCCGCAAATTCTTGCCAACTGCTCTGGCTGCCGTCCTGCTGACCGCCAGCGCCAACGCCAGCCTAGCGCAATCAGCCGCCAAGTTCGAAGAACCCGACGAGGCCAGCCTCAGCGAGCTGATGTTCGCGAGCATGGATGTAAATTTCTCAGGCCTGCTGACCAAGGCCGAGATGGCCTTCTATTTCACCTACGTCTTCTTGACCATGGATGACAACGACGACGGCCGTTTGAGCGACGATGAATTCGCCCTCAATTATTCTCCGGTCGTGCCCGTCCCCATCGAGGAGCTGAGCGACGGCGAAGCGCTGATCGAAGCCGCCTTCATGGCCTACGATGCCGACAAGGACGAGGCGATTACCCAAGATGAATTTGTTGCGCGTTACCTGGCGAGCTTTGCCGGTGTCGATAGCGACCAAAGCGGCGCGCTGACCCTGGCAGAATTTGAGAACCACAGCTTCGCGGTCGAGTTCGGTGACTACGAGCGTCGGTTGCTGGCGGCTCTTCAGGGCCAGTAATCCCTGCCCTCGTGCGCTACTGACGGCCGCACTGATAGTTGGCTGCCAGCGTCTTCGTGAGCCCGTAGGCCAGCGAGGCGCCGGTACACAGCTCGCCCCAAGCGAGGGCTCCGTCGGTGATGGGGCGCAGACGGCCCCCCAAGTTGGCGCCCAAGGTTGGCCGATCGGCAAAGGCGTTCCAAGCCATGAGATAGCAAGCGCCCATGTGCAAGCCCGCCGTATTCATGGGCTTCACATCGGCGCCCCAGCTCTTCAGGTAGCCCGACACGCCCGCAACCTGACGCCCGCCGCGCTGGGTGAGATTGTAGAAGTCTGACACCACATCGCCGGTATGGCGGTTTTTGTTGATCGGCCGGGTGGCACGCCCCATGTCGATCCACTCGCCCCAGGGCTCTTGCAGCCCTTCAAACATGGCCTGCCCCAGTGTGTCCGACTGCTCGCGTCCCAAGCCATAGACTCGCCCGGCTGCGCGCCAAAACTGATCGCCGAACATGAGCCGGTAAAGGGTCGATTTGCCGTTGGGCTTCTGATAGAGGCCGCCCCCGCGCGCGCGCCAAGCCAGGGCACCCATGAACAGCATATAGCGATCCATTTCCGCTTGAGACACGCATTGCGATCGCGAAACCTTGCCGTAGGTCGCAAGATAGCCTTGCCGCGCTGCGTAATTCAGCAGCGATTTGTCGTGGGAAGCCACCAACGGATAGATCAAAAGATCCGACAAGCGCCCCAGGTCGGGCTTTTCAACAATGGTGGGCGTGCCGGGAACCTTCTGACGGATGCGGCTGTCGGTCTGCGGATCAAGGCCGCATGCAGCGTCATAATCTGCGCAGAATTGGCCCTCGGGCCTCAGGCGCGACAGGTCGCTCATAAGGCCATAGACCGGCGCAAAAAGCTGGGCTTCGAGGCCGTCGTAGCGAAACGGTACGATGAATATCTGCCCGCTTGCGCTTTGCGCCAGGCCACCCACCGGAGCCGCCAGCAGCAGCAGACTCAGCGCAAGCCAAGCAAGTCTCAACACATGGGCCACCTTGGCTCCTTTCTCACCAGTTTGTCTCAGAACTAGCGCGTGATTCTGGCCAGACTTGGAAGGCCAGATGCAAAAGCGGCTGGCGGCGGCCCCGACAAGCTCAAGACTTGGCAGCTTTGACTTGCGCGTAGCCATCAAGTGCCCGCTGCCGGGCAAATCCATGGTCGATTATTGCAGCGGGATAGCCTGGTGCTCGCCCCTGGGCGCCAGCTTCAAAGATGCTTGGAGTGGCGACTTCTTGCAAAGCAGGAAGCTGCTTGCGGATAAACCGGCCTTCTGGATCAAACTTCTGAGCCTGGCTGATGGGGTTGAAGATGCGAAAATAGGGCGCTCCATCGGCGCCCGAACCGGCGACCCACTGCCAAGAGGCCGCATTTGACGCCAAGTCGGCGTCAACCAGAGTATCCCAGAACCAGGCCTGACCCTGGCGCCAATCAATTTGCAGGTGCTTGATCAAAAACGAGGCCGTAACCATGCGCAGGCGATTGTGCATCCATCCTTGGGTCCAGAGCTGACGCATCCCTGCATCGACCAGCGGGTAGCCGGTGCGCCCTTGCTGCCAGGCCCGCAGAGCCTGGGGGTTGTCCTGCCAGGGAAAGGCGTCGAAATCTGCGCGCCAATTGCGCTGGGGTAGCTCGGGAAACTGGTTCAGTATTTCATAGGAGAATTCGCGCCAGCCCAGTTCTGACAGAAAATGACTGCGATCTTTTGGCGTCTCTGCGGGCGCGGGCGGGCGTTCGCTCAAGGCCTGAACGATCTGCCTTGCGGTCAGGTGCCCCCACCGAAGATAGGGCGACAAGCGCGAAACATGCTCCAGATCTGGGCGGTCGCGCAAAGCGCTGTAGCCCGGCAGACCCTGTTCCAAAAAGTCGGCAAGGCGCGCCTGGGCAGCACGTTCGCCCACCTGCCAGGACGCCGCGAGCGGCAAGGTCCAGGGCCTGGTCTGATCTTCAAGCCCCAGATCGTCAATGCGACAGAGCCCGGCGCTGGCTTCAGGCTGTGGCGCAAATCGCAGACGACCGGGCGCGGCGCAGGGCGGCTCAAACGCTCCTTCAGCCAAGACGGCCTTCCAATAGGGCGTGAAGACCTTAAAGGGCTGGCCCGCGCGGGTGCGCAAACTGCCCGGCTCAACCAGTAAGTCGCCAGCGTGTTGGGTGACCTCTAGGCCCGCGCCCACAAGGCGCGCGCTCAGGGCGTCATCGCGCTGGCGGGTTGCTGGAACGTGGCTGCGGTTAAAGTGCAGACGGCCAATCGAGGCCTGGTCAGCAAGGCGCGCTATCACCCCATCGGCAGGCCCTTTGGCCACCAACAAGCGACCGCCCAAGGCTTGCAGGCGCGCGTCCAAATCGCGTAGGGCCTGGCCCAGCCACCAGCGTGCCGCCCCGCCCAAGCTCCAGTCTGGGCCCAGCTCTTGCGGGTCTAGCACATAGAGCGCCAGCAAACCGCCGCCTTGCTCGGCGTCTTGGCTGGCCGCCAGCAAGCCGGGATTGTCTGCCAAGCGCAGATCGTTGCGAAACCAGAATAGCGTTGCGGACATGGGGGCCCTCTCCTCTCCTCACCGCGCGTCGTATCGCTCTCCACGCGACCAGGTTAGGCCCCGGCGCTTCCAGCTAGCGCGGCGTCAACCGCAAAACGCGGCTGTTCGATAGCACATAGGTCGCATAGGGACCGTCGAAAAGCCCCCGCAACGTCGGCGAGGTATGATGCAGCCCGCCGACATAGGCCCCGAACGCTGGCAAAATTAAGCGCCGCTGGCCGACAAGGAAACAGGGGCGGGTGAAATCCCGGCCCCGCCCAGCCACCCGCGCCTTGGGATGAAAATGGCCGATAATTTCCGCTTCGCCTGCAAGTTCGGCGCCAGCTCGCGGCTCATGGCGCAAAGCCAGGCCCGACCAAACAAGCGCGCTCTGGACTGAGCCCGGAAGCGGCACCGTTTGGTTCCCCGAAGCCACCGTCGGCATAGGGTCGTGGTTGCCCGTGATCCAGATCAGCTCCAAGCGCTGGGCCAGCGCCTGCAAGCGCCGATGCAATTCCTGCGGCAAACGCGCGATGCCACCGGTATCTTGAAAGCTGTCTCCCAGGAAAATCAGCTTACGCAGGCTCTGACTGGCTTGGGCTCCGGCGACCAGGGCCTCCAGCTTGTCCAACGTGCGTTGCGAATCGTAAGGCGGCAGAAATTGCCCGCTCTGGGCCAAGGCCGAGCCCTTCTCAAGGTGCATATCGGCCACGATAACGCAGTTGTGAGCAGGCCAGATCAAGGCTCCGCTGGCATGCGCCAAGAAGCTGTGCCCCGCAAAGCTCAAAGGTAAGAGCTGGGTCGCGGATTGGCCGCCTCTGGCTTGCTGACTTGTGCTGATCGACCGGCTCACTGAGATACCTTCACGCAATACCTTTACTGGGGCACCAGGACTTGGCCTTCGCTGATGCGCTGCGCCTGGCCGCCAATGGTGACCTTGGTCACGACGCCCCTGTCTTGCTGGAAGCCCAGATGGATCAATGAGGGGCGCCCCATATCCGCTCCTTGGCAGAGTTCCAGGGCGTGCCAGCCACGCGCCTCGGGCGCGCGCTTGGCCAGATAAGCGGGCACGCAGGCCGCAGCCGAACCCGTCGCCGGGTCTTCGGGAATGCCCATCAAGGGCGCGAACATGCGGCAGTGCAAGCGCTGCGCCTGACCGTCTGGATCGGGCGCCACCGCATAAAGGTCCATGACCCCCAAGCGCTCTGCAACGGCGGCGTCAAAGCGGCAAGCCGCCAGCGCGGCGCGGTCTTTCAAGCCCACGACGAAGAAGGGCGTGCCCGCTGAATAGAGGCCAGCCCCCGCCAAGTCCAAGGCTTCGACCGGCAAGCCCAACAGCGCAGCAAGTTCGCTTGCGGCGGGCGCTTCGTCCTGCCAAACCGGCTGCCTGGGGGTGGTGAAGGTCGCCCTCAGGCCACCGTCGCTGGCGCGCTCGATCCGCACCGGCGTGCGGCCGACCTCTAGATCCAGCGCGAAGTCCACTGGGGCCTCGGGGCTAGGGTCCATGCCGGCCAACTCAGCGATCAACAGGGCAGCGCCCACGGTGGGGTGACCGGCGAAGGGCAGCTCGCGCTGAACGGTGAAAATGCGCAGGCTCGCCAGGCTGTCGTCGCTCTTGGGCGGACACAAAAACACCGTCTCTGACAGATTGAATTCGCGCGCCAAGGTCTGCATGCAAGCGGCATCCAACCCGCCCGCATCGCCCACCACCGCCAAGGGGTTGCCTGCAAAAGGCGTTGAGGTGAAGACGTCGGTTGTGTAAAAGTCTCGTTTCATATTCTGCCTCAGCCAGCGCCTTTGCGCGGCGATTACGCGGTTGTGAGCAAACAGCGCAAGCAAGACGCTGTAGCCTTTCAAACCTAACGCCTTCTTCGCCATTGGCTAGCGCCCATTGCGATTGCTCAACACAAGAAAGGGATCTGTCTGCGATGTCCTATGATTTCAGCTTGCTCCTTCGCCCCCTCCAAAAGGCGGTTGCCATCTGCGGATTGGCGCTTACCGCCAGCGCTGGCCCTGCAAGCGCGCAACAGGCCAGCCCAGCGCCCTTGACGGGCACTCAGATCGCGGGGCTCAATCTGGGTGGCAACGCCATGCAGGACCTGTTTTACCAGCTTGGCTCGAAGGATCTGAGCCCGGTTGACGCCTACTACCCAGGCCTGAGCTTTCGCGCGGACGGCAAGCTGATCGAACCCGCAAATACGGATGGCTATCTGGCAAAACTCACCCCAGAGCTGCTGCAACACTACGAGCTGATCTTGTTCGTCAACAAGTCGAATTCGGGTCCCTTCGCCCAGCGTCTGATTTGGCTCAAGCCGAGTGATCCCACCGATCACGCCAAACCCTGGGAGGCCACCAATATCTGGAAGGTCTCAACCGGTCGCGAACGCAAGGAAAAAGAGGCTTTCACCACCACCCCGCCTGGCATCTTCAATCTGCACCCCACGCGCCAAATCAAGGACTACCGCTCGCGTCTGTATAAAGGTGCCAAGATGCCCTATTCGGTGTTCTTGGATTATCGCACCGTGCGCAGCAAGAGCTACGGCATCGCGTTTCACGCCACGGGAGCCGTCGGCAATCTGGGTCAGCGCGCCTCGGGTGGCTGCATTCGCTTGCGCTTGAATGATGCCCGCACCCTGTTCGAGACCTTGCGGGCGGACTATCGCGGCGAGGTGCCGGTGATGGAGATGGCCGCAGATGGCAAGTGGAGCCGCGAAGGTCGCATGGCCTATGATGAGCAAGGTCTGCCAGTCATGGTCACCGGTCTGAAGGCTTTGGTGATCATTGAGGAGTCGGAAAACCTAGTCGCTTCTGCACAAAACTAGGCGCGCCACAATTAAACTTTAAGTTGATTATCGCATCCCATTCAGGCATCGTGCGCGGCAGTTTTTGAGCGGCAGAATCGCATGCCACGACCGCGCAAGTGACCTCAAGGGGTGCCCGGCACGGCTGGGCGCTCCCACGGGGCGCGATCCGCGCCGCCATCTGCCGCTTTACACAATCAGGGCAGCCGCTGGCTTTTGCGGTGGTTTTGGCCCGTCACACTGATTGCTATCTCACCGATTGCTTTGCACGGCTCAAGGGAGGCCCCATGCCAGACGTTCGCACCGCTTGTTCCTTTGTTTTCAAAAGACTAGGAGGCGTTGGCGCGGGTTTGATCCTCGGCCTGTTGTCAATTTTGGTCAGCGCGCCCGCGGCTGTGGCGCAAGATGCCAACGGCAGCCTGCCAACCCTTCCGTGGACCCAACAGACCCTCGTTGTCGCCTCGAATGATGCGGACTATCGCAGCCAAGCCAACAGCTTGCTGGCGCCGCTGGCACAGGCCAATGGCTCGGGCCTCAGCCGGACCCTGGCCGCAGTCAGCTTGGAGGCTCTGAAGCCCGCAACTCTAGGTGACGGCCTCGCAGTCCTAGTTCTGCATGCACCGGGCGAAAGCGGGCCGCAGCTCATGGCGCGGCTCAACACCTTGGTTCAATCCATGCAGGCCAAGCACCTAGTCGCTTTTGTCGATGGCGATGCAACAGGCTGGATCTACCAGGAGGCCGCCCAGCACAGCGCGCTTGACCTCTATGCCTTGGCGCGCAGCGCCGACGAGAGAGCGGATCGTGCCGCTCTGTTCGAGCAACTCCGCCGAGGCCTGTTCGGCTACGCAGACCGCCTACCCTTCGGTAATGACGACAAGAACTTGGCCAACACCGAGCTGCTGGCCTTTGTTTACCGCAGCATGGCCCGCCGCCTGGGCGATGGCTTAGCAAGCCAAGATATGAACTCTGGCCGCGCTCTGTCGCTCTTGGACTTGGACGATCAGGCCCGCGCGTCGGTTGACGATGAAGTGGCGCTGCAAGGCGAACTGTTGGAGGCCCAAGGCCTGCTCACACGTGAGGGCGATTTGGCCGCGATCCAAAGCTATTTCGACCGCTGCATCTTCTGTCCTCTGGCGGGGGAGCTGACCAGCAGCCAACGCAAGCTGATTGAAGACGAAGCCCAGGCGCAAGCCGAGCAGAGCTATTTTGATCGCCTCAAAGAAAGCCGCAATGCCGCGGGCCTCCGCACGCTTCTGGCCGCCTGCCAGGTGTGCAGCTTCCAGCAAGAAGCTCTGGCGCTGCTGGACGCGCTGGAGACGCAAGAAGCGCGCCAGGCCGACACCGCAGCCTACGAGGCGGCCAAGACGCTAGACGCTCTCGATCGTTATCTCCAGACCTGCCAGGTTTGCGAATTCAAGCAAGAAGCGCTGGAGCGGATCCAGGATTTGAGCCAGCAAGCCGACGAGCGCTTAACCTTCTTTACTGCCCGCAAGACCAACACCTTGCCAGCCCTGGACGCCTATCTGAAATCCTGCCAAGTTTGTGAATTCACGGACGAGGCCAAGGCGATGAGCGAACTTATCCTGACCTCGCCCAGCGCGCTCGCCGAGCGTGATTCTTGGCTCGACGCCAAAGAGCAGCAAGACCTAACCTTGGCCCGCGACTACCTGGAAGGCTGTAGCGTCTGCCAGTTTAGCCAGGAAGCCCGACAGCTTGAACGATCCATTCGCGACGCTCAGGACGAAGCCAGCATCGCCCGCCCCTGCTTGTCGTTAGCCGCGGCCAGCCAGTACGGCGGACTGCCGCTGGGCAAGATCGACCGCTCGGACGCCATTCCTGCTTGTCGCAAAGCCGTAGAACGCTTCCCGGGCCGCGCCGACCTGGCGACGGCTCTGGGCCGCGCGCTCATGCTGAACGCAGCTTATAGCGAAGCCAAGTCCTTGTTCGAGGCCGCCGCTGCCAGCGAAGGCCAAGGCGCCGCCGCCGCTGCGGGTATGGCTGCCTATATCAGCTATTTCGACCTGCCCGGCCTGTCGCCGGACCTGGCCGCCTCCCAGCGCTACGCCGAGCAAGGCCAAGCGGCAGGCGACCACACAGCGACGCTGATTTGGAGTTTCTTGGTAGAGCAAAAGCGCATTCAGGCCGACGGCGAAGCGCTGACGGCCGCACTGGAAGCCATTGCTGACCAGGGTTCGGCCCTGGGTCAATACCTGCTGGCGCGTCGCCTGCAATCCACCAGCTCGGCCGGCGATGAGGCTGCCCAACAACGCATTATCGATCTCTTGACCAGCGCGGCTGACCAAGGCCAGCTCGACGCACAGGCCCTGCTCGCGCGCCGCCTAGAGGCTGGCGACAGCCCGGCGGGCAAGCAAGGCCGTCGCGCCGCGCGGCTCTATTTCGACGCCTATTTGGCCGGTGGCACCGAAGCCCGCATCGCTCTGGTCGATGAAGGTCGCGAGCGCAGCATCGAGGTCATGCGTTTGGTCCAGCGCGACCTTGCACGCCAGGGCTACTATGATCTGGCCCTGGACGGCAAATACGGTCTCAACACCCAGCGTGGCCTCGAACGGGCCCTGCAAGACCGCGTGTTCACTGAGCGTTGATGCTGGAGGCTCCCATGTCCATGGCTCTTACCCCTTCGCGCCCAACCGCGCGCGCTCTTAGCAACCTGCTGGCGCGTCTGAAGCCCCTGGCGCGCCTTCAGCAGTGCTGCGCTGTGACGGCGCGCTTTGCAGCCTTAATCTTCAGCCTAGCGGCCCTTGCCTTCAGCAGTGCCGCGAACGCGCAGCCGTCCGCGCGCAGCCTGCTTGTGACCATTGAGGCCTCCGCTGATCAGGCCGACGCCTTCACCGCCAGTCTTGCTGCGCTTGAGGGGGGCGCGGGTTTGGTCCTTCAGCGCCACATCACTGATGGCTCTGGGGGCTTGCTGGTGCGCCTAACCGATCCGCACGCGGGCGGCACTGCGCTGGTCAATCTGCAAGCCTGTAGCGCGCAAGACTGCCCTGAAGATGTCAGCCAAACTGCACTGATCTTTGCCCGCAACGCCAGCCCGCAAGAGTTGGCCGAAGCCTTGCGGCGCGCGCTGGGCGGCCTCGTGGTGGGCGGTCTCGGGCAGCTTGATCACGGCCAGAGCGAGCCCCCGTCCCAACCTAGATCCGGCCTAACCGCGCAGGATTTGGTGACCAACATATCCCAACAATTGCGTGCGCCTGTTCGTCGTTCTGAGGCAATAGCAGGCGACTACCTGCTTGATCTGACCCTGTTTGCGCCCGCCCGCCAAGACCTGGAGCTGGCCAAAATCGAGCGCTTTGAGGCCCTCAGCCTTTTGCAGTCTCGCGACCCTAGGGCACTGGAAGATCACCTTCAATCCTGCCGCTTTTGCGCTGAGCGCAGCGCGCTCAACGCCCAGCTTTTGAGCCTGCTCGCAGGTGATGGCAAGGACGGCAACACCAGCCAGACCCAGTTGCGCCAGTGGCAGGCTGTGATGGCCAACGCGGAGCCCGAGGCTGTTCTGGGCTTTATCGACGCCTATCCCAACACCGGCATTGGCGCGACCATTATCGCCGATGTCGCCGCAAACTGGCCCGACCAACTGGCGAGCGTCGAGGCCAAGTTGTGGGGAGATGCTGCCACTTTGGCCGATCCCAGCCTTATGCGCGCACTGCTGTTGGCCTGCCAAGACTGCGGCTTTGCCCAAGACCTGGAGCCGCAGGTTCTCAAGACCAGCAACCCCGAGCTGGAGCGCGAGACCGCGCTTTGGCAACAGGCGCGACAGGAGGATTCTGCGGGCTCCTATGGCCGCTACCTCGATGATTGTGGCTTGTGTCTGTTTGCGCCTGAGGCACTGCGTATGCAGCAACGCTCCGGCCACGACCCCGAAGCCCTCAACGACCGAAAGCTGTTGGCGGCACTGGAGGCCGGAACCAACCTTGCCAGCATGCGGGCCTACTTAGACGAATGTCAGCTCTGCGCGCAGCGCGATGCCATCCAGGCGCGCTACGACCACGCCTTCCAACGCCAAACGACGCAAGCAAGCTGCCTTGATTTGGCGCGCAGCCCCGCCGAGGGCGGCGATGGCCTGCAACCCCGCGAAGCCGGTGCAGCCGTTGAGGCTTGCTTGGCCGCTCTGGACTTCACCGACAGCAGCGCACTGCGCTTGGTTCTGGGCGAAGCCTACCGCTTGCAAGGCGCGGCGGAGGACGCCGTGACCACCTTTGATCGCGTCTACCGCGACGGTGAGCAAGCAGGCCTGGATGGCTTGGCCCTCAGCTTGTTCCAGTTCTCGCAAGCTGGATCGGATGGGCGCCGGCGCCTGGCCAACATCATGGAGCACCAACCGGCGATTGGGCCCCTCAGCGCGCGCCGCGCTTTGGTCGAGGCCTTGATCGCCATCGAGCAACTCGCCAGCACTGAACGCTTGTTGCCGCAAGCCGACATCATCGACTTGCTAGAGGCCGCCGCTGCGGGCGGGGAAGCGGACGCCGCCTATTCCTTGGGCTTGCTCTATTCTTTCGGCCAGCTCACCGAACGCAACTTGGGCAAGGCGGCCCAGTCCTTCCAGACCGCCGCCAAGCTGGGCCACGTCGAAGCCAGAGCCTACTACGCTGATCATGTCGAACGCGGCCTAGGCGTTGCTGCCGACTACAAACTTGCCGCAGAGCTGTATTATCGTGCCCTGAAAGATCGCAGCAACTGGGCTGCAACGCGACTGATCGAGCAAGGTCGCACACGCCCGCTTGAAGTGATGAAGCATGTACAGCGCCTTCTGCGCGACGAGGGCCTGTATCGTGGCCCGATCGACGGCGTTGCCGGTGGCACGACCACCACAGCGCTAGAACGCGCGCGTGACAGAGGGTAGAGGCGCATGACGCAGCACA
>CAZHYF010000030.1:0-17079 GCA_964536635.1 uncultured Rhodospirillaceae bacterium | reverse complement strand
TCAATTGTGGTTCCATTGCGATCAATCAAGACGAATTCTTGGTCGCGCTTCCAGATGGCTGCGGGCACTTTTTCATCAATGTGGATGATGAGTTTTTGCGGAAATGCGCGCTCAACTCGGGCGGACTTGACCCAGGGTAGGTTGGCTTCCAGGTGCGATTCCAAGATGCTGGGCTCCAGCGCCATCAGCGACTGACCGCTGTGGATGTCCAGAAGATCGCGGATATCTTGCGGGCGGCTGCGCTCAGCCCCCTGTATGTCGATCTCGACCAGCTTGACGCCGACCTGCGCGCTGACGCTGTGGCCCAGGTTGCTCAAGCGCAATACCATGACATCCAAGCGGCCGGTGTTGATGTACCAGATTACCACAACACTCAGAACAAACAGCAAGAAGGCAGAAAAGCCCAGGACGCCGGTCAACAAGGTGGGGTGTTTCTTGAGGCCTGCCAGCTTGCGCGCGGCCGCCTGAGCACTGCCCGTATAGCGGCCACCGGCTTGTTGGTGGTTCGAAGGCTCTTGCTCAAAGTCGTATTCTGGGAAAATGTCGATCAAACGGGGCATGCCAGCGTCGCGCTACTCAAATCAGGTCACTTAAATCTAGGAGCGCTCAAAATGCGGCAGCGCTACTCAAGATGGTGTGCCTACCACTTGGGGCAGCTTTGAGACGCGAAAGGTGCATTCTTGGGTCGCTTTAAAGTTGCGAGACCTCAAAATGCGGCGCGGAAGAAGGGGGCCGGTTGATGCCTGAGGTAGACTAGGCGGGCTTGCCGATGCGCTTGATCTCCCATTGGAGCTCAATTCCGCTCACGGCTTTGACCTTCTCGCGGATGGTCTGGCCCAGGGTCTCCAGGTCCGCTGCGGTGGCGCTGCCGTCGTTGATCATGAAGTTGCAATGCAGCTCTGACATGCTGGCGCCGCCGACGCGAAAGCCGCGCCCACCTGCTTCATCGACCAGGCGCCAGGCCGAGTAGCCCTCGTGGTTCTTGAAGGTCGAGCCGCCGGTCTTCTTGTTGATCGGCTGATGTGTCCGGCGATAGGCTTGGTGCTCTTTCATCGCCGCAGCAATGGCCTCAACGTCGCCAAAGGGCCCTTGCAGTTCAGCTTCAACAAAGATCCAATCGGGGTCCAGAGCGCAGTGGCGATAGCTGTAACCCAGCTCCTCCAAATTGAAGCGGCGCTTTTCGCCCTGACGATTGACCGCAGTGGCCGCGACAAGCGCGTTGCGCATCTCTTTGCCAGGACCGATGCCCGCGTTCATGCGCAGCGCTCCGCCGATTGTGCCTGGGACACCAACCAAAAAGGTCATGCCGTAGATGCCCGCTTTGCGCGCGGCGATGGCAACCGACAGGTCGGCTGCACCCGCACCTGCGGTGATGCGGTTGCCCTCAACGCTGATGGTCTCAAAGGCTGGGCCTTCCAGCTTGATGACCACGCCCGGCACGCCGCCATCGCGGATCAGCATATTGGAGCCACGCCCCAGCGTCATGACCGGCACATCGTCGGGCAGGGCTGCCAGGAAATCCTGCAGGTCTTGCACGTCGGCGGGCAGAAACAAGACCTCAGCCGGGCCACCGACGCCAAACCACGAGCGATCGGACAGGCGGGCGCCTGCCTGGAGGCTGCCTCGAACAGCGGGCAGTTGGTCAATCAGCGCCATGGCCAAGGTCTCCTGCTTTGGGAAGGGGTCAGTTGTGCGCCAGCTCGCCCGGCAGTTTGTGCGCCCATTGGGTGATGTTGCCCGCGCCCAAGCAGACGACGATATCACCGCTGGAGACCAGCGGTCGCACGATGCCTGCAAGCTGGTCGGGGTCTGCCAAGGCCTGCGCCGAACGGTGCCCACGCGACGCAATGGCCTCAACCAGCGCCTCCTTGTTGCGGCCCTCGATCTCGGCCTCTCCTGCTGCATAGACGTCGGCAATCATCACGTGATCGGCGTCGTTGAAGCAGGTCGAAAACTCGTCGAACAGATGATCCAGGCGCGAATAGCGGTGCGGCTGCATGATGGCGATGACCTTGTGATCACCGACAGCTTGGCGCGCGGTTTTCAGCACGGCCTTAATCTCGCGCGGGTGGTGCCCATAGTCGTCGATTACACGGACCCCGTTGGCCTCACCGGTCAGGGTGAAGCGGCGCTTGACGCCCGAGAAGGTGGCCAGGCCCTCGCGGATCTGATCGTCGCTCATGTCCAGTTCGACCGCGATGGCCACGGCCGCAAGCGCGTTGGAAACGTTGTGTTCGCCCAGGGCGGGCAGGCGCAGTTTTGGGATCTGACGCGGCTCTTGGCCCTGGCGCTCGATGCGCACCTCAAAGCACATGCCGCCGTCATCTTGGGTCAGGTGGACGCCGCGCACGTCGGCTTGAGGCGAAAAGCCGTAGGTGATCAGGCGCTTGTCTTGGGTGCGCGCGATCATCTCCTGACACTTGGGGTCGTCGATGCAAATCACGGCAAAGCCATAGAACGGCACCTGCGCCACGAAGCGATCAAAGGCACGGTAGAGCCGGTCTTCGGTCTCGTAGTGGTCCATATGCTCGGGGTCGATGTTGGTGACCACGGCAATGGTGGCAGGAAGGCGGGTAAAGGAGCCATCGCTCTCATCGGCTTCGGCGACGAGCCAAGCGCCAGAGCCGATCTTGGCGTTGGTGCCATACTGGTTGATAATGCCGCCGTTGATGACGGTTGGATCCAGCGCGCCAGCCTCCAGCATGGTTGCGACCATGGTGGTGGTGGTGGTCTTGCCGTGGGTGCCGCCGATGGCAATGGATTGCTTCAGGCGCATAACTTCTGCCAGCATCTCGGCGCGGCGTATGACGGGAATGTGCTTGCGGCGCGCAAGGGCGACTTCTGGGTTGTC
This sequence comes from uncultured Rhodospirillaceae bacterium, assembly GCA_964536635.1. Classification (GTDB taxonomy): domain Bacteria; phylum Pseudomonadota; class Alphaproteobacteria; order UBA7985; family JAUIBT01; genus JAUIBT01. The sequence goes on along the minus strand of CAZHYF010000030.1, from coordinate 14,228 downwards.
AGCCTTTACGGCAGAGGAGATGATCACCACCGCGGCGTTGTCGGCGTTCTCCTCGCGGTGGCCGATCTCGACGCGGATGCCCATGTCTTGCAGGCGCTTGACGTTGGGGTTGAAGGCCATGTCGCTGCCCTGAACGGTAAAGCCCTGGTGGTGCAAAATTTCGGCGATACCCGACATGCCAATGCCGCCAATGCCGACGAAGTGAAATACACCGATATCTTGGTTGAGCTGGGTCATGAAGATCGCTTTGCTGTTGGGCTTTTGGTTCGTTAGTGCCGGCTTGGACCTGGGGCTAGGTCGGCGCGGTCGCCTGCGCCTGGATGGTAGCAAACAGGGCGTCGGCCAGGTTGCGCGCGGCCCGAGCGTGGGACTGCGCCCTTGCTTTGGCGGCCACCTGGGTCAAAGTCAAGGGCTCTGTCAGCAAGTGCCGCAGCTCTTGCGCGCGCTGGGCGGGGGCGTTTTCGCTCTGCGGCCAGAGCCAAGCAGCGCCATGATCGACCAAGGCACGGGCATTCAGGGTCTGCTGGTCGTCCACGGCAGTCGGCAGCGGCACAAAAGCGGCCGGGCGGCCGACGGTAGCAATCTCGGCAACACTAGAGGCGCCTGAACGGCAGATCACCAGATGTGCTTGCCCATAGACTGCGGCCATATCGTCAAAAAAACTGGCGATCTGTGCCTCGACGCCCAGCGCTTCGTAGCTTGTGCGCAGCGCGTCTACGTCTTCGGGGCGCGCCTGTTGGATCAAGCGGAAACGCTGGCGTTCGCTGGGGCTCAGAGCCTCCATGACTTGAGGCATGAAGTCAGAGAAGTAGCGCGCGCCCTGGCTGCCGCCATAGATCAGGATGCAAAAGCGGTGCTGGGGGCTAGCGGGCTGGTAGTCGGCCACTTGGGCAAAGACCTGGCGCACCGGGTTTGAGACGTGCTTGAGGCGACTGGCGGGCAGGCCCTCCAGGCCATAGGTCGGCGCAAAGGAGGTGCAGACCAGACGCGCCTTGCGGGCCAAAAAACGGTTGGCTCTGCCGAAGACCGAGTTTTGCTCGTGGATCAGTGTGGGGATGCCCAGGTGCTGGGCGGCCAGCATGCTGGGCGCGCTGGCGTAGCCCCCAAACCCAACCACTGCGCCTGGGCGCAGGGTCTTCAGCAAACGCCGCGCCTTGAAGTAGCCTCGTGCCATGGCGAGCAAGCCCTTGATCTGCTGCAAGCGCGAGGTGCGGAACAGGCCCATGGAGGGGATGAGGTGCCGCTCGACCTGGCGGTAGTTTTGACCAAAGGCAAGCCCGCGTTCGTCGGTCAGCAGGATCGAGCGACTGCCGCGTGCCTCCAGCTCTTCCGCCAAGGCAAATGCGGGGAACAGGTGGCCGCCTGTGCCGCCTGAGGCGAGCGCGATCAAAGGGGCGGCATCGGGCTGTGGGCGTTGCGCGGGCATGGCACTTGGGGGCTGGTCAGTCATGGACGCCACTTTAGGAGAAACACCCCCGACAAGGCTAGCGGAAAGGCAGCGCAAAAACCGCGCAAGACCTGAGCAAGGCGGCGACGCGCGCCCGCTAAACCGGATGCCCTAGTGACGGCTGTCGTTCTCCCAGGCGCCGCGGCGACTCAGGGCCAGCAAAAAGCCAACCGTCAGACCCATACCGATCAAGGAGGAGCCGCCATAAGAGACAAACGGCAGCGTCATGCCGGTCGGCACAATCAGGCGCAAGGTGGAGGCGATGTTGATAAAGGCTTGGGTGCCGAACTGTGTCAGAAGCCCGCCGATGGCCAGCAGGATGAAGAGGCTGCGCGCGTTGGCGGCACGAATGACGCCGCGCATGACGATGACCAGCAAGATGCCGACGACCAGCAGGCAGGCAAAGAGGCCGAACTCTTCGCCGATAACGGCAAAGATGAAATCGGTGTGGGCATCGGGCAGGGCGTCTTTGCGGATACCCTCGCCGGGGCCACGGCCAAACCAGGCGCCGTTCTTCAGGGTGCGGATGGATTGCAGAACCTGGAAGTTGGCCGCATCATCACCCCACAAGAAGTTGTTCACGCGCTGGTGGACGTAGGGCACCAACACATAAGCTAAGCCAACAACCGAAAGCCCGGCTGGCACCAGAATCGCAAACCACCACAGGGAAACCCCGGCCAAGAAAAGCTGGGCAAAGAAGATCACGGTCACCAGGCCGGACTGGCTCAGGTCGGTTTGCAGCAGCAGCAATCCCATGATCAGCCCGTACAACAAGAAGGCCACGATGGCGCCTTGCGTTTCGGGGTGGCTGCGTTGGCGCGACAAAAGCCAGGCGGAAACCACCGCAAAGCAAGGCTTGGCAAGCTCGGTCGGTTGCAGCGTGAAAGCGCCGAAGTCGATCCAGCGACGCGAGCCGTTGAACTCACTGCCCACCACCAGAACGGCGACCAGCAGGCCCAAGCAGCCCAACATAGCGACAAAAGCCAGCAGCCGGACCTGGCGCACGTTGAGCAAGGAAATTCCGAGCAACAGGCCGATGGCGATCGGCAAGAACATGATGTGCTTTTGCACGAAGGTGAACATGTCCTTGGAGGTGTGCTGGGTCACGGCGGGTGAGGCTGTGATGGACATGAAAAGCCCGATGACGATCAAACAACAGACCAGCGCCAGAGTGGTTAGATCCACCGACCAAAGCCAGCGGCCAAGCACCGAATCATCGGCGCGCGAGACCGATTTGAACATTGCACATACCTCTTAAATTCAGCGAGGGCTTAATAAAACTGGGGCGGCGGGCGGCCTAGAGTGCCGCCAAAGCCTTGGTCACCAGATCCCGAAATGCATCGCCTCTCGCCTCGAATGAGCTGAACTGATCGAAAGATGCGCAAGCGGGAGACAGCAGCAATGTGGCTGGCTCCTCGGGGTGCTGGCGCGCCCAGGCAAGGGCATCGGTCAGGGCATGGCTCAAGGCTTGCTCAAGGGTGTCTGATTGACGTGTCGCAAGCATGGGCGACAATTGAGCCGTAAATTCGGCTGCCGCTTGGCCAAATGTGTAGGCTTGCTGCACTGTTGTTAAATCGCCCAGCAGGGGCGTGATGCCCTCGTCCTTGGGCAGGCCACCCAGCAGCCAGAAAATGTTGGGAAAGGCGCGCAGGGCGTGCAGGCTGGCCTCGGCATTGGTAGCCTTGGAATCGTTGATGATCGCCAGGTTCTGGTGGCTGGCGACCCGCTCTTGGCGGTGGACCAGACCAGGGAAACTGGCAAAGTGCGGCGCAATTTCTGCGGCCTCCAGGCCGAGCGCGCGGCACAAGGCAAAGGCTCCAGCGGCGTTCTGACCGTTGTGGTCACCAGGCAGGCTTGGGGCTTGCGACAGGTCGGCAACCTCCGCGCCATCTTCCAGTAAGTGCCCGGCCTGACGGCAGACGCCCTTTTCCAAGAACCGGCTGCCAGAAATGGCGCGCAGGCGTGGCAAGCGGCTCGCCAGGCGCTGGGTCTCGGCATCATCCAAGCCCAAGCAGGCGCTGCCTTGCGGTTTCAAGAGCTGGTTGAAAATGCGCAGCTTCGCCTCAATGTAACCCGGCATGCCGCCGTGGCGCTCCAGATGGTCCGGGCTGATGTTGAGCAGCAAGGCTGCATCCAGAGCGGGCGTCTGCATGAGCTCGAGCTGGTAAGATGACAGCTCCAACACATAGACACCGCCCTCGGGCAGCACAGGTAGCGCCAGGGCCGGAACGCCGATGTTGCCGCCCATGGCCATGGGCACGCCCGCCTCGCGCAACAAATGCGCGGTTAGTGCGGTGCAGGTGGACTTGCCGTTGGTGCCGGTAATGCCGACAAACCGGGCCTGCGGGTTGGCGCGCACCAACAGCTCGACATCGCAGATCAGCGGGATGCCTTCGGCTTGTGCGCGTGCTGCGACTGGGTTGGGCTTGGGATAGCCCCAGGGGATGCCGGGCGAGATCACCAGGGCCTCAACGCCGGTCAAATCGGCGGTGTTGAGATCAACCAGCGGGTAGGGCGCGTCCACAGGGCGCTTGCCGTCGTCCCAGGCCGTGACCTCGGCACCGCCTTGATGCAAAGCAAGGGCCGCCGTGTGGCCGGAGCGGCCCAAGCCCAAAACCGCAACCTTGCGGCCGGAATAAAAATCGACGCTCTGGACGGCTGCGGACATAGGCGTTTTCGTATCGAAAGGGAAGCGGGCGCGTACTAGCGGATCTTGAGGGTCGCCAATCCAATCAGCGCCAAGACCGCGGCGATGATCCAAAAGCGAATAACAATGGTTGGCTCCTTCCATCCCAGCTTTTCGAAGTGGTGGTGGATGGGAGCCATCAAGAAGACCCGCTTTCCGGTCAGCTTGAAGGACACGACCTGGATGATGACCGACATGGCTTCGACGACGAACAGGCCGCCAATGATGACCATGACCAGCTCGTGCTTGGTGATGACCGCAATGGTGCCGATGGCGCCACCAAGCGACAAAGAGCCGGTGTCGCCCATGAAGACCTTGGCAGGCGGTGCATTGAACCACAAAAAGCCCATGCCTGCGCCGACAATGGCGGCACAAACAATAGTCAGCTCGGCGGCGCCCTTGACGTAGAAGAGCTGCAAATAGGTGGTGAAATCCGCACGCCCGACGATGTAGGCGATTACCGCAAAGGAGATGGAGGCGATCATAATCGGCACGATTGCCAGCCCGTCCAGGCCGTCGGTCAGATTGACCGCATTGCTGGAGCCGACAATCACGAAGGAGGCAAAGAGCGCGTAGAACCAACCCAAGTTGATCGCGAAATCCTTCAGAACCGGAAAGGTCAGCAGGGCGGCCATTTCGTCTTGGGTGTTCAGCATGACCATCACAGAGGCACCCAAGGCGATCGCGAATTGGGCCACCAGCTTTTGCTTGCTGCTGAGACCATCCGAGCTGCGCTTGACCAGCTTGCGGTAGTCGTCAACAAAGCCCAGCAGGCCAAACCCGGCCACGACAATCATCACGCACCAAACGTAGTCTTCGCTCAGGTCCGCCCACAACAGCGTGGCGATACCAAGCGACAAGAGGATCATTGAGCCGCCCATGGTCGGCGTGCCCTTCTTGGTCAACAAGTGGCTCTCTGGCCCGTCCTCGCGGATCGGCTGGCCGGCGCCTTGGCGTGACTTGAGCCAGCGGATGATCGGCTCGCCAACCAAAAAACAAATCAACAGCGCAGTCATCAGGGCTCCGCCAGCGCGGAATGTGATGTAGTTGAACAGGTTGAAGAAGGCGAAGCTGTCTGCCCAGGGCGTGAACAATAATGGGAACATGCTGTCTCAATGCAGCGCGGTTGAGCCAAGTGGCAGCACCGTCGCTTGTCGGTAGGTGGGTGTAAGAGGCTCCGCTTCGCCTAGCAATCCTGGGGCCCATTGGCAATGGCGCATTTGAAGGGCCAGGGCGCGGCGGCCTTGCTGGGGTGGCCCCAAGCAGGCTTAGGCTGGCCCGCGCTCCAGTGCTTCGCGCGCGACCTCGACATCGCTAAAGGGCAGGATTTCATGACCAATTATCTGGCCTTGCTCGTGGCCTTTGCCAGCGACTACCACCATATCGTCGGCGCCAGCTAGGGCGATGGCGGCCGCAATAGCCTCGCGGCGGTCGCCAATTTCTACCGCCCCTGGGCCCATGCCAGCCAGCACTTCGCTGCGAATCTGCGCAGGGTCTTCACTGCGCGGGTTGTCGTCGGTGACAATGGCCAAGTCCGCGTTGTCGAAGGCCGCACGCCCCATCAAGGGGCGCTTGCCCTTGTCGCGGTCGCCGCCTGCGCCAAAGACGCAGATCAGCTTGCCAGGCGTGTGTGGTCGGGCTGCCTTCAAGACGGTTTCCAAAGCATCGGCCGTGTGGGCGTAGTCCACCAGAACGTTGGTGTGGGAGGCTTCGCTGACCACGGTCTGCATGCGTCCGGCAACGCCTGTCAGCCCGCGCGCGGCCTCTTGGAGCGCCTGGGCATCAAAGCCGCAAGCCCGCAACAGGCCAATGGCCGCCAGAACGTTGGTGGCTTGAAAATCGCCGATCAGCGGCAAGTCCAGCTCCAGCAGTTGGCCGTCCATGGCGATTTCCAGATGTTGGCCCTGGGGGGTGGCGTGCTGCTCGAACAGCTTGATGTCGGGGGCCTTGTGGCCAAACCGCAAAGCACGTGGAGCGCGACTGCGTAGCGCTGCGATCTCTGGCACATCCGCATTTAGCACCGCTGTGCCATCGGGGGTCAAGAGGTCGCTGAACAAGCGCGCCTTGGCCTCGAAATAGCTTTGCATGTCTGGGTGATAGTCCAGGTGGTCGCGGGTAATGTTGGTAAAGGCGGCTGCTTGGAAGCGCAGTCCCTCCAGGCGGCGCTGGTCCAGGCCGTGGCTAGAGGCTTCGATCACCAGCGCATCGTAGCCCTGCTGGCAAGCAGTTTGCAGCGCTTTGTGCAGCGAGATGACGTCGGGCGTGGTCAGGGGCGGCAGATTCGCGATACCATGGGGCTGTAGGCCAAGCGTGCCAACCGACACCGCCTTGCGCCCCAAGCTGGTCAACATCTGTTGCGCAAAACTGGCAACCGAGGTCTTGCCGTTGGTGCCGGTTACCGCCAAGCACAGGCTGGGCTGCGGGCGAAAGAAGCTGGCCGCGAGCTGCGCCGTGGCGCTGCGCGGTGTCGGGCTGCGCAACACAGCTATATGTTCGCCCAAGTCGGGCAGATCGGCGTCTTGGTCAACCAGCACCGCGCTGGCCCCGGCCTCCACCGCTGCCAAAGCAAAGCGGGAGCCGTCCACTTGCGTGCCGGGCAGGCCGCAAAACAGCCCGCCGGGTTTGATGGCGCGCGAGTCAATTTCGACGCCGGTAATGTCAACTTGGTCCAGGGGCGCGCCCCGGCTGGTGATGTCGGTTCGCCCGGCAATGGATACAAGGTCGCTTAGTTGCATGTGGTTGGCCCGCTGGTGGTCTGTTTCTGGCTATCTGCATTGTTTTGCATCATTTGCCACAGATCATCCGAGTTGCGAACCGGCATTATTCCTAAGGGGGACATCAAGCGATTGATGATACGACAGGTCACAGGCGCAGCCACCCAGCCACCGGTCGCAAAATTGAAGCTCTCTTTTTGGCCTTGTGGCTCGTCGAACACCACGTAAAGCACATACTGCGGGTTATCGATCGGGAAGACCGAAACAAAGGAAGACACCACTTCCTTGCTGCCGTACTTGTCTGCTGTGCCCGTCTTGCCGCCGATCGCGATCGCGTCCGGTTTGGCCTTTGAACCCGTGCCGTCGGTGACGATATTGCGCATGTATTCGCGCATCAGGTGAGAGGTTTCCTGGCTGATGACGCGCGGACCGATGGCACGCTGGCTGGGCTCTTGCGACCTGAGCAGGGTCGGCTGAACGCGAATGCCGCCGTTGGTCAGGGCCGCAACGCCAGTGGCGACGTGCAGGGGCGAGACCGCAATGCCGTGACCGTAGGAGACGGTGGCCGTGCTGACCTCGGTCATGCGCTCTGGGAAGCCGGGGGTATCGGTCTCCAGCACTTCGACTTGAGAAATCGACAGCATGCCCAGGTCATCCAAAAAGCCGCGCAGGGCTTCACCGCCCAGGCGCAGGCCAATCTGGGCAGCGCCAATGTTCGAGGATTCCTGCAAAATATGCTTGGCATCCATGCGACCGTTGTAGCGGTGATAGTCGTTGATCACTCGGTCATAGACCCGCAGCGGGCGTGAGACATCAAAGGTCTCTTCGGGCGAAATGGCGCCGCTGTCCAAGGCCGCAGCAACGGTGAACAGCTTGAAGGTCGAGCCCAGCTCCATCGCGCCTTGGGTCGCGCCGTTGATGCGCGCAATCGTGGGGGCTGCACCGACATTGTCCGGGTCAAAGCTGGGCAGGGAGACCATGCTCAAGATTTCACCGCTGTTGACGTTCATCAGCACCGCTGAGGCGCGTTTGGCCTGGAAAGCCTGCATCTGCGCTTCGACTTCTGAGCGCACAATGTACTGGACGCCCAAATCCAAGCTGGTCTTCAGGGTCTGGCTCAGGTCTTTGAGCTGTCCTTCGAAGACGTGCTCCATGCCCGCCATGCCATTGGTGTCGATGTCGGTGTAGCCGATCGGGTGGGCGAACAAGTCGCCATAGGGGTACTCTCTGCTGGGCAGCTTGGGGTAATCCAAACCAACGATGCCCTTGGCATTGAGCCGCTGCACTTGGTCCGGGGTCAGGTTGCGCTTGATCTGGATTTCATAGCGATCGGTATTGGATAGGCGCTCCAGCAGGGCCGCTTGGTCCAAACCTGGCAGAACTTCGGTGATGGCGCGAAAAGCCTCGTCTACGTCACGGATCTTGCGCGGGTGTATGACCAAAGTCGGGCGATTGAGGGTCCGGGCCAGGACCGCGCCGTTGCGATCCAGGATGTCAGCGCGTTTGTGAACCAAGGGTGCAGGTGGGGTCGCGGGTTGCGCAACGCGCTGGCCGTCGAGGTTGGACAGACCAACCAGGCGCGCGCCCAAAATAAGATAGCCAACCAGGAAAATCACACCAAAATAGATGAGGCGTGTGCGGCCAATCTTGAGATCAGGGTTCAGGGGCGCGGCGCCGGTGGTGCTGCGGTCTGTGCTAGCTTGGGCTTCTTGTGTGCCGGGGTGGCGCTCCAGGCGGGCGGCCAGGGCTGGGCTGGTGAAGTGCTGGGCTTGGCCTGCTAGGCGCGGGCTAAGGGGTTGAGCGTAGGAACGAGATGCCATGTCTCAGTCCTCCAAACCCGAAATGAGGCTGCCGAGCGGGTCGCCGGCAGCACCAAGCCCGCTGGCCCCTTGCGGGCTCAGCAACACAGGTTCACGCGATTGGAATTGTTCGACGAGCTGCTGGGGGGCGGTCGTAAAGGCAGGATCCTGGGACGCCGGCTCCAGATCGAGGCTGGCAGGGCGCTCGGGCAGGCCGCGCAGGCTCGTAACCAAAGTGCCGCGGTCGGACTTGATGTCGAGATAGGCCTTGGCCAGCCGCTCCAGGCGTTCTGGCCGGTTCTGGTGCTGCCATTCGGCCTCCAGCACCTCGTACTCGTCTTGCAGTTGGGCGATACGTTGGTTCGCCTCTGCAATGCCAGCTTCAATCTGCTGCACCGAGTATTTAATCTTAAAAAGTCCGACGGTCAGGCCGACCATCAGGACAACCCAAACGAGAGAAATAAATCGCGCCATAGCTCAAATCGCAATGTGTGTTCGGCCGTAAAAAGAATGGCCGGTCTGAAATCAATCGATCTAAATGATTGTTATTATTTAGGGTTCCTTGAAAAGTTTGCCTAGAGGGCGGCTAAAATTTTCACCCACTTTTGCTCGGTTGGTCGGAGGTTTGCTCCTCCCAAGCCAGCGCCTCGGTCCGCAAGGCGAAACGAAGGCGAGCTGAACGGGCGCGAGGATTAAAATTCTCCTCCTCAAGCCGAGGCTTGAGTGCGCGCCCGCTCGGTACCGAGAAAGTCGGCTGGCGTTGAGCAGAAAGGGCAGAATCTGGAAAATAACGCGACTGACCAGAGCCAGAACGTCCAGACCTTGTGCTTAAAAAGGTTTTGACAAGGCGGTCTTCAAGAGAGTGAAAGCTCACGACCACCAGGCGCCCACCCGGGTTTAAAATACGCTCTGCTGCGAGTAATCCGCTTTCAAGCGCCCCAAGTTCGGCGTTGAGGTAAACACGCAGACCTTGAAATGTCCGTGTAGCGGGATCAATTCCCCCGGACGGCGATCTGCGGACAACAGAGCGGACGATATCCGCCAGCTCTGATGTTCGGGTAATGGGGGCTTTGGCGCGCGCGGCGACAATGGCGCGCGCAACAGCGCGCGAGCGGCGCTCTTCCCCAAATTCGTAAATGATGTTGGCCAGATCGTCTTGATCGGCGGTGTTGACCAAGTCTGCAGCCGAGAGCCCGGACTGGCTCATGCGCATGTCCAAGGGGCCGTCAAAGCGGAAGCTGAACCCGCGGTCTGCTTGATCGATCTGCATGGAGGAGACGCCCAGATCGAAGACAATGCCGTCAACCTTGCGTTCGCCAGCGACCGACTGCACCAGCTCGGCTATGTCTTTGAAGTTGCCTTGAACCAAGGTCAGGCCTTGGAACTCTGGTTGCTCTGCTAGGGCACGGCCAGCTGCGATGGCGCTGGGATCTTGATCAATTCCAATGACTTGGCAGTCGGCAGCGGCCAAGATAGCCTTGCTGTAGCCACCGGCGCCAAAGGTGCAGTCAACGTAAAGTCCGCCGTCTTGTGGGGCCAAGGTTTCCAACACTTCTTGCAGCATCACCGGCTCGTGGGAGCCTTTTTTGTGCTTGGGGCTGGAGGCCGTAGGTGGAGGCGGTGTGACAGGAGGTGTAGGAGATGCGACCATCATGCAGCGCCTCCGCTTCCAGCGATGGGCGCGTCGATGCAGACGTTCTGGGCTTGGACCGCAGGGGTCACAAGAACACTGCTCTGCTCCAAAATGCGACGAGCCAACACCACGTCAAATACCTCAAAAATCTGTCGAACCCAAAAGCGGGCTGTAAAATGGGGCCGCCGGTTACTGGCAGTTTGTGGCTGCGCTTGGCTCCGGCTTGTTGATTTAGGTATGGCCGCCGCTTGGCAGACCTGGAAACAAAAAAAAGAATCAAGTCCTAGAAGAGAACATTTCGATTCGGGGGTGAGAACTACTACATCTAGTGGGTCTTGTGGATAAATCTGCAAAAAATGTGCAGAAAGTTGCTGCCCCTAGCGCTGCTCACGCATTCGTAAAAAATCGTGTCGAAAAACGTGTTCCAGATTAGTTCCCAAACCTTGAGTTGAGAAAGTTTTTGGTCGCGCGTATCGGGGCTTGATTGACCTGCTCCGTAAGCGTGACAGCTATGCGGCAGAGTATGAGCCAAACTTTGTGCAAAACTTGCTCAGATTTGTGGATAACTTTCTGATTTAGGCGAGTCTCCGCAGAGTCTTGAGGCTTGAGGCTGTGCAAAATGTGAGTCTATTCGCTCTCAAGATGAATCGCATTTTCGCAAAATGCATCAGGCAACCGATAAGCCGGGTTCTGTCTCACCCCGATCTTTTGAACCATGGGTGGAGCGGCAATTCATCTGGGTCGGCTGTTACCAGCCGGACTCACGCAACTGACCCGGAGCGATAGCGCGGAAGGCACTTGACATGTGCACGCCCTTGCGGGGTGCTCAAAGGCCGCTCGCTCCCTATTTAGTCTTGCTCCTGCTGGGGTTTGCCATGCCGGTCTTGTTGCCAAGCCCGCGGTGCGCTCTTACCGCACCCTTTCACCCTTACCGGTCTTGTTGCCAAGCCTTGGCGGTTTGCTTTCTGTGGCACTTTCCCTGGGGTCGCCCCCGCTGGCCGTTAGCCAGCAGCATTCTTCCGTGGAGCCCGGACTTTCCTCGACCCCTACAAGAAGGGCCGCTGCCGCCTGGTCGCCTGATGCAGGCTTGCAGCTAGTGGCTCGTTGGCCGTCTGTCCAGATATTTTCAAGGTTAGGCTGGCGAATTGGCGCTCTGCCGCAGGGTCTCGTAGGCCTGATTGATCAGGGCGCTGCGTTCTTCAGCGATCTGACGGCAGTTTTGATCCATACCGCAATCGCGCGCCCAAACATCCGGGTGGTAGCGCTTAACCTGCTCAACGTAGGCCAGGCGGATGGCGGATTGGTCGGCGTCGTGGGGCAGGCCGAGCACGGCATAAGGATCAAAGGAATGGCTGTCGCCGTGCGCCGAAGCCAGGCTCATGAATTCGCTGTTCGAAATACCAAAGCAATCGGCCACCTTGGCTAGGAAGTCGTGCTCGGCGCGGTCAATTTCCCCGTCAGCGGCGGCAATCATCAACAAGCCGGTGAGTAGGTCGCGCAGTGCCTCGGGCTCGTCGGCGAATTGGCGCCCGATCTGTTTGGCATAGGTCTCAAACCCCGCTGTATCCTTGCGCGCCATATTGAACAGTCGGCCGACCTTCGCCTCATCTTCGGGCTCAATGGTGAAAAGGCGCTTGAAGACGGCCACCTCGTCGCGGGTCACCCGGCCGTCAGCTTTGGCCAGTTTGGCACTCAGGGCGATGATCGCCATTGTAAAAGTCGCCATTTTGTTTTTTTCACTAGTGCCAAACATGCTGGACCACCAGGACGAAAAGGCGTTGTCATCAATCTGGCTACTAAGGTATGACCAAAGTCTCATAAATCGAACCTGCTGTCGTGCGTCGGCTTTTGAGGCCGTTTGACCCTGCATATAAATGAGTGAACTATGTTTGACAAAATCCTGATCGCCAATCGTGGCGAGATTGCTTGCCGTATCATCAAAACCGCACAAGCGATGGGGATTAAGTGTGTTGCTGTCTACTCTAGCGCGGACGCTGGGTCAAAGCACGTCCAGATGGCCGATGAGGCCTATTTGATTGGTGGCGCCGCCTCTTCGGACTCCTACCTGAAAATCGACAAGCTGATCGAGGTCTGCAAGGCCTCCGGCGCGCAAGCCGTTCACCCGGGTTTCGGCTTTGTGTCCGAGAACGCAAATTTTGCCCAAGCGCTGGCGGATGCTGGCATCGCGTTCATCGGCCCGCCCAAGGGCGCCATCGAGGCCATGGGCGACAAGATCACATCAAAGAAGCTGGCCGCAGAAGCGGGCGTCTCCACCGTCCCGGGCTACATGGGCCTGATTGACGATGCCGACCACGCGGTGCGCATCTCAGAAGAAATCGGCTATCCCGTGATGATTAAGGCCTCGGCGGGCGGAGGCGGCAAAGGCATGCGCGTTGCCTATTCTTCTGCTGAAGTTCACGACGCCTTTTCAAGCGCCAAGCACGAGGCCAGCTCTTCTTTTGGTGATGACCGCATCTTCATTGAAAAGTTCATTGAGCAGCCGCGCCATATCGAAATCCAAGTTCTGGCCGACAAGCACGGCACCTGCCTCTATCTGGGTGAGCGCGAGTGTTCGATCCAGCGCCGTCACCAGAAGGTGGTCGAGGAAGCGCCTAGCCCCTTCTTGGACGAAGCCACCCGCAAAGCCATGGGCGAGCAGTCAGTAGCGCTGTCGAAGGCGGTGGACTATTGCTCTGCGGGTACCGTCGAGTTCATCGTCGATAAAGACCGCAACTTCTATTTCCTGGAAATGAACACCCGCTTGCAGGTGGAGCACCCGGTTACCGAAAAGATCACCGGCCTGGACCTGGTTGAGCAGATGATCCGCATTGCGGCGGGCGAAAAGCTGGGCCTGACCCAAGAACAGGTCAAGCTGAACGGTTGGGCCATGGAATGCCGCCTGTATGCCGAAGATCCGTTGCGCGGATTCTTGCCCTCGATCGGCTTGCTGTCGGACTACCAGCAGCCCGAGGAGAACGATAGGGTTCGCGTGGATTCTGGCGTGCGCGAAGGCGACGAAGTCTCCATGCACTACGATCCCATGATCGCCAAGCTGGTGACCTATGGCGCTAACCGCAATGATGCCATCGCGTCTATGATTGGCGCGCTGGATGACTACTTGGTGGCAGGCGTCAACCACAACGGTGCTTTCTTGAGCCAAATCATGCAGCATCCGCGCTTCGTGGACGGCAACCTGTCCACGAACTTCATCGCTGAAGAATACCCGGACGGCTTCACCACCGACCACCTGCCCCCAGAGGCGCCCGATGCCTTCCTGGCGGCCTTGGCCGTCGTGGCGCAATTGGGTGAGGGCAGTTGGACGGCAGCCGAAGGTCAGAGCCTGTATCCATTCGGCGTTCTGTGCAGCGGCGAGGGCGCCAAGACCTTGGACATCATGCGCTCGAACCGCGAGGTGAGCTTTGATTGGCGTCCGGGTCAAAAGCGGCTCAAGTTGACCTTGGACGGCCAGGCCATGACCTTCCAGGTTGCCAAAGACGGTGTTGCTTGGACCTTGAGCCACGCCGGTCGGGTAATGCGCTTGCTGATCTTGAACCCACGCGAAGCCGAGCTTTGGTCGCACATGCCTGAGAAAGTGGGCCTGGACAGCTCCAAGGTGCTGTTGGCGCCCATGCCTGGCCTGCTGGTCTCGCTGGCGGTCAAAGAGGGCGATGACGTGCAGGCCGGTCAGGAGCTGTGCCGCATGGAGGCGATGAAGATGGAAAACATCTTGCGCTCAGAAAAGCCCGCGACCATTGGTGCCATTAAGGCCGCCGTTGGTGACAGCCTGCAGGTCGATCAGGTCATTATCGAGTTCGTCACCGACTAGAGCAAGCCGCGAATGAGTGGCAACACGAGAGAGCATGGACTTGCGTTAGAAATCAGTCAGCGAGAGCAGAAGGGCTGTTGCAAGACCAACGCCCGACGCTCTAGGGTCCGTACTCAATTAAGG
>CAZHYF010000029.1:0-17235 GCA_964536635.1 uncultured Rhodospirillaceae bacterium | reverse complement strand
TTGCCGTCGGTAAGGCTCCGGCGAAGGCCAAGGCTGCAAGAATAACAGCGGACTCTTCTGGCGCAGGCTGCTCCAGCAAGGCCGCCAAGTCGCGTTCCACCAAGCCCGTGTCTAGCTGCGCGGTCGCAAAAGCCTGCGAGCGCAACAGACGGCTCAAGAAGCCCGCATTGCTGGTCACGCCTTCTACGTGCAGGCGCGCCAGGCCAGCGGTCAAGCGGCCCAGGGCTTGCTTGCGGTCGTCGCCATAGGCGATCAACTTGGCAATCATGGGATCGTAGTAAGGACTGATGGCCTTGCCCGCCGCAACGCCGCTGTCCATGCGCAGGTCGGCCAAGGTGAAAGCCGCAGCGCCCGCCAGGCCCCAGCGCGCCAGGCGGCCGGTGGCGGGCAAAAAGCCCCGCACCGGATCTTCGGCGCAAATCCGCGCCTCAATCGCGTGGCCCCGACACTGGATCTGGTCTTGACGCAAGGGCAGAGCCTCGCCCGCGGCCACCCGCAATTGCCATTCCACCAGGTCCAGCCCGGTGATGGCTTCGGTCACGGGGTGCTCGACCTGCAAGCGGGTGTTCATTTCCATGAACCAAAAGCCGTCAGCGCGCAGACCGCCCGAACCATCAGCGATAAATTCGATGGTACCCGCGCCCTGGTAGGCGATGGCCTCGGCCGCCTTGACCGCAGCACCGCAAATGGCTTGGCGCAAGGCCTCGTCCACACCGGGCGCTGGCGCTTCCTCGATGATCTTCTGATGGCGGCGCTGCATGGAGCAGTCGCGCTCGAACAGGTGCACGACTTGGCCGGTCGCATCGCCAAACACCTGCACCTCGATATGGCGCGGGCTTTGGATGTACTTTTCGATCAAGCAATGCGGATCGCCAAAGCTGGCCTCACCTTCGCGGCGCGCGGCCTGCAGAGCCTCGGCGAAATCTTCGGCGCGCTCGACCAGACGCATGCCCTTGCCGCCACCGCCCGCGCGGGCCTTGATCAATACGGGATAGCCGATGGCCTCGGCCTGCTGGGCCAGAAAGTCCGGATCCTGCTCTTCGCCTTGATAGCCGGGCACGACGGGCACGCCTGCTTCGATCATCAAGAGCTTGGCCTTGTCCTTCAAACCCATAGCGCGCATCGCGCTGGCGCTTGGTCCGATGAAGGCCAGGCCCGCCGCCTCGACCGCCTCGACGAAATCGGGATTTTCGGACAAGAAGCCATAGCCCGGGTGGATGGCCTCGGCACCGGTCGCCAAAGCCGCCTCGATGATACGATCCCCGCGCAGATAGGATTGCAGGCTGGGCGCGGGGCCGATCAACACGGCCTCATCGGCCATCGCTACGTGCTGAGCCTCGCGGTCGGCCTCGGAATAGACCGCGACCGTGCGGATACCCAAGCGGCTGGCGGTTGCCATGACGCGGCAAGCGATCTCGCCGCGATTGGCGATCAAAATCTTAGAAAACATGCGCGCCTCCTACATGCGGAACACGCCGAAGCGTGTGTCTTGGATGGGAGCATTCAGCGATGCGGCCAGGCTCAGCGCCAGGGTCTCGCGCGAGCGGCGCGGATCGATGATGCCATCGTCCCACAAACGCGCGCTGGCATAGAGCGGGTGGCTTTGATGCTCGAACATGTCCAGCGTCGGCTGTTTGAAGGCGGCCTCTTCTTCGCTGCTCCAGGCCTGACCGGCTTTTTCCAGTGCCGACCGCTTGACCGTTGCCAGCACACCGGCGGCCTGCTCGCCGCCCATGACCGAAATGCGGCTGTTGGGCCAGGTCCACAAGAAGCGCGGCGCATAGGCCCGCCCGCACATGCCATAGTTGCCCGCTCCAAAGGAGCCGCCGACCAGCATGGTGATCTTGGGTACAGCCGCGGTTGCCACCGCGGTCACCATCTTGGCGCCGTCCTTGGCGATGCCGCCCGCCTCGGCCTTGCGGCCCACCATGAAGCCGGTGATGTTCTGCAAGAAGACCAGCGGCGTCTTGCGCTGACAGCAGAGCTCGACGAAGTGCGCGGCCTTGACCGCCGATTCAGAGAACAGCACGCCGTTGTTGGCGATGATCCCAACCGGCATGCCCCAGACGTGCGCAAAGCCGCAGACCAAGGTCGTGCCGTAGCGCGGCTTGAATTCGTCAAAGCGCGAGCCATCGACCAGGCGCGCGATCACCTCGCGAATGTCATAGGGCGTCTTCAGGTCACCCGGCACCACGCCCAGGATCTCTTCTGGGTCATAGAGCGGTGCTTCCACGGCCTCCAGCTTCAGGCTGCTGGGTTTGCGCCGCGCTAGGCTGGCGACCGCTTGGCGGGCCAAGGCCAGCGCATGAGCGTCGTTCTCGGCCAGCATGTCGGCCACGCCGGACAGGCGCGTGTGGACATCGCCGCCGCCCAAGTCTTCTGCGCTCACCACCTCGCCGGTCGCCGCCTGCACCAGCGGCGGGCCTGCCAGAAAGATCGTGCCCTGCTGTTTGACGATGATCGAAACATCGGACATAGCAGGCACATAAGCGCCGCCCGCAGTACACGAGCCCATGACCACCGCGATTTGGGCAATGCCCTTGGCGCTCATGTTGGCTTGATTGAAGAAGATCCGTCCGAAGTGATCGCGGTCGGGGAAGACCTCGTCTTGTTGCGGCAGGTTGGCGCCGCCGCTGTCCACCAAGTAGACGCAAGGCAAGTGGTTGGCCTCGGCGATCTCCTGAGCACGCAGGTGCTTTTTGACCGTCAGCGGATAGTAGGTGCCGCCCTTAACCGTCGCATCGTTGCAGACCACCATGACCTCCTGACCCGCCACGCGGCCGATGCCGGTGATGACGCCAGCAGAGGGAACCTGATTGTCATAGCAGTCGTAGGCCGCCAGCGCGCCCACCTCAAGGAAAGGCGAGCCGGGGTCCAGCAGTTGGGTGACACGATCGCGCGGCAACGGTTTGCCGCGGCTCAGGTGGCGTTCGCGGGACTTGGCATTGCCGCCGGGCTCAACCGCTTGGAAGGCCTGCTGCACGGCTGCCAGAGCCGCCAGGTTGGCCGCCTGATTGGCCTTGAAGTCTTCGCCGCCGCTGGCAATGGCGCTGGAAAGAACCGTCATGCGCGCATGCCCTTCATCAGCTCGCGACCGATCAGCATGCGGCGAATTTCCGAGGTGCCTGCGCCGATCTCCATCAGCTTGGCATCGCGGAAGAAACGGCTGACCGGGCTATCGTTCAAGAAGCCTGCGCCGCCCATGGCTTGCACCGCTTGGTGCGCCACAACCATGGCCTCTTCGCTGGAATAAAGAACACAGGCAGCGGCGTCCTGGCGGGTCACGGCACCGCGGTCACAGGCCTTGGCCACTTCATAGCAATAGGCGCGCGCCGTGTTCAGCTTAGTGTAGATATCAGCAATCTTGCCCTGCATGAGCTGGAAGTCGCCCACCGGCTGACCGAACTGCTTGCGCTCGGCCATGTAGGGCATGATTTCGTCCAGGCAAGCGGCCATGATGCCAAGTCCGATGCCTGACAGCACCACGCGCTCGTAGTCCAGGCCCGACATCAGCACGTTGACGCCTTTGCCGACCTGGCCCAGCACGTTTTCATCCGGCACAAACACGTCCTGGAACACCAGCTCTGCGGTGTTGGAGCCGCGCATACCCAGCTTGTCCAAGTGAGGCGAAGCCGAGAAGCCGGGCATGGTCTTTTCGATGATGAAGGTGGTGATGCCCTTGGGGCCCGCCTCGGGGTCGGTCTTGGCGTAGACCACCAGAACATCGGCGTCGGGGCCATTGGTGATCCAGAACTTGTTGCCATTCAGGCGATAGCCGCCCTCAACCTTGTCCGCGCGCAGGGTCATGGACACCACGTCCGAGCCCGCGCCCACCTCGCTCATGGCCAGCGCGCCGACGTGCTCGCCGCTGACCAGCTTGGGCAGATACTTGGCGCGTTGCGCGTCGCTGCCGTTCAGCCGCAGTTGATTGACGCAAAGGTTGGCGTGCGCTCCGTAAGACAGAGAAACGCTGGCCGATGCGCGCGCGATCTCCTCGGTTGCCACCACATGCGCCAGATAGCCCATGTCTGAGCCGCCGAACTGCTCGGGCACGGTGATGCCCAGCAGGCCCAAGTCGCCCATCTCGCGCCACAGGCCGTTGGCGAAGCGGTTGGTCTGGTCGATCTCAGCAGCCAGGGGCTTGATGCGGTCTTGCGCAAAACGGTGCACCGCATCGCGCAGCGCGTTGACATCTTCGCCCAAGTCAAAGGTCATAGATCCGAAAAACATGAAGGTCTCCCTAGCGGTGTTCTGGTTCGCCCTGCCCGTCTTGCTCTGGCGCCGTTGCGGCCACCATGCGATGGGTCATGAGCCAATAGTGGTGTTGGATGTGTTCGAAGCCCAAACGCCCGCCCTCCTGATACCAGTTGGTCAGGCCCGCCAGCATGCCCAACAGGGCCATGGCGGTCAGTTTGGCGTCTTCGATTTGAAAGTCTCCGGCCAAGCGTCCCGCTTCCAGCGTGTCGATCAGCACGGCCTCGTAGGCCTTACGCGCGGCCAGGATCGGTCCGCGCGTTGCAGGCTCCAGACTGCGCAGCTCCATATAGGACAGGAACACGTCGCGGGCCCGGCTGCGGTGGTAGTCGATGTGGAAGAAGACGAAGGCCTTCAAGCGTTCACGGGGCGAGGCTAGGCCAGGATCGCAAGTCTGCCAGGCAGCGAGCAGGCCCTGCATATGCTCCAACAAGATCTGCACCAGCAGATCCTGCTTTGAGGCAAAGTGGTTGTAGAGCGCGCCTTGCCCGATGCCAACCTCGGCCGAAATCTGGCGCATAGACACAGCGGCATAGCCTTGGGCAGCAAACAGCTCGGCGCTGGCTTCCAGAATGCGGCCGGCCGTGCGCTCGCCTTTTGAAGGAGCGGCCAGAGCATCAGCAGGAACAGGTTTCAGGGCAAGCCGGGACACGAGCTCTCACAGACAAAAATGAACGAGCGTTCATTCACTATTATGCATTCAAACCTCGGAGTCAAGCGCCACGTCGTTGCTGCAAGCGCGGCGTTTCTGCTCATTTGCGGCCATGGCAGGTCGGGATCGGTGCGGACGGAAATGCTCAAAGCTGGCAGTCTGCCGCCGATCATTTGCTTAGGATTGCCCCCGCATGAACTCTGTCTCGCCCGCACTCTTGCCGCATGACCTGACCGCGCTGTTTCAACCTAAATCGGTCGTCTTTGTCGGAGGCAGTAACCTGAGCGCGCCGCTGCGCTATCACCGCGAGCAAGGCTTTGCAGGCCAGACCTGGATCTTGAACCCCAAGCACCAGAGCTTGGGCGGCTACCCCTGTTTTGCCAGCGTCCACGACCTGCCCAGCGCGCCCGACCTGGCCTTTGTCGCCATCAAGCGCGAGGCCGCCATTGCAGTCATCGCCGAGTTGCGCGCCATCGGCTGCAAGGCGGTGATCTGCAACGCTGCGGGCTTTTCTGAGATGGGCGCTGACGGCGCCAATTTGCAGGCCCAGTTGCTAGAGGCCGCTGGCGACATGGCGCTGATCGGTCCCAATGCGATCGGAATCGCCAATTTTCTGGACCCCATGGCAGCCATGATGGACCACTTCGGGGTGGCCAATCCCAGCCAGGGCGTAGCCATCGTCAGCCAGGGCGGCGGCTTCTTGTGCGATATGGTGTTCTGCGATCGCGGGCTGGACATCAGCCACCTGGTGGGCTGTGGCAACCAGGCCAAGACCTCGCTGGCGGCCTGCGCGGACTATCTGTTGGACGATCCGCGCGTCACTGCGGTTGGTCTGGCCTTCGAAGGGTTGGCCGACATCGCTGGCTTGCGCCGCGCTGCGGTCAAGGCGCTGCGCCTGGGCAAGCCTTTGGTGGCGATCAAGTTCGCCAAAAGCCAGGTGGGCGCTGAAGCCTCGCGCTCGCACACCGCGTCTATGGCGGGCAAAGATGCGGCGTGGCAGGCCCTGTTCGAGCGCCTGGGCATCGTCGCCACCGATTCAGAGAGCGAGTTTATCGAGACGCTCAAGCTGCTGTCGGCACCCCAGCGCCCCAAGGGGCGGCGCGTGCTGGTGGCCTCGGCCTCGGGCGTCATGGGCATCATGCTGGCCGACCACCTGGAGCGCGCCGGCTTTGAGCTGCCCCAGCCCGACCCGGATCGCGCCGAACGCCTGCGCGCCTTGCTGCCGGGCATCGCCACGCCCTGCAACCCGCAAGATATCACCATGGCCGCCTGGAACGACCTGGAGCGCCAAACCGCCATCTATCGCGAGCTGTTGGGTCAGGGCTATGACCTGGCGATCATGGGCCAAAACTACCCGCGCGAAGGCATGTGGGACATCGCCGAATACAGCGCCCAGGTCGAGGCCATGGGCGCAGCCTGTCGCGAGCTGAGCGTCGCCGGTGCTGAGCTCGCCCCGCTGGTAGATTGTTTTCCGCCGCAGGCCCGCCAGCACACCCAAGCCCAGGGCATGGCAGCCTTGCAAGGCCTGTCAGAGAGCATCGCCGCTCTGGGTCACGCGGTTTGGTGGCAGCAGCGCCGCGAGGCCCTGCTTGAGGAATTGCCCGCCCTGACATCTGCTGTAAGCCAGCGCTCGGCTCAGGCAAGCGGGCGCGCCTACGACGAGGCAGAGGCCAAAACCATGTTGGCGGACGCTGGCCTGACCATCCCCGCGCATCGCGTGTGCCCGGCGGATGATCCCGCCGCCGTGTCCCAAGCCGCTGGCGAGTTGGGCTTTCCTGTCGCTCTTAAAGTCCTGGACGCGCGGCTGCTGCACAAGACCGAAGTCGGCGCGGTGGCTCTGGGCCTTGCCAGCGCTGAAGCGGTCGAGAGCGCGCTGGCCACAATGCGCACCACCCTGGCGGACAAGGCGCCTCACATCCCGCTGGAACGCGTTCTAGTCGAGGCCATGGCGGACAAACCCTTGGTCGAGGTCATGGCCTCGATCAGCATCGACCCTGCGGTCGGCCCCGTGATGATGGTCGCGGGCGGCGGCGTGCAGGCCGAGCTTTGGAATGACAGCCAACTGCTGGCCGCTCCCTTTACCCGCGCTGCCATCGAAGCCGCCCTGTCGCGCTTGAAGGTGGCGCGCCTGTTGGAAGGCTGGCGCGGGCAGCCTGCGGGCGACCGTCAGGCCCTGATCAACGCGCTGTTGGCGCTTGCCGACTGCGCGCAAACGCAAGGCCTGCAAGAGCTAGAAATCAATCCCCTGTTCGTCCATGCCAGCGGCGTCACTTTGGTTGACGCGGTTATGCAAGGCTCGCAATCCCAGCCCACACGCGCTGGCGACTGATCGCAGGAGGACGCAAGCCGTCCGTTGGCGTCCGGTGGTGACCGTTGGCGTCCGGTGAGGATTGTTGCGCCGAGACAGCGCGAAAGGAAAAGGCTCACGCGCTTGTAAAGAAAGTCAAGCGGTGCAAGCAAATATTTTGCCTTTTCCTGGCCGCCGCCTCCCCCTAAACTAGCAGCTTCCAGGCCCGGGCGCGCTGGCTTGCAAAGATCAGCGCTGCCTGCAAGGACCGAAAACAGCCAGTTGGGGGAACCATGTCACGCTACACCACCTACGTCGCCGCGATCATCTTATTGTTGGTGTCGTTGGTCTTGCCGATTTCCTGGCCCATCAAGCTTGCACTGATCGCGTTTTTTGGCCTGCTGGTCTTGGTCGGCAGCTATGACATGGTGCAAAAGCGCCACGCGGTTTTGCGCAACTATCCGATCTTGGGCCATATCCGCTATTTCTTTGAGATGATCCGCCCAGAGATCCGCCAGTACCTGATCGAAGACGATCAAGACGAAGTGCCCTTCTCGCGCGACGCCCGCGCCATCGTCTATCAGCGCGCCAAGAACGTCGAGGACAAACGGGCATTTGGCACCAAGATGGCGGTCTATGCCTCGGGCTACCAGTGGCTGACCCACTCGATCAAGCCGAAGATCATCGAAGACACCGACTTCCGCATCACCATTGGCGGTCCGGACTGCAAGCGTCCTTACAATGCCTCGATCTATAACATCTCGGCCATGAGCTTTGGGGCCCTGTCTGCCAACGCGATTTTGGCACTCAACAAGGGCGCCAAGATGGGCGGCTTCGCCCACGACACAGGCGAAGGTGGGATCAGCAAATACCACCGCGAGGGCGGTGGCGATTTGATCTTTGAAGTTGGCACCGGCTACTTCGGCTGCCGCGATGAAGCAGGCAACTTCTCGCCCGAACGCTTTGCCGAGGTGGCTGCTGACGAGCAGGTCAAGATGATCGAGATCAAGCTCAGTCAAGGCGCCAAGCCCGGCCAAGGTGGCGTGTTGCCCGCCGCCAAGATCACTGCCGAAATCGCCGAAGCGCGCGGCATTCCCATGGGCAAGACCTGTCGCTCCCCGGCCAGCCATTCGGCCTTCGATACACCGCTGGAGATGATGCAGTTCATCAAGCAACTCCGTGACCTGGCGGGCGGCAAGCCCATCGGCTTCAAGCTCTGCATCGGCCACCGCCGCGAATTCATGTGTATCGCGCGGGCCATGCTAGAGACCGGCATCACGCCCGATTTTATCGTCATCGACGGCAAAGAAGGGGGCACCGGCGCAGCGCCGCTGGAGTTTGCCAACCACATGGGCATGCCGCTGGTCGAGGGCTTGACCTTCGCCCACAACACGCTGCGCGGCGTGGGCCTGCGCGAGCAGATCAGCTTGGGTGCCTCGGGTAAGCTGATCCACGCCTTCGACATCGCCCGCACCCTGGCGTTGGGCGCGGATTGGTGTAACTCGGCGCGCGGTTTCATGTTCGCCATTGGCTGCATTCAGGCCCAGGCCTGCCACACCAACCACTGCCCGACTGGGGTCACGACCCAAGATCTCTGGCGCCAAAACGCGCTTGATCCAGTCTCGAAGGCGCAGCGCGTAGCCAATTTCCACCGCAACAGCCTGAAGGCCCTGGGCGACATGACCGGCGCAGCAGGCCTGGATCATCCTTGCAAGTTCCAGCCCCACCACCTGATGATGCGCGAAAAGGACCGGGACATGGTGACCGGCCAGGAGGTCTACCCCTACATGCCCGAAGGCTTCTTGCTGCGCGAAGATGATGATCGCTTCGGCTACCTGTCGCGCTGGCGGCGCTCGTCATCGGCCAGCTTCGACCCCTTTGACGACGGCGTATGACGAGTGCTGCGGACGAGCTGCCCCCACACTGGCGCTGGCTTGACGCCGCTGAGGCTGAGCGCTTGGCACCCGCTTTCGCCCGTGAACTCAATCCTGCGCACGCCTTGGCTCAAGCTGACTGGCACCTGATCGCGCGCCACGCCTCCCAAGATAGCTTTGTCGCCGAGGCTCCGGCGCTAAACCCCCACTTTTACCTCCTGCACCTGGCTTGGGATCAAGGGGGGCCGAAAGACCCCCACCCCCTTTCTAGCCTCTGCGAACTTGACGGCATTTTGGAAGCGCCCGGCGATGCGGTCGATACGGTCAGCCTCTGGTGCCATGCGGACAGCCAACAGGGCGCTGTTTTTGTCCAACACCTGTTGGATGGGACTGAACTGCTGGACCTGCTCGACTGGCCCGGCCCAGAGCCCCTGCCGACTTCGACGCAGGCGCTGGAGCAGATGGGCTGGCGCCAGGTTACAGCGCCCTTGTTGCCACACGTATGGCGGGATGGGGCCTGGCAGCCAACCGGGCAGCGGGTCGAATATTGGACCCGCCCGATTGAAGACGACTTCATGCTGCTGCGCGCAATTGAAACCCCAGGCGAGGCCATTAGCTTGCGCAAACTGATCCCCGAAGACGGCTTGGTGATCGAGTTTGACAACCAGGCCGCGCTGGAGGCCGCCTTACCCGCGGGATTTTACTGTCGCTTCGTCTCACCCATGGCGCCGCGCTTCGGCTTGGCCGGGTATCCGCCCAGCGACAACCAGAGGCCAGATGCACAAAACCCCAGCGACGACCAAGGGTCTAAGCCGGGGTTCCTTGCAAAACTCGCGCGCCTTATCGGGCGCTGATTGGGAGCCAGGGCTAGGTCAACAGACGCCCGACGCGACGCGCTGCCAAGGCCCAAGAGACTAAGCCGCCGCCGCCAAACCAAGCTGCTCCAAATTGCAGAATGGCAACAAACAAATCGATTGCTACGGCAAAGTCGCTGCCCTGAAAGGCGTCTTGCAGAGGCACAGCATAGGCCAAAATCGCCATGATCGCGCCGGCGGCGGTCTTGCGTCCCTTCATGAACTCGGCCAGCGGCTTGATGCCAACGGCCAAGATTACATCGACAAAGTTGATATCTTTCGCCGGCTTGGCGGCTTGGTCTTTGGAGCCGCGCGTGCCGGGTGCAGGCGCAGCATGGGTGGGAAGGCTTGTCATTAGGGTTTCCTTTGTTGGAGCTTGATAAGAGAAGCCAGGGAGGCCGCGCACCAATCCTGTTTGGGGCCGCGGCCCTCATACGGCGCGGCCAGTCCTTGGCCTTGGATAAAGGCTGCCCAATCCAAGCCAGCGTCGTTGCGAACGCCAGCGATAAAGCGCCCGCCGTATTTGCCGGTTTCGATTTGGTACAATGCAACGGTCTGGCCGGGCCGAAAGTGCTGAGCCATGAGGGTTGTGGCTTGCTCAGCGAGCTGGCGTTCTTGTTCGCACTGGCCACGCCGCTCCGGGGTATCAATGCCCCGCACGCGAAGTGAAACGTCGCTGGCCTTGGTGTTGGGCCAGATGAAGGCATCGAGGACCAGAGTATCACCATCGATGACGCGCTTGACCTCGGCCAAGATCGGTCCGGGATACAAGGGCTCGGCCAGTGCGGTCGCGGTCACAACGAGCGCCGATAGCAGGGCCGCAAGCAAGCGGGCAAATCTGTACATCAGGCTGCTCGCCGGATGCCCAACAAGCCGGTGCTGGGATAGCTTGCCAAGCTGACGGAATCGTTCTGATTGCCACCCAAGAGCCGCACATTGCTGCCGTCCCATCCGACGAAGAAGCCGACGTGGCCCTGCCAGGGGCTGGAGCCGCGCTTGAAGACAGCGATGTCGCCCGGCTGGGCGGCCTCGGGTGCTACGCTGTGCCCCCAGGTGAGAAAGGAGCGCGCGGTGGCCGACTGGGTGCCGCGCTGTCCGGTGACCTCAAGGCACCAGTTGACGAAAGAGGCGCACCAGGGCGTTTCGTCATCGCTGGCGGCCAGACTTGTGGCGGCGTGGTAGGCCAGAATCCGCGGATTGTGCTGGCCGCCCTTGATCTCTTGAATACCGAGCTCCCGCTCGGCGGCTTGAAGGTGGAGGGGATAAGGTGAGGACGACATCTTGATTTTAGACCCTGTTTGTTCTCTCTATGTTCTTATATATCAAACGCGAGTCTCTCTGTAAATCTATAACACGTATTTTTTATTATTGAGACTATTAAATGCTGTTCAAATGTTAGACTGCGCCGCCTCAAGCAAGGAAAAAGCAAAACGCAATCAAGGGCTTGCGACTTGACCTTCCGGTCCAAGGGGCGCAGACTGATTTGTGCATAAGGCGGGAGGGAGACATGAAACAGTCGGCCAATCCAGGGGCCGAACAGCGGCTGAGAGGTTTGTTCCAGGTCGCGGATGATGATGAAAATCGTGCCTACTACAATCACTGGGCTGGTGAATATGATGCAGATCTGTCTGCCCTCAGCTACCCAGCGCCGCAACAGACAGCGACCATGCTGGCAGGCCTGGTGAGCTGGCGGGATCGCCCGGTGCTCGACGCAGGCTGCGGCACCGGACTATCTGGCGAAGCGCTACGCAGCGAAGGCTTTGCAGTGATTGACGGCTTGGACTACGCGCAAGGCATGCTGGAGCAAGCTCAAGCAAAGGGTCTCTACCGCAATTTGGATTTAGCAGACCTCGGCCAGCCTCAAGAGCTGGCAGCCGCACCTTACGCCGCGATTGTTACAGTCGGGACACTGACTTACGAATTCTTGGGCGTCGAGCTGGTGGAGCATCTGATGCCTGCCCTTGAGGTAGGCGGCTGCTTCGTGCTCTGCACCAACGCCACCGCTTGGGGCTTGCGCAGCGTCGAGGACTATCTTGGCACGCTGGTGCAACAAGGCCGCATTACCGGCTTGGTGATGCGGGCTTGCGAATACCTGCCTGCCGAGCACGCCAGCGGTATGGTCGCCGCCTGGCGCAAGTGTTAGCGCCTACTGCGGACCGACCGCCCGCTTTCACGGACGCGACTAGTCGAGCTCCAGACCGAAAGCCGTGGTCTCCTTGATGCGTTCCATCGACAGGCTTGAGTTGACGTTGAACAGGCTCAAGCGGCTAACGAAGCGCTTATAGAAGGTGTCGAATTGCTTGGTCGAACCGACGCGCACCTTCAAAAGATAGTCGATCTGCCCCGCCAGGCGATGCACTTCTTGGATCTCGGGCATGTCGTTGACCACGCGCGTGAATTCGGCCAGCCATTCGCTGGAGTGCTGGTCCGTCTGGATCTGAACGAAGAAGGTCTCCTGCTGGCCGATCTTCTCGGGATCAACGATGGCCACCTCACGCATGATGACCCCAGACTCCTTCATCTTGCGAATACGGTTCCAAACCGGCGACTTAGAGGAGCCAACTTCTGCGGCGATTTTCTCCAACGGCAGACTGGCATCGCGCTGGAGGACGGTGAGAATTTTCTTATCAAGATTGTCGAGCATAACTTCTTTACCAAACTGTCGCGCCATAGAAGACAAAATCCTGCTATCCGGGCTCCATCGGGCGATACGGTTTCTATTTTTTCCCACATATTGACGATTTGCAAGAAATATTCCCATATTATGAGCAGAAGTCAAGCCATGGGAGTCCCCGGCCATGCGGGCCTTTCCGCTCTTTTTGTCCACCACTGGGCGCTCAGTTCTGGTCTGCGGCGCAGGCGCTGAAGCCGCCGCCAAACTGCGTCTGCTGGTCAAAACCGAGGCCAGCATATGGCTGATCGCGCCCAGCATTGACAGCGCTGAAATCGCTCTTGATGCTCTGCCCCAGGTCAAGCATCTGGCCGCCGACCCCTTGACCGCGCCCTTGCCCAGCGACGCCCTTTTTGCCTACGCTGCCATTGGCGAGCGGGCCTTGGACGCCGCCATAGCCCAGCGCATGCGCGGCCTTGGCATTCTGGTCTGCGCCGCTGACCAGCCCGAGGTCAGCGACTTTATCACGCCTGCGATCGTTGATCGTGATCCGGTTGTGGTCGCCATTGGCACCGAGGGCAGCGCGCCCATGCTGGCCCGCCGCCTCAAGGCTCAAAT
The DNA here is from genome assembly GCA_964536635.1 of uncultured Rhodospirillaceae bacterium. Classification (GTDB taxonomy): domain Bacteria; phylum Pseudomonadota; class Alphaproteobacteria; order UBA7985; family JAUIBT01; genus JAUIBT01. The sequence goes on along the minus strand of CAZHYF010000029.1, from coordinate 4,085 downwards.
CGAGGCGATCATGCCCAGCCCTCTGGGCCAAGTCGCCAATCTTGCGCGCAGCTTGCGCCCCTGGGTTGCCAAGACCTTGGCACCCGGTCGCGAACGCCGCGAATTCTGGCAGGCTTTCTTTGCAGCGCCCGCGCCGCACACAGGGCAGGAAGCCCGCGCTCTTGCCCACCAACTGGCGCAAAACGGCAAACCCAGCGCACGCCTGTCCCTGATTGGCACCGGCAGCGCTGACCCGGAGCTGTTGCCGCTGAAGGCGCGCCGCGCCCTTGACGAGGCGGATCTGGTCTTGTTCGAGCCCGGCTTGCCGCTGTCCTTACTGGAACTGACGCGCCGTGAAGCCGAGCGCCTGCCGATCAACGCCCTGAGCCGACCCCTCGACCAAGAGCTGGCCCAGCGCCTGGCAGGCGGTCGAGCCGTGGCATTGGTTGCGCGCAGCAGTGACCCCCGCAGCCTCTTGTCGCGCGGGCTGGCCCTGCCGCCGGCCACCGACCTTATCCCTGGCATCGCGCCGCTGGAGCCGATCCAAGCGCCCCAGCGCCGCCGCGCCCACCTCGCCTAACCCTCCTGCCACACAAGGAACCTCTCATGGCTCGTTCTGCTTCTGCCTACGCTCTGGCCGCCAATGACCTTCTGACCGGCGCTCTGGTCTTCTGGAGCCAGGAGGCGCGCTGGTGCTCTGATTTCAACGCCGCCCTGTTCAGCGAGGACGGCTCAAGCCTGGAGCCGCTAGGCGCTGCCGAAGAGGCCGCAAACCGCGTCGTCGGCGCAGCCCTGGTGCCGGTCAACGCCGCACGCCAGCCCATCGAGCTGCGCGACCAGCGCCGCTTGCAAGGCGTGACCCTGCCGCTGCGCACGACACAAAGCGAGCGCGCGCCTGCTCTTGCGCAAGCCGCCTAAATCAGCAGGATCAGCCGATGTACGCCTACGATACCTTCGATCAGACCTTAGTTGAACAGCGCGCAGCAGAGTTCCGCGATCAAATCAACCGCCGCATCTCTGGCGCTCTCAGCGAGGACGAGTTCAAGCCGCTGCGGCTACAAAACGGCCTCTATTTGCAGCTCCATGCTTACATGTTCCGGATCGCCATTCCTTATGGCGTGCTCAATACGCGCCAGTTGCAGATGCTGGGTGCTCTGGCCGACCGCTATGATAGGGGCTATGGCCACTTCACCACACGCCAGAACATCCAGTTTAACTGGACCAAGCTGAGTGATGTCGCGGACATGATGGATGCGCTGGCCAGCGTGCAAATGCACGCCATCCAGACCTCGGGCAACTGTATTCGCAACGTCACCACCGATGCCTATGCCGGCGTTGCGGGCGACGAGTGGCTGGACCCGCGCCCGACGGCTGAGCTGTTGCGCCAGTGGTCCTCCTTGCACCCCGAGTTCGCTTTTTTGCCGCGCAAGTTCAAGATTGCGGTGCTGGGCGCGGCGCAAGACCGCGCGGCCATGAAATTCCACGACATCGGCCTCTGGGCCAAGCTGGATGCGGCCGGGCAGCCGGTCTACGACATCTGGGTCGGCGGCGGTCAAGGCCGCACGCCCCGCGTCGCACGCTTGTTCCAAGAAGCCGTGCCGTTGGCCGACTTGCTGCCCACCTTGGACGCCATGCTGCGGGTCTATAATTTGGCCGGACGCCGGGACAACAAGTTCAAAGCCCGGATCAAGATCTTGGTCGATGAACTGGGCCTGGAGCCCTATCGCGCTGCGGTCGCACAGGAGCTGGCTTGCGTTGACCGCGCGGCCTTTGCCCCTGCCGTCGGCGAATACCGGCGCATCGAAGCCCAGTTCGAGACCGCACAACGCCCCGCCTTGCAGGGCCAAAAGCTGCCGCAGGGTTCGCCCGGGTTTCGCGCCTGGTTGCAGCAAAACGGCATGGCCCACAAGGTGCAAGGTTATGCTGCGGTTGCCATCTCGCTCAAGACCAAGGGCGCCATTCCAGGCGATGCCAGCGGTGCTCAGATGCGCGCGGTTGCGGCCCTGGCCGAGCGTTTCTCGGCCAGCGAAATCCGTGTCTCGCACCGACAAAACCTAGTGCTGCCTTGGGTCAAGCTGAACGATCTGGAGGAGCTCTACCACGCCCTGCTTGAGCTGGATTTGGCGGAAGCCAACATCGGCCTGGCTTCAGACATCATCGCTTGCCCTGGCCTGGACTATTGCGCCCTGGCCACGGCGCGCTCGATCCCGGTGGCGCAAGCCTTGAGCACGCGTCTGCGCGAACGCGAGCGCCGCGACGGCCCCCTGGCGCTGAGCCTCAACATCTCGGGCTGCATCAACGCTTGCGGCCACCATCACGCTGCCAATATCGGCATCTTGGGCCTCAATCGCACCGAGCAGGAGACCTACCAAATCTCACTGGGTGGGCGCGCTGATGAAGGCGCCAAGGTCGGTGACATCCTGGGCCCTGGCTTTTCGCAACAGCAAGTCCCGGACGTGATCGAGACCCTGATCGACACCTGGCAAGCGCTGCGCCTGCACGCCGATGAGGACTTTGCCACCACCTATGCCCGCGTTGGCAAGCAGCCCTTCAAGGAGGCCGTTTATGTCTGATATCCTCGATCTACCACCCGCTGCGCAAGAGGCCACTACGGGCTGGCGTCTCAACAGCGATGGCCAGCTCAGCGCAAGCGCAGCGCCCGATCTCGACTTGCTGCTGACGCCGGAGGCCTTCGAGGAGCTGGGGCTTGACAACCTGTTGCAGCTTGAGCGCATCGGCTTAGTGTTCAAATCTGCCCACGACGGTCGCGGATTCTCGCTGGCACGCCGCCTGCGCAACGAGGGCTTCAGCGGCCAGATTTGGGGTCTGGGACAGCTTATGCCAGACCAGGCTCGCCACGCGCTGCAATCGGGCCTTGATGGGCTCTGGCTGGAGGCCACCTTGGTCGAGCGCCATAGCGAGGCGGCCTGGCGCGCGGCACTGAATGTGGTGGTCGCGCGCCTCTATAGCCAACAGCGCCTGCCGAGCGCCCTCGCTAGCCGCCTTGCAGGGCCCGATATCTGGCAACAGCGCGCGCAGACCGCTTGAAACGGCGCCTTCCGCCTAGTTGGCGCGACAAATCGCAAGCCAAACTCCGCAATTGTCCGGGCCTGACAGCCAACGCCCCGCTGCCTAGCTTGGAGACAAGCTTTGCGCCCCTCTATAACGATACCGGCAAAGAAAGCCATGACCGAATTGACCTCTTTTGACTCCGCCACTACAAGGGGCGAGACCCAGGCCTATGAGGCTGCCAGCAGCGATGCAGGCCTCCTCCAGGCCGTGCTTGAACAGGATCGCCCCGCGCCAGCGGTGCAAGCCAGCGCCAAACCACGACCGACGAACCCCAATATGTACACCTGCACGGTCACCGCGACCCAGCACTATACCGACCATCTGTTCCGCTTTACCATGACCCGCCCGGAAGGCTTCCGCTTCCGCTCGGGCGAGTTCGTGATGATCGGCCTGACCAAGGACGACGGCAAGCCGCTGCTGCGCGCCTATTCGGTCGCCAGCCCTGCTTGGCACGAGGAGCTGGAATTCTATTCGATCAAGGTGCCCGACGGGCCGCTGACCTCGCGCTTGCAGAAGATCCAGCCTGGCGACGAAGTCTTGCTGAACCGCAAGCCCACCGGCACCTTGGTGCTGGACGCGCTGCGCCCCGGCAAGACGCTCTATCTGTTGTCCACCGGCACCGGCATAGCGCCCTTCGCCTCGGTCATCCGCGAGCCCGAAGCCTATGAGAAGTTCGAGCGCATCGTGCTAACCCACACCTGCCGCACCGCCGCCGAGCTGCAATACGGCTTTGAGCTGATGGAGCAGATCAAGACCGACGAGATCTTGAGCGAGCTTGTCGGTGACAAGCTGCTGCACGTCACATCGGTCACGCGTGAAGATTATCCCGTGCAGGGCCGCATTACCGACCTGATGCGCTCGGGGCGTTTTTCTGAGCTGACGGGCCTGCCAAAGCTCAACCCAGAGACCGACCGCGTAATGATCTGCGGCTCCATGGCCATGCTGCAAGACTGCAAGGCCATGTGCGAAGAGTTCGGCTTGGAAGAGGGCTCCAACGCCCGCCCGGCTGATTTCGTGATCGAAAAGGCCTTTGT
>CAZHYF010000028.1:0-17352 GCA_964536635.1 uncultured Rhodospirillaceae bacterium | reverse complement strand
GGGTCCCGCCCGCCCCCGGCGTGGGGGCGAACCGCCCCCGCGCGCCGGGGGTGGGGGGGCGGCCGCGGCGCCCCCCATGCAGCGCATCGACGGCATCGAGATAGTTGATAAACGGTAGCATCGTGCAATCGGTCATGGCCTGCCTCCTATGCCCGGATGCAGCCACTGGCCGATGCCTCGCGGGCGTAGGCCATTAGGGTCTTGTCGGCCGTCCAGTGGCGATCACGCTCAACGGGCAGGCCTAGCGGGCCTCGAATGGCGGCCAATTCGGACAGGCGCACGCTGCCCAGCTCGGGGCACTGCATGCCGAGGTCACACAGGCCGAAGGCGATGTCCGGGTCTTCCGGGTCCAGCTCAGTGAGCAGCCAGGTGCAGGCTCCATCCGGGGTAAAGAACTTCACGACTGGCGGGAAATCGATCTCGGCCTCGGTGCCGCGCAGCGGTTCCTGCTTGCGCCCGTTGGCGAGTAGCTTCGCATGTTGAGATTGAGTCAGTAGCTTCATGGTTCGTCTCCTTGTTTGAGGTTGGTTGCGGGGAGACGAGCGGCCGGCCGCGTCGGGCTTCAGCGCCAGGCCCTAACACGGTCTTGGGTGCGGGCCGGGCCTTGCGCTGAAGCGGCGGTCGGGCAGGATCACCGCGCTTTGAAGCAACCGGGCAAGGAGACGCAAACTGGAGAGAATGCCTTTTCAATCAATAGCTTGTATATGAGTGCACGTGCACGAGTGCGCACTGATGCGTGATGTTCACGACCAGAGTGGCTGTTCGTGCCAGTCGTTTGGGAAACCGCTGCCCTGAAACGAAACATGCGCGTTCGTCGGGAACGTGGCGACATGGGCCTTTAAGCGCTCGGCCCAGCTCGTCGAGGGATTGATCACCCGCAGCAAGAACCGCGTGACGGCGGCCGCTGCATAAAGGCGCGTGCGAGCGTGCTGGTCCGATGCTAGTATGCTCAGCTCGGGCAGCTCGCCTGGCTTTGGCTGCGCCGGGTGATCGACCAGGCCACGATTCCAAAGCCGGCCGTGATGAGCACAGACATTGCGCACGAAGTTGAGCGAGCGCACCCAGCTCGGCAGCAACTGCCAGCGAGGCAGGCCATACCGGGCGGCCAAAACCGAAAGATCGGCCGCTTTCATGCCCCCGAGAAAATGCGACAACATCCCGAAGTCCCACAGCTCGGTAGCCATCCAGATCGGCATGTGCTCGCCGGGGTATTTTTGCCGGAAATGCACGGCAAAATCCTCGTTGGCTTTTCCCTGGAGATCGTCCAGCCGCTTTAGGCAATCGGCATGCGACTTCGCTTTGGGTTTCTTCTTTCTGCCGTGCTGGCGTTTGGGCGTGATGAAGCTTTGATCGAATTGGTTGTGGTCGCGATGCGCCCACGGGCCACGCTGGCCCAGCAGCAATGCGATATCCGTGCGCAAGGCGATCTCGATGCGCTCCAGGGCATCGAGCATCAGCAAGCGCAGCTTCTTGTCGAACACGTAGAGTTCGACAATCGTCTGCATTTCCGTGCCGGCGAGAAAGGTATCGAGCCGCGCATTGTCACCGGGATTGGAGACGGGCTCGCGGAAAGGGAACCAGTAGGCGCTCAGGCGATAATAGCCGATCCGCTGCAAGGCATCGGCAGCGCGTGCCTGATCCGATATTACCATGCCACGCTGTGAAAGCAGCGCAAGTTGGTCAGGTATAGGCAGATACGGCTTGTTGAATGGCATGGCTGAAATAAAAAAGACCAGCCCGCTAAGGGGCCGGTCGTGTTGGTTCTGATATTAGCAGGAAACGCCTTAGCGTCAAGTTAAAAGACAATAGTCCTAGATTGCCGTGTGTGAGCATGATGCCACGCGGCTTGCCTAAAGGACGCTCGGAAGCGCCGCTTGGTCGCTTTCCGCTGTCCCTCCCCCTGCCCTGTTGGTAGCATCCCATAAAGGACGTTATGGGATGCAAAACTTGGACGTGACAGGCGAGCTGATCGAGGCTCCAACAAACCGGGAGATCACCCGGCTAGCGATTGCCGGCCTCGGCATGGTGGAGGTGCCGGCCGTCATCGCCGCCGGCGGCGCAGAGCTGGCTAGTCGCTATCTGGAATTTTTCGCCGGCTCGATCAGGAACGCGAACACGCGGGCGGCTTACCTGAATGCCGTGAGCCGGTTCTGCGACTGGATGGAGACCATCGGCCTTTCTGAGCTGGCGGCCGTCCAGCCGCTGCATGTGGCCACCTATGTGGAAGGCCTAGGCAAGACGCATGGCAAGGCCAGCGTGGGGCAGCATCTTTCAGCCCTCAAGAGCTTCTTTGCCTTCCTCGTCGCCGGGGGAACCCTCAAGCGCTCCCCCGCCGTCGAGGTCAAGGCACCAACCTTCTCGAGGAGACGCGGCGCAACCCCGATTACCTCGGGCTCTGACGTGCGCCGGCTGATGGATGCGATTCCGACCGGTGATCTGGTCGGGTTACGGGACCGGGCATTGATCGCCACCCTGCTCTATACGATGGCGCGGGTCTCGGCGGCGCTGCACTGCCAGGTCAAAGACTACTACGCCGAAGGCTTCACCCGCTGGCTCTGCCTGCACGAAAAAGGCGGCAAGGAGCACCGCATGCCAGTGCATCACCAGCTCGTCGAGTATCTGGAAGTCTACCTCGATGCCGCTGGCATCCGGTCTGAGACGGGTTCGGCGCTGTTTCGCTCCGCCCTCGGCCGCACCGGGCAGCTCACCGACCAGGCGCTCGATCGGCGCAACGCGCTTGCCATGATCAAACGGCGGGCGGCACAGGCGGGTGTCTCCCCTGCCCTGTCACCGCACAGCTTCCGCGCGATGGCGATCACCTTCTATCTGGAAAATGGCGGCTCGCTGGAGGAAGCGCGCGAGATGGCCAACCACGCAGACACACGGACCACCAAGCTCTATGACCGCACCGAGCGCGTCATCACGCAAAGCGCGGTTGAGCGGATTAGATTGTAATGCACACTATACGAATGTAATAACAGATGATGGACCAGTCTCAACGAATTTTTGCCCGTCTACGCCTAGAAAATATAATTCTCAAGGCCGACGGAACTGCATTCCAAAACCTATTCGCTGATATAATGGAAATGAAACATGGCGGTCGTTTTGAACGTGTTCGTCCTTATGGAAATAAGGGCGATCTCAAATGCGATGGATACCTTCCTTCGTCAAAAACAGTATTCCAATGCTATGGACCGCGAACTTTATCCGAAAAAAATATGAAGAAGAAAGTGAATGAGGACTTCTATGGCGCTGTCAAGCATTGGAAGTCAAAAATGGTCCAATGGATATTTGTTCATAACGATTTTGACGGGCTACCTCCTGGCGTAACACAGCTTCTAGAAGAACTGCGTAGCGCATTCCCACAAATCGATATTTCATCGCTACCTCCATCAGAATTCTTAGACTTGGCGATGGAGGTCAGCCCTCAAAAATTGGAGGCGCTCATTGGCCAGATACCAAGCATGGCCACTATTCAAAGCCTCACGTTCCAGGCCCTGCGCCCTGTCATTTTACACCTTTCACGGCAGGAACCTCCCGCCAATCCTCCCCTCACTGCCCCCTCGCCCAGCAAGCTTGAAGTCAACGATCTATCTCATGCGACGGCCGGTTATCTGCGCCTCGGCCGCCGACAGGAAAGCCTCGTTCAAGAGTTTTTTGACACCTATCCAGAACCTGACTTTGGGGAACACATCGCAGAAGGCTTCCGTCAAAAATATCTTATGCTCAGAGGCTTAAGCCTCAGCGGTGATGAAATTTTCAGAGAACTTCAGTGCTTCGCCGGAGGCGGCGATCGGGGTGTTCCCTTGCATGAAGCAGCCGTGATGGCAGTCCTTAGCTACTTCTTTGAGCGCTGCGATATTTTCGAGGATACTCCCTCGCACAAGGGAGGCGCAGTCGCATGATTCTACCAACGAAGCATCTTCGGGCCGATAGAAGCCTGCTAGGCGTTGGAGCCGAGATTCTCCCATTGCTCGATCAACCCAAGACCGTATCACGGCTATGGGAGGAATTCCGCAAACGCAGAGAAAGGCAACCCGGCGTCGCACCAATAAGCTATAATTGGTTCGTATTGTCGCTCGATCTGCTTTTCACACTTGGCATCATTGTCTTTGAGGGCGGCCGTCTCAAACGGCTCCAAGCAGTTCCCCTATGATCCGCCTTCTGTATAGCGACCTCCCATCTTTCAAGGCACTTCGTTTTCACGCAGGCCTGAACATTCTGGTCGCTGATAAGACTAAAGCAGCCACCAACCGCCAATCCCGGAACGGTGCGGGCAAAACCAGTTTTGTCGAACTCATCCATTTTCTATTTGGCAGTGATGCTCCGAAAGATAGCATTTTTCGGCATCCTGCGCTGATTGAAACGACGTTCATGCTCGAATTTGACCTTGGGGGTCAAACTGTCATTGCAGGACGATGCGGTTCCGAGCCTTCAAAAATTCACATACGACAGGGCGAAACCAAAGCCTGGCCAAGCAAGCCAAAAACTACCAAGAACTCCGATTACCCAATAATTTCGAACGACAATTGGCGTCTCGTTCTTGGCCAATTGATATTCGGGATTGGCGCGAAAAAAGGAGACGGCGATGAGCGTTTCCACCCTTCATTCCGAATGCTCTTTCCTTACTTTTCCAGGCGAGAAGAAAGCAAGGGATTCTTGAGCCCGAACCGACATGCAGAAAAGCAGCAAGAGGGTGATCAGCAAATTGCTCTCTCGTTCCTGCTCGGGCTCGATTGGTCAATTCCTCAACAGATTGAGCATCTTCGCCACAAGGAAAAAGCACTCACAGAACTGCGCCGCATGGCCAAGCAAGGCACTTTTCCTGACATGCTCGGGAAAGCTGCCTCCTTACGCACACGCATGACCGTGGCACGTGGGCGGGCCGACCGCCTCCGCGAACAACTCGCTTCTTTCAGGGTTGTCCCTGAATATCGGAACCTGGAGCGTGAAGCGACAACACGTCAAAGAGAGATTAATGACCTGATCAATGCCAATACGGCCGATCGTGAGTTGATTGCTCAGCTTGAGAATGCGTTGAACGACGAGCAGCCGCCGGGCCTCGCTCAGGTCGAGAAATTATATGCCGAGGCCGGCGTGATACTGCCGGATAATATCACTACACGTTTTGAGGAAGTTCAAGCCTTCCATCGTAAAGTTGTAGAGAACCGTAAGGCGCATCTCACCGAGGAATTGCACTCTTCCCGTGCACGAATTGAGGCCCGCGAAACTAAAAAATCGGAACTGGATGAGCGTCGTGCGCAAATAATGCGAATTATGCAAGAAGGTGGTGCTCTTGAACACTACACACGCTTACAAAGCGAACTGTCTCGCCATGAGGCCGAGGCCGAAACTCTCGCCAAACAATATGAGCTGGCTGAAAAACTTGAAAGCTCTCAGGCAGAATACGACGAAGACCGTGCTCATCTGCTCCGTCGACTGCAATCTGATTATCGTGAGCAAGCCGATAATATCGCTGCCGCCATACTTTTGTTTGAAGAATTGTCTGGCGAACTATACGAGCAACCCGGCAGTTTAACCATTGATCCGACCGAGCGCGGTCCGAAAATTGAGGCAAAAATCGAGTCGTCTAGGAGCAAAGGCATCAATAATATGCAGATATTCTGCTTTGACATGATGCTTTCCATTATCGCCGCTCGTCGAAACATACATCCTGGCTTTCTCATTCACGACAGTCACTTATTTGACGGGGTAGATGAACGACAAATTGCCAAAGCACTTGAGATTGGTGCAACGCACAGCAAGCGCCACAGTTTCCAATATATTGTGACTATGAACTCAGACGACCTACCTCGCGAGGGCTATAAATCCAAATTTAATATTGAACAGTATATACTTCCTATTCGCCTTACTGATGATGATAAGGGCGGACTTTTTGGACTTCGATTTGAGTAATATACAATAGTTCATATAGCCGCGTTTCGCTCTAGATTGAGCGCAAGGAGCCGTTCCAGGATTTCATCGTCTGAGAGATCGACCGGCCATCCGTAGGCCCTGGCAACAGCCTCGTCGAGCGCCCGGTGGGCGTTGTCGAGCCACGCAGGGCGCTGGTTGTAAAGGTTGGTGAGCGTGCGCTTCTTCAACTCTGCGGCTGCCTTCTCGTCCACCGGAATGAGGCGATCCGGGTAGCCCTCAACGACCTCCGGCTCGCGCCTCACAAGATCGGGCGGGTTGAGCCAATTCTCCCGCAGTTCGTTGAGCCGACTCGCGGCTTCACCAATGGCCTGCGCTCTTGGGTCATCTGCATAGCCCGACGCCGGGATGTTCGGGGCCAAGCCTTCAGGGAATGGAAACGTCTCAAACCCAAGCGAAGGGGTATATTGAGGATCGTTCCCGACACCATGCCAGCCACCGAGACGCAACGACCATAGCTCGTGATATCGGGAGTGCAGGACACCAAAGGTCACATCATCCCCCCTAGCGATAGCAACAACCCGACTGTCTGGGAGAAGCGTTGAATGTGCCCAACAAAATAGGCGATGTTTTGAAACACGGGGAGTTACGATAAATTTTTCATATCTTGACACCGCATTCTTCAAGTCGCTCCCTGATCTCCCAAGTCTCCACCAATTTTTACTTCTTTGTTCATCTCTATTTTTGTCGCGAATTGGCTTAATGTTTTGCCGAACATACTCAAACGGCGCCTCATAAAAGGAGGCGTCAGCTTCGATCATTTCTGCAAAATCTATTATCCATTTCCCTGAAGGCCGTCGTGTCATGTCCGAGGCATTCGCCCACGGCCGGAGCACGTCCGAGTTTGGCCGTCCGTTGGGGTTTCGTGGCAATTTCAGCCATTCACGGGCAAGATCGCCCTCGATGTCGAACGCACCGACCTTGACCGGTCCCTGGAAGCTGATGTCCTTGTTCTCGCTCAGAGGCTTTGCACTAGCGAGATCGAGTTCGCTGGCGGATGCACTGAGGTCCGCGAAAATCCGGCCTACCTCGGCTCCATCAAGATGCGCCGTCTGTTGGCCGCTTCCTGCATCGAAGCAGATAAGCGAGACGCGAACGGCTGCGCCATCCACCACCCACGGCTCATCATCCCAGGCATCAAAAATCCGGCCGTTTTCCACGATCGTCTTCAAGGGCTCGTTGCTTGCGCCGCGCCGGATGGACTGGGTGGAGACCAAGCCTGCCCGTTGAAGCTGACCCTGGGTTATCTGCGCCCAGGCCTTCGCAAACCAGTAGCAGACGAAATCGACGCCACCCGACAAGTCCGGCTGATATGTTGAGCGCACACGGGAAACGTACTCCTCACCCAGATACTCGATCATGCGCTTATTGCCGACGAATGGCGGATTGCCGATGATCACGTCAGCAGATGGCCAGGACGTCCGGCTATCATCGTCATTCAGCAGCGCGTCGCGGCATTCGATGGTCTGAAGCGGTTTGAGGATCGGCTTCCGGCTAACGCTGAAGCCATTTTTGCGCATCCACTGGATTTCGCCGATCCACACGGTCACCCGCGCCAGCTCGGCCGCATAGGGATTGATCTCAATGCCTAGTACGGCCTCCGGCCCAACGCTCGGTGCAGGCCGCTCCAGACCCAATGCCTCGACATCGAGATTGGCCCGGTGCTCCAGGTCTTTGAGCGAGAGCAGCGCGAGATAGAGGAAATTCCCTGAGCCACAGGCGGGATCGAGCACCCGGAAACTCCGCAACCGCTCAATGAAGCCTGTATGCAGCTCTCGCGCCTTGCGCTGCGCTGCCTCTTCCTGGCGGCGGGCAGCAGCATAAACCCGGCGGGCCTCACTTTGAGTCTCCGGCCGGCGCTGACGAGCTGCTTCTGCTTTGCCTAGCTGCGTCTCGATCTCACTGCGAACGTGCTGCCATTCCGCCTGCAACGGCTCAATGATGACCGGCCGCACGATCATCATGATTTTCTCGGGGTCCGTGTAGTGGGCTCCAAGCTGGCTGCGCTTGGAAGGATCGAGACCGCGCTCAAACAACGTGCCGAAGATCGACGGGTCGATGTCCGACCAGTCCAGCTCGGCCGCACTCCAGACCGTTTTCAGGTTGTCACGTTCGAGCGGGATCGCACTCGCATCGTCAAACAGACCGCCGTTGAACCACTCGATCTCATCGACGCCAAACAGGCCGCCGTCCTTCATGGCCGCAAAGAGCTGGCCAAGAAGGTCCTGCGCCAGGTGCGGCCGATTGAACGCCCGTTCAAGGATGGTCGAGAACATGTGCCGGGGCAGCAGGTTGATGTCCTCGGCGAACATGCAGAACACCAGCCGGTTGACGAAATGCGCCACGTCCTGGGGGTCGTGCCCCCTCTCCCGCAGCGTGATCGCAAGGCCCGCGAACTTGTCGGCTGCCTCACGGGTCAGCGCATCGATCGTCTTGGATGGTCGAAGCCGCTCGGGCTCCTCGAACACCCAGCGCAGCAGATCACGCTTATGCGGGTCCGTGAGATCATCCAGCATGATCTCGTGGACCTCGGAAACCGTGTTGGTCCAGTTTGTGTGGATAACGATCCGGTCCATGTCGGACACGACAAGGAGCGGCGGGTTTTCGAGCGCTACGGCGTATTGCTGGAGCTGCGCAAAGGCAAGATCGAGGTTCTTGCGCTTGCCCTTATACTCCCAGCCAAAGTGCCCGCGCTTCCACACATCGGCCCAGCCATCGCCGCCGATGGTCTTGGAGGCACCGCGCTCAAAACAATACCATTCGCCTTTCTGGTCCGCCTGAATTGGGTTTTCGACCCCAAGCAGCGCGCATAGATCGTTGAAATGCGATTGCGAGGCTGAGCGCTCTTTGAGGGTTGAGGCGCGCCATTTCGCGATGAATGCTTCCGGCGTCACCTATTCACCGCCCGAACAACCGCTGCCACCAGGAGCGACGGGACGGCGGATAATCGTCTACACCCACCACATCGCCCCGCATGGCTGGCGCACTTGCTTCGGTGGCACCTCCTTCATCGGCAGCGGCACCCTCTTCTACCTTTGGTTCTGCCCTCTGCGGTTCCTTGACGAGCGCTTGCGTTCCCTCATCCCCCTTACCCTGTTCGGCCTTCGCCCCTTTCACGTCGGGAGCGGAACCTGCCGCAACGATTTCCTCGCGCTTCTCGTCCGTGGCCTCGCTCGGTTGTGGATCGCGCGCACCCTCTTCCCCATTATCCGTCTTGGAGCGCTGATCAGTGAGCAAGGCCGTCGCTTGCTGACGCCAGTGGTCGCGATCTTTCTGTGTATCTTCGAGCTGATTTTTCAGGAGCCGGACATGCTCCTCTAGGAGCGACACCTCACGCTGGTGAGCAGTGATTAAAACCGGGTCCGGCGGCGCATTTCGCACCTCGTGCGCACTCGTGCGCGGTGGTGCATCTGCATCGGTGCGCACTCGTGCATTGCCGCTTGGCTGCGGCTCCAGACCGAACACACGGTCCAGTTCCGCCACTTCGAAAGTGCGGTTGCCGTGTTGATCCTGAGAGCAAGATATACGGCCGGCCTTAGCCGCCCGCGTGATCGTCGAAGCGTTCTTCCCCGTTAGCCTGGCGGCCTCTTTTAAGCCCACTTTTGCCATATAGCCTAATGTGAGTGCGTCATCGTGCATTGCATCGTGCGTCGTAGTGCATATGCACTGATGCGCACGAGTGCGGCACGTGGACAACCAAAAATGCACCACGCACTTCCGTTGGAGTGCTTTTACTGATGATTGATGTAAAATTAACACTTTTGAGGCAAACTGAGGAGGAGAAAGCGGAGTTCGGACGGTTGACGAGTGTGCACGTTGCGTAGCAACGTATCTGTGCACACATTCTCGTCAGCCGGCCGAACGAAGCGCCACGGACGCTCGAAGTCCTGGCACCGGCAGAGAAGGGGTTCAATGGCACTTTGGCACACAAGGGTGAAGGTGATTAAGCGCTCGCAGGGACAGAGCGCACCCCATGCGGCCGCCTATCGCGCTGGTGCACGCATCTTCGATGACCGCACCGGCCGGATGCTGGACTACCAGCGCAAGCGCCATGTTGAGCACACCGAGATCATGGCACCGGAAGGCGCGCCGGAGTGGGTGCACGATCGCCAAACGCTCTGGAACCTGGTCGAGAAAACCGAGAAGCGCAAAGACGCGCAGCTCGCCCGTGAGGTCGAGCTGGCACTGCCGCGTGAGCTAAGTGCAGAGCAATGCATTGCACTCGTGCGCGACTTCGTGCGCGAGCGCTTCGTCAACCTGGGCATGGTGGCAGACCTGGCGTTCCACCGTCCGACTGCGGCGGACGGACAGGAACACCCGCACGTGCATATCATGCTCACGATGCGGCCGCTGGAAGCTGAGGGCTTCGGCAAAAAGGCCCGCGAGTGGAACAGCCATGACTACTACGACCAGTGCCTCACGGACTGGGAAGCGAAATACAACGCCGCCCTAGAGGCGGCCGGAAGTGTGGCGAGGGTGGATCGCCGCACGCTCGCTGAGCAGTACGAGGAAGCGATGGCGCAAGGCGATTATCGGCGGGCGGCATCGCTCAATCGCGACCCGGAACCCTACCTCGGCATTGCGCAGCGCATGCGCGAGCTGACGGGCAGGGTGCGCGAGCGATTCAACCAATGGGTTAGCGTCAAATATCGCCGCCGGTTGCAGACGCAGCAGGCGGCGCTTGAAGGCGCAGACCCGGTGCGTTTTGGTGAGCGCATGCACCAGCTCATTGACCAGACCCTAGGGGGGCTTGGTCTGAGCCCAAGGCGCGAACCTGAGCGCGTGCGCTCATGGCAGCCGGAGCAGGGCCTTGACCTCTAGTGGCGGCAGATTTGAGGACTTTCTGGCACGGACCGAACCGCCCGCGCCAGATAGCCGGGTCGTGCTGCCGCCGGAGCCGGGGTCTCCTCCGACCGCGTCCGAAAGCAGCGAGGAAGATCACCCGCGCGATTATCGGGCGCTCGCCACCTGCGCCAAAGGCAGTGAATGGAACATCGATATTCACATGAAGGATGGCCAGTTCGACAGCCTGGCCTACAGCTACGTGCTGAGCCTGCCCGCTGGCGGCGACACCGAGATGTCCATCGTTGCCACCGGCTGCACCGTCAGCCTGATGGGGCAGGGGCTTCTTGAAATCCGCCACCGCCTGCTCCGGCGCGAGGTGCGGATTCTGCGCGAGTATGATCCGCGCCGCTGGCCAACCAGGCCAACCGGCGGGCCGATCATCGAGCGCATTGCCATCAACTACCGCCAGCCGATCGGCTGAGCGGGCCATCTCTATGGATGCCGTCGCAGCCAGATATTCAGCAGCGCGGCAAGCTGGCTGTAGATGATCAACGCGAGCGCAAGCGCCATCATGTGGTGCTTGTGGTCGAGCGCGAAGCGCCAAAGGCGCTCGGGATACACGCCCCACGCATTCCAGGCGGGAAGGCGAAACTGCGAGAGATCGAGCTGCAAGCCCACGGCTTGCAGCAGCGCATAACAGCCCACCAGAAAGACTGCGAGCAGGAGCCCATGCGCCAGAAAACGGCGCAGGGCAGGGGGCATGCCTCCTGTCCACAGATTGAGGTCTGAATGACGGGCCGATTTATCGAGCAGGGCCTGCAATGGCTTATCGAGCCGGCGCACGATCTGCGCCGGCGTCGGTGATCCGCTCGGCCTGGTCACTGCCGGCTGTACGCGGCTTGCCGGTGGAAAGCGCAACATCTTCGGGATGAAACGCGCCTGTCTCGGGCTGGGCCGTATCCAGTTCGCCAGGCGGCCACAGACAAAAACAGTGATGCTGCCGAAAAGCAGGATATTCAGGAATAGATCAGCGCTGCCGCCGGGGCTATTGCCGGCCATTATGGCCAATAGCACCACGGCCAACCAGGCAACGACGCTGCCAAGCAAACGCAGCAGGCCGTAAATCAGCCAGTGCAGCAGGCGGAAAAATCCGCGAATCAGCCGGCCTATCGCTGCGAAAAGGCGCATTTGATCCAGGTCGAAACAGTGTGCCGGAACACCCGGCCGCTTTGAAATACGATGCCTTCCACCTTCCAAAGGCCCTTGGGGCCGCCTTTGCGCAGCCGGGTGAAGTGGCTTGGCTGAAGCTCGTAGTCGATGACCTCACTGGCTCCTTCCGACATGTTGTGGCTCCACGAGCTGCCACTGCTCCAACCACGATTGCCGCCGCTGCCGCTGCTTCCACCCTGCGCGCTATAGGAGCTGTTCCAGGATGAACCGCCGGACTGGCCGTGACTGCCGCCCCGGCTGAACGCATCGGAAAAGTTCCCGCGCATCTGAAGGCTCTTGCCGACCATCTCGGCGGCCTGGTGGTTGGTTTTCGGGTCGCTGTTGGCGTGGAATATCTTGGTCTGGAAATTACCGAGCAGGCTATCGGCCACATGCTCGGGATTGCGGCCACCGATTTTCTCATACAGGCCGGGCAGGTTCTGGGTCAGATAGACAGTGCAGGCGCGGGCGCTACGCGCCGTGCTCTGGAACTCGGCATCGTAGGAGCTGACAAAGAACTGGCATTCATCGGCCCACAGGAAGAGGGGGCGGCTCTTGGGCGTCACGTTCCGGCGCTCGGCCGCCCGCTGCCACAGATATTTGAAAATGTGCTGGGCCATGATGCCGGCCTGGTCCCACTGCTTCACCGAAAGATCGACCACCAGGATCGCGCCCTCATGGGTCATCTCGGGGATGACGTTGGTGCTGGTGCAGAACAGCCGGCGGAGATCGCCTTTGAGCAACGGATTGATGGTCGCGGTCAGTGTCGAGACGATGTTGGAGCGGGTGCGATTGTCGGCCTCGCCGAAGGTCGAACGCCAATAGCCCGAGACCACCTCGAAGGTCGGCCGGTCCATCGGATGCACTGGCTCCTCGTACGCCTTTTTGAGGGTCTGGAAGCAAAAGGACTGTTCGCGCCAGGCCTGGTCTTTGAGCTGCGCATCGCCACGCGGCGCGGTCTGGGCCATCTGGAGGATGTCGTGCAGGCTGACATGCCCATAGGCCGCCCACAGGGCGTCGATGGCATGGCTGAGCAGTTCCCTCATGGCATTCGCCCAGAACGGATTATCGCCGCCCTGAACCTGCCCGCTGCCGGGCTGGGCCGCCTCGAGTATGCGCATGAGGAGCGAGACCACGTTGCCGGTGTTGCCGCTGCCTATGCCGCCGCGGGCGAGCTCGTATTGCAGGAAGTTGAACCGCCGGTCGTTATAGCCATCGACCACGATCAACGAACGCAGCCGGCCGGTTTGCTGGCAGTAGCGCTCCCATAAGCGGCGCTCGGTCGGCTTGGCGCATAGCACCAGGCCGCCGAACCCGGCCTTCAGGAAGGACCGGGCGAGCGCCGCGCCGCTGCCGGAGGTCTTGCCCGATCCCGTACCGCCAAAAATGACCGTTCCCTCGAACGCATCACGCAGCGTCCACGGATCACGCCGCGATAGCTGCATCAGCGGGGCATCGTCCTGAAAGGTATAGTCGAGAGGGGTGGATCGTCCGAATAAGGCTTTCAGCATGTTCAAATTTTTGTCATCGTTAAACCCACGGTTTGGGAGAGATTTTCATGGTCGGCAAGGCAAGAAAACCGCTGTTCGGGCGGTCGCTAGGGGATGAAGCGACCTTCGCGGTCGATGACATACGCCACAAGCTGGTAGAGGAGGCCTGGTTCGGGCAGGCCGCCACGCCTTACTCGCCGGCTCCTGACGACACCTATGAGGCGTTTCTCGGCATTGATGCCGATGCGGCTACGGCGCGCGAAGCAGCGGCCTCGTATGAGCCGGATCGCACAACCGAAGAGCCCGCAACGCTTGAGGCGTTTTATGGCCTCGATCGCGAAGAGAACGCGCCCAAACGCGGCAATCCTGAGTTTGAAGCACCCAATCTTGAAGCAACTGACTTCCCCGATCGCGGGATGGATATAGACGACTAGGTTTTTCAGCGATGGCGTTACCAGTTCCTATCATTTTGGCATCCGTCTCGACCTTGGCGCAGATGATGAACGATAAAAACGCTCATCAGCGCGAGCTATACAAAGCGCAGGTAGAACAACGAATCGCTTCGATGCAGTTTGAACTTCGGCGCATGGAAATGGAGGTCGAGCAGCAGCGCATTCAGGCCCAAAAAGAAATCATCCAGTCTCTTATCGAAGCGTCACAACATGCCTTCGACCGGAAAATGGATTTCTTTCGCGATGCCTTTCATCGATCACATGGGCTTATCGAGCAGCATCAAAGTGAACTTCTGGCAGAGCAACGCTCTCTAAGTGAACGTCGTTTTGATGATATGCCGGATGGTGATCGCCTGCGGTTAAACAGTCGTCTAAGCGAGATTAACGGCACCTTAATCGATTTGAAGAAAATTAGTGCCATTCTCACACATGAGTTTAATTCACGCGTTTCTTCCCTTGAAATGCAGCATGTTTCTCAGCAACGGCGACAACTTCGATGAAAACATTATTTGGTTGGTTTATATTTCTTGGCGTTGTTGTCCCTATCATTTTCTTCATATGCTATGCTATTGTATTTCTATATATTTATGTTCTTGGTCTCAACAATGCTATGAATGTTGCTATATCCGCTTTTACTATTGCCGCTTTAGTTTTCCTTGGTGACATAATCTTATCTGCATTAAGCCGGCCGGCACGGGCACTAAATGAGAAACGACAAGCATTTGCCAGAGAACGAGCGGATATGCGCACTCGGAAGCAGATTGAATCCAGCAGCGCGCGTGAGAAGCTGTATATGCACATCGCCGATATGCGACGAACCGCACTGATGACTGCACCTGACAAAGATAACTCAAAAATTGTCGATTATCTCCATGAGATCATAGACCGTCTTGTTGCTGACACGGAAATCAAAGAGATCGATCTAAAAATAGAAAAAAGCATTATTGGTGACATTGAACTCATAAAAGAAAAACTTATCGATTCTGGTTTAAGTCAAGATATGGTTATGAAGCGTTTAGAAAGGGAATTTTCATGAGCATAGAATTTAGTGGTTCCCAAAAACGATCGTTTTGGACGCCATTCCGTATATTTCTTTCTACTGTTATGCTAATTTCTCTATTTTTAGCAGCATCATCGCCATTTGTTTATAATGATCATATCATTCAAGTTAATGGCTATAATAAATGCATTCGTGATAATAAGGATGCATGGTTTAAAAAGAAATGCTTAGAGCCGCATATGGGCTTCCGCCTTTCTAAAGAGAAATAGAAAGTCTATTTTTCAAAACGTGCGACACATTTCCTTACCGCTGTGGCTGGAAATTGAGAAACGACTTTATCCAAATCGGAATCTTCAGGAGCTACCGATTTTATAGACTGTAGGCTTTCTTTTAATTCATTGGCTGCTTCAACGCATCCTTTAATATGACCAGAAAATTGTGATATTTCCTCGGCGGATTGTAAGTTTTCGATAATTTCTTCTACGGTACTTTGCTGATTGTGCTCGTTGGCCATATATCCCCCTTTTCATTGAATGATACAATGTCAATTGTAACGCATTTATGTGTCAATTGTATGAAGGCTCCAATTGGCCTCTGCTTAAATGTCCATTCCCTTGGTGAGATCGGAACCAAGATCATTCCCTCGGAGCCGATCATGCCTCTGTGCAGAGCGCGGTTTGCACGGCTGTCAAGGCCGTTAGCCAGCGGAGCTGGTGGCCCGCAGGGCCAGCCTTGACAGTCCGGGCATAAACCGTCGCTAGAATGGCCGGCATAGGATTGAGGGTGAGTTGTGACGCGGAGCGTCACGCCTTTTAGCAGGGCGTGCCGTAGGTACGGCTACGTGCGCCAACGGAGATCAAAAAGCAGTTGCCGCAGGCAACGCCTTATTTGAGTGAGCGGAGCGAGCGCGAAGACACTTATCCACAGGCGTGAGCCAGTGTTATTAATGTTATTAATAGAGTTAATAGTGTTACGGGGTTCGGAGCGATTTTCTAACCGCTTGATTCAACAAGGTAATCGGCCGATTTTTTGCCCCGTTCGGTTCCTAAAGGGGCGAATTTCGGTTCCTAAAGGGGCGAATCTGTGGTTCCTAAAGGGGCGAATTTCGGTTCCTAAAGGGGCGAATCTGTGTGATGTCTAATCGAGGTCACAGGTTCCCAAAACGACGAACGCGCAAGGTTCCTAGAACGACGAAAAAGGTTCCCCGAACGACGAACTACAGATAGAATGCGAGCATGGGAAATTTGCTGCCGATTCGTCACCCGACCAAAGACTTCTTCATCCTCGATGTTTCCGATGCATCGCCCAAGGATGACATTGCCTCGATGGAACACCCGGTCTTTTCGTTGTCGGTCAAGCCGGACATGCGCGAGCTGGAGTATGAGCACGGCGGCCGACGGCTGCGCATCGTGCCCAGCGGCAAAGGCCTAGCCACCATCATGGACAAGGACATCCTGCTCTACTGCATCAGCAAACTGGTGCACGAGCAGAATGCCGGCCTGCCGATCACTCCCTGGGTCGAGATGTCGGCGCATGAGGTGATGGTCGCCACCAACTGGCGGACCAACCGTGAGAGCTATCAGCGCTTCGAGGATGCGCTGATACGGCTGCGCGGTACCACGATCGTCACCGACATTCCGACCGGCGAGAAAGTGCAAACCAAGGGCTTTGGCCTGATTGACGCGTTCGAGATTGATCGCCGCGACAAGGATGGCGATGCATCGCCCTTCGGGCGCATGACCCGTGTGCGCATCAAGGTCTCAGACTGGACGTTCCGGGCGGTGAGCAGCAAGGAAGTGCTCACGATCAGTCCGCAATATTTCCGGCTGCGCCGACCGCTGGAGCGGCGCATCTATGAGCTGGCGCGCAAGCATGCCGGCGAACCAAAATCCGGCGCTCGCGGACCTGGCGCGCCGTTTCGTATCAGCCTTGCCAAGCTCCAGCGCAAAGTGGGCAGCAACGCGCCGGCCAAGAAGTTTCGTTTCTTTCTCAAGGAGATCATCAAGGCCGGGCATATCCCCGACTACGATATGTGGATGGATGATGATGTGGTCTCGATCCAGAGCCGCAAGCTGCCAAAGCGCAAAGCAGCCTACGGCCGCATTCCTCTCAAGCCGGAAACGCTCGATCGGGCGCAGGTGATCGCCGCCCAGAAGGGCTATTCCCTGGCGCAGCTCGAAGAGGAGTGGAATGCCTGGGTGCAGGCGCGGGGCGAGCAGCCCTCTTCACCGGACGGGGCCTTCATCGGCTTTTGCCGCAAAAAGGCCTCCACACGGCAAAGCGAGCTTTTCTAAGCCGCCAGCCATCCCGCGCATTCCGCAGGTGTCTCGCCAGCCTCCTGCGAGGCGGCGATCAGCTCCAGCTCGTCCTGGGTGCTGGTGCGGCCGAGGGGCTCCGAAAAGTGCGCCACGCCCGCCGCGAGGTAGTTTTGAAAACGTGGGAACGGGCCAAACGTCCTGGCCAGCCAACCATTGCCCGGGGC
>CAZHYF010000027.1:13463-17523 GCA_964536635.1 uncultured Rhodospirillaceae bacterium | reverse complement strand
TGGCCTGCGGGCAGTAGACAGCTTCTATGTCAGACGATCTCCTCCCCGATTCTCCAAGCATGGCTGCCGATGCGGGCCTGTTTGGAGATGCGGCCAGCACCCAAGCTGGCGGCGGCTTCCAGGTCTCGGCGCGCAAATACCGCCCGCAAGCCTTCGACGAGATGATCGGCCAAGATGTGCTGGTGCGCACCCTGCAAAACGCCATCCGCTCGGGCCGCATTGCTCATGCCTTCATCATGACCGGCGAGCGCGGCACCGGCAAAACCACCACCGCGCGCATCATCGCCCGCGCCCTGAATTGCCTGGAGGGCGATGGCCCGCAGCTCAACCCCTGCGGCCGCTGCGCCAACTGCCGGGCGATAGCTGCCTCTTCGCATGTGGACGTGCTGGAGATTGACGCGGCCTCGCGCACCGGCGTCGATGACATGCGCGAAGTCATCGACTCGGTGCCTTATCGACCGGTGCAGGCGCGCTATAAGGTCTATATCATTGACGAAGTGCACATGCTCTCCAAGAGCGCCTTCAATGCCCTGTTGAAGACGCTGGAAGAGCCGCCCGAGCACGTCAAATTCATCTTCGCCACCACCGAAATCAACAAAGTGCCGATCACGGTGCTGTCACGCTGCCAGCGCTTCGACCTGCGCCGCGTCCCTGCCACTCTGCTGAGCCAGCACTTTGCCAAGATTTGTGACGCCGAAGCGCTGAGCTATGACGCCGAGGCCCTGGCGCTGCTGGCCCGCGCGGCCGATGGGTCGGTGCGCGACGGCCTCTCCTTGCTGGATCAGGCCATTGCTCAGTCGGCGCCTGAGGCCGCGCCGCGCCTACAAGCCCAGGCGGTGACGCTCATGCTGGGCAGCGCCGACGGCTCGGCGGTGTTGGATTTGCTGGATTTGTGCCTCAGCGGCCAGGTGGCCGCCGCGCTGATGCGCTTTGACGACATGTACGCCAAGGGTGCCCAGCCCAAGCTGGTGCTGCGCGATCTGGCCGACCGGCTGCACCTGGCGACCCGCCTCAAGGTTGCCCCGGGCTTGGGCGACGACACGGCGCTGAACTCCGAGGCCCAAGGCGCTCTGGCGGTGCTGGCCGAGCGGCTCAGTTTGCCGGCGCTGATGCGGGCCTGGCAAATCGTCAGCCAGGGGCTGGAGGCGTTCGGTGGCCGCAACGAGGCCAAGCAATTGGCCGACATGGTGCTGATCAAGCTGGGTTACGCAGCGGATCTGCCCGATCCCAAGGCCTTGGTCGAGGCACTGGTTGCCGGTGACCCCGCAAGCTCGGCGACGCCTGGTGCTGGGCCAACCAGCGCTACCGCAGGGACAGAGCCGCTCTCACCCGCCCGAGCCGCACAGCAAGCCCGCGCCCAGCAGGAGGGCCAGCAAGAGAACCAGCAGACAGCAACCAGGCCAAGGCCCGAGGCCACGACCAAGATCGAGGCAGCGGCCAGCCAGGGGACCGGGGGAGGAGCCGAAGGTGCGTCCCCAGCTCTAGAACCTCTGGCACCCAGGCCCGCCGCAGGCCCAGTGGCGGTCGCGGAGCTCGCAAACGCCGAGCTCACAAACGCCGGGCCAAGAACCAGCGAAGCTGAGCCCTTGGCCATGCCGGAGTCTTTCGAGGCCCTTATTCGCCTGTTTGAACAGCAGCACAAGCCACGCGAAGCTGCTGATCTTAAACAAAAGGTCGCGCTGGAGCGCTTCGAACCGGGTCATCTGCGCCTCATACCGCGCCAGGCCGTGCCGAACGAATTCGCCCGCAACTTGGCCCGAACGCTTGAGGCGTTGACCGAGACGCCCTGGAAGGTCGAACTGGTGCAGCCGCGCCCGCAAGAGGCCACGCCGCAGACCATCGCCGAGCGCAACGCCGCCCAAGAGGCGCAGAACCGCCAGGCCGCGCTGGCGCACCCGGAAGTGCAGAAGGTTATGGCCGCCTTTCCCCAAGCCAAACTGACCGAAGTGCGGGCCATCACGCGGCATTAACAGCCCGAGCCAACTGCGTTCCAGGCTTGCCCAGACGACAGGCTTTGCCTAAGTAGAGCCAAGACACTTGCCGCGCGCCGCGACGTCATCCGCCACCAAGGCGCGCTTCACATCATTCGCTAGGACATAAGCCCATGAAGAATATCGCCGGCCTGATGAAACAGGCTCAGCAAATGCAGCAAAAAATGCAGGATATGCAGGCCGAGATCGAGGCTATGGAGATCGAAGGCCAGGCTGGTGGCGGGCTGGTCAAGGCTACCTTGACCGGCAAGGGCACGGCGGTAGCTTTATCCATCGACTCCTCTTTGGTCAGCGAAGGCGACCATGAGATGATCGAAGACCTGGCCGTGGCTGCCTTCAACGATGCCAAGGCCAAAGCCGATGCTCTGATGCAGGACAAGATGAAGGACGTAACCGGCGGTCTCAACCTGCCCGCTGGCATGAAATTGCCCTTTTAATCGCTGCACTCGCCGGTCGAGCCAAGCTCGACCTTGGACGGTTTACCCGCCGCTCCGCGCGCGCTTTTCGGGACTGACCGCATGATCACCGACGTTGACCGCCTGATTCAACTGCTGGCCAAATTGCCCGGCCTGGGGCCGCGCTCGGCACGGCGTGCGGTGCTGGACATGATCAAACGGCCCGAAGCCAATATGCGCCCGCTGGCGCGCGCGCTGATGGAGGTGGCGGATGCCATCCGCCCCTGTGAGATCTGCCACAACATCGATACCCACAGCCCCTGCACCATCTGCCAAGACCCGCGCCGTCAAAACGATGCGCTCTGCGTCGTGGCTGAGGTGGCTGACCTCTGGGCTCTAGAGCGGGCCCGAGCCTTTCGCGGCCGCTACCACGTGCTGGGCGGCACCTTGTCAGCGATGGAGGGGCGGGGCCCTGACCAGCTCAATATCGACAGCCTGCTGCGCCGTCTGCACCTTGCCAAAGAAGAGGGCCAACCGTTGCGCGAGGTGATCTTGGCGCTCGGCGCCACTGTCGAGGGGCAGACAACCCTGCACTATCTACAAGACCGCCTGGCTGGCTTGGATCTCGAGGTGAGCGTTCTGGCGCAGGGCCTGCCCGTCGGCGGCGAACTCGACTATCTGGACGACGGTACGCTGACCCTGGCGCTGCAAGCGCGCAAGCGCTACGGCCAGAATTGAACCACATCTGCAACGCGCGGCTCAAATCATCAGTAAGGCTTTGTTTTATATAAAGTATCTTTGTTGCGACGCTGTGGCCGCTCAGGAGCCAAGCTTGGTCAACAAAGCCTGGAACTGATCACCATCATTGAAATAGATGCTCACCCGACCACGGCCGCGCTTGTGGTTGAGCTCGACCTTCAAACCCAAGAAATCCTCCAGCGAGCGGCGCACCGCCTCGGTATCGGGATCGGGCGCGGGCTTGTCCTTGCGGGTCTGCGTCCCGTCGTCCTTGCTGGCGGCCACCAGCGCTTCGGTTTGGCGCACCGAGAGACCGCGCTCGATCACTTGCAGCGCCAGGGCCTCGGCCTGCGGATGCCCGATCAGGGCCCGGGCGTGGCCAGCGCTCAGGCTGCCACCCGCCACCAACTGCTGAACCGACGCCGGCAAATCCAACAAACGGACCAGGTTGGCAATATAGGGGCGACTTTTGCCCAGCTGACTGGCGAGCTCAGCAGCAGAATAGCCGAAGTCGCGCTGAAGCTGGGCGTAGGCGCCGGCCTCCTCGATAGCGTTGAGGTCCTCGCGCTGGGTGTTTTCGATCAAACCCGCCTCAAGGCACTGGCGGTCGTCCAGAGCCAGGACGCGCACCGGCACGCTGTGCAGCGCCACCCTCTGGGCGGCACGCCAGCGACGCTCGCCCGCGATGATCTGAAAGCGCTCTTGGTCGTCCGGAGCGGGTCGCACCACCAAAGGCTGGATGATGCCCGAGGCTTGGATGGACTGCGCCAACTCCTGCAAGCTGGCCTCCGAAAAGGCGCGGCGCGCCTGAAACGGTGATGGCTCCAAGCGGTCAATCGCGACCTCGCGATGCTTTTCTGGCAGCACCGATCCGGAGCTGTTGCTCTGATCTGTGGCGGCACTGACGCCCGATTGACCCTGAAATTCGGCCTGAAA
>CAZHYF010000027.1:10506-13363 GCA_964536635.1 uncultured Rhodospirillaceae bacterium | reverse complement strand
CCTGAAATTCGGCCTGAAACTCGGCTTGGAAATCCTCGGAAAGCAGGGCAGCCAAACCGCGGCCGAGGCGCTTTTTGGAATTGGTCATCTGGTCATTGTCCTTGGCAGGTCAGTCGTAGGGCCTAGCGCTCGGCAAGATCGCGCGGGCGCAAGCCTTCTTTGGTCAGGATCTCAGCCGCCAGCGCCATATAGGCCTTGGCGCCAGAAGCGCTGCGATCATACAGGATGATCGGCTTTCCGTGCGAGGGGGCCTCGGCCAGCTTGATGTTGCGGGGAATCTCCGTACCGAACACCGCCGAGCCAAAGGTGGTTCGCACATCCTCAACAACTTGTTTCGAAAGGTTGGTGTGCTCCACCATGGTCAAAAGAATGCCGTAAAGGCTGAGACCTGGATTGCGGCTGCGCTTGATGTCCTGCATGAAATCGTACATGCGCGACAGGCCTTCCAGTGCAAAGTATTCGGTCTGGAGCGGGATCAACAGGCCGTCGGCAGCCACCAAGGCATTGAGCGGCAGCAGCGACAAAGATGGCTGGCAGTCGATCAGCACAAAATCATAGTTTTGCTTGACCGTCTGCAGCACGCTGCGCAGCCGTTCGACAGCATCATCCTGCTGCTGCAAGTCGATCTGGGTTGAGGCCAAGGCTGAGCGCGCCGGTGCCAGATCCAGGCCCGGCACCGCAGTTGCGACGATGGCCTCTTGCAAGCTGGCGTCGCCCTCCAACACCTCGTAGAGCGAGGCTTGCAGCCTGCGGGGGTCGATGCCCAGGCCCGACGTGGCATTGGCCTGAGGGTCCAAATCTACCAGCAAGCAGCGCAAGCCGCAGGCCGCAAAGGCCGTCGCAAGATTGACTGCGGTCGTGGTCTTGGCGACGCCGCCTTTTTGGTTGGCAATGGCAAGAATGCGCGACAAGCGCGGCTCAGTAGACATAAGTGAGCGTCATCCAACTGGAAGGGCAGCGCGGCGGCTGCCGAAGGCAAATCCGGTCAAAGTCGGCGAGCTAGCGCCGACTCAGCGCGGTTGGACGTGCCGGATTTCCAGCACCACACCCGCCTCATGGGTGCTACTCTGATACGCTTGGCAATGGAAGTCGTAATCCAGAGCCGCGGTTGCGACTTCTTCTTGCCAGCGCTCGCCCTTCAGCAGGACCAGACGTGTTTGCGGGCCGATAAACCCTTGAGCAAGCTGCAAAAGTTTAGCCAAGGGGGCGAAAGCCCGCGCGGTAATCGTGGTCGCGAGCCAGGGCTCTAGGGCCTCCAGCCGATGGTTTTCCACTGTGATGTTGAGCGCGAGACTGCGCGCAGCCTGGCGTAAAAAGGCGGATTTGCGCTTATCCGACTCCACCAGCGTCAGGCGGTGTGGCCAGGCCAAGCGGTCGAAGGCCAGCGCGAGCGGGATGGCGGGCAGCCCACCCCCGGAACCAAGGTCAAGCAGTCGCTCGGCCGGATTGGCTGCGAAGAATGCCAGCAACTGCAAGGAGTCGCGAAGGTGGCGGTCCAACGCCGCGTCTTGGGTCGCAGGACCAATGAGGTTGATGCGCGCCTGCCACTTGAGCAGCAAGTTAAGATAGTCCTGATAGCGGGGATCGTTCGCCATCAAGGTCTCCGTTTCACGTGAAACAGGCAAAGGCAGCACCGCGCCACGAACCATAGCCTAGGACACCCGCTTGAGATGGCGCATGATCGCGATCAACGCGTGCGGCGTGATGCCAGGGATGCGCGACGCCTGGCTGATGTTCTGTGGGCGGGCCTGCTTGAGCAGCTCCAGCTCCTCGCCCGATAGGCTGCCGACCTCAGCATAGGGGAAATCGACGGGCAGCTTGATCTGCGCCTCGCGCTCAAGAATTTTGACGTCGCTGGTCTGGCGTTTGATATAGCCCGAATAGAGCGCATCGGTCTTGATTTGCTCAAGCACGGGCGCGGAAAAACGCGCCAACTCGGGCACCGCCGCCGTCAATGCCGCCATCGTCACACCCTCTATCGCCGCCAAATCGGTTAGACTGCGCCTTTGCCCGTCGTGCTTGACCTCAAAGCCCTTGGCCTGCCACTCCTGCGGGCTAAAACGTTGGCTGTCGCACAGGCGGCGCGCCGCTTCTAGGTCGGCCTTTTTGGCCTGCCAAGCCGCTTGTCGCCGCCCACTGGCCAAGCCGAGCGCCACCGCCGTATCGGTCAAGCGCTGATCAGCATTATCGGGCCGCAGGCTCAGCCGGAATTCGGCACGGCTGGTGAACATTCGATAGGGCTCGGGTGCGCCGCGTGTAATCAGATCATCGATCATAACCCCGATGTAGGACTCATGGCGGCCCAGCACCAAACGCTTGGCCCCGCCACCGACAGCGAGCGCCGCATTGGTGCCCGCCAACAGGCCCTGACCTGCCGCTTCTTCGTAGCCGGTGGTGCCGTTGATCTGCCCCGCCAAATAGAGGCCCTGGCAAGCCTTCAGGCTGAGGTCGTCGTTAAGAGCGCGCGGATCGATGTAGTCATACTCCACCGCATAGCCGAACTGCTCGATGCGCACCTGTTCAAGGCCCGCAATCGAACGGATATAGGCGGTCTGTACCGCGCGCGGCAAAGACGTCGAAATGCCGTTCGGGTAGACCGTATCGACATCCAGCCCCTCAGGCTCCAGAAAAACTTGGTGGCGATCTTTGTCCGCAAATCGGGTCACCTTATCCTCGATCGACGGGCAATAGCGCGGTCCCTTGGATTGGATCTGCCCCGAATATATCGCAGATAGGTGTTTGTTATCATTGATAATTCTGTGCGTTTCCGGATTGGTGTAGGTAATCCCACAGGCGATTTGAGGTACCCGAATTTGGTCAGTCAAGGTCGAGAAAGGCAGGGGCACCGCGTCCGCCT
>CAZHYF010000027.1:2938-10406 GCA_964536635.1 uncultured Rhodospirillaceae bacterium | reverse complement strand
GGTACCCGAATTTGGTCAGTCAAGGTCGAGAAAGGCAGGGGCACCGCGTCCGCCTTCTGCATCTCCAAGCGGTCCCATGCGATGGTCTGGCCGTTAAGCCGCGCAGGCGTGCCAGTCTTGAGCCGTCCAATCGGCAGCGCCAAGGACCGCAAAAACCGCGCCAGGTCGTTCGAGGCAGCCTCGCCGATGCGCCCGGCCGCCTGGACTTCATCACCGATATGGATCGTGCCGCCCAGAAAAGTGCCGGTGGTCAGCACAACCGCGCCGGCGCGTAGCTCCGTGCCGCCGGCCAAGCGCACCCCCTCCACGCGCTGGCCGTCCAGCATGAGACCCACCACCTCAGCCGAGAGGCACTGCAGGTTGCCTTGCTCCGCGAGCAAAGACTGCACGGCGCGCTTATAGAGTTTGCGATCGGCTTGGGCACGCGGACCACGCACCGCCGGGCCCTTACTGGCGTTCAGGACGCGAAACTGGATACCCGCCTGGTCAATCGCTCGGCCCATGAGCCCGTCGAGCGCGTCGATCTCGCGCACCAAATGCCCCTTACCAACCCCGCCAATCGCCGGATTGCAGGACATGGTACCGATATCGGCGACATCGAAGGTCACCAATGCAGTTTGAGCTCCCAGACGCGCGGCGGCCGCAGCAGCCTCGACCCCAGCGTGGCCTCCACCGATTACCAAAACATCAAAGCTTGCATTCGTCATGGTCTTGCTCTCTGCCGGAGGAACGGCACCGTCCCCGGCTCCTGTTTCACGTGAAACATCACTTGCCGATACAAAAGTTGGCGAACAAGGCGTCGAGCATTTCCTCGACATCATAGTCACCCAGCAGCAAGGATAGAGCATTGATGCCGCGCGTCAAATGCAGCGCCTGCAGCTCGATGGCCGTGCTGGCCTCGATCGCCTCAAGCGCCGCCAGACAAGCGCTGGCCAAACGGTTTTGCCGCTCGCTGGTCAGCGCTTGGCCAAGACCCTGCTCGGATACCAGCGCTCTTACCTTGATCTCCAAGCGGCGGCGCAGCGTGTCCAGTCCTGCCCCACAGGCATTGTCGATCCACAACACATCCGAGGCCGCCTCCGTTCCGGGCCCAGAACCGGCCGAAAAACTCTGCACCACCAGATCAGCCCCCGGCAGAGCCGTGCCCCCCGGCCGATGCAGGCTCACCCGCACGTCAGCTTCCTCCCACAGGCTCTTAGCCCGTGCGATGCCCATGGCCTCAACGGCGCCGCTCTCGCTGCGCAAGCCAGCGGTATCCACCAAGGTCACAGGGATCCCCGCCACCTCCATATGGGCTTCGATGGCATCGCGGGTCGTGCCCTCGGAATCGTGGACCAGCGCCACAGAACGGCCAACTAAGTTATTGATTAGACTTGATTTTCCGACATTTGCCGGTCCGGCAATCACACACAAGAGACCGCGTCGATGGCGCTCCAGCCAGTGGCTAGCACCCACCGAAGCACCAAGCTCGGCACACAGCTCCCGCACGGACTGCAACCAGGGTTGGGCCTCCAGTTCGGGCAAGTCCTCGTCGGCAAAATCAATGCTAGCTTCGACGTCGGCCAAGATCGCGATCATCTGAGCACGCCAGCCGCGCACCATGGCCTCCTGGGCCATGACCCGGCTGCGCTTACCCCGCTCCTTATGCCAGGGCGTTTCGGCCTCCAGCAGAGCGCCCAGCGCCTCGACCTCCAGCACCGACAGCTTGCCGTTCATCAGCGCGCGGCGGGTAAATTCGCCGGCTTTGGCAGGTCGAACCCCCGGCAGGGCCTCCAAGCAGTCCAGCAAATCTTGCACGATCAATGGGCTCCCGTGGCAGTGGATCTCCGCCACCGCCTCGCCAGTAAACGAGCGGCCCTCCTCAAACACAAGGATCAGGGCCTCGTCCAACAGCGCGCCGGATTTCGGATCATAGAGCGCCCGCAAGCTGGCTAGGCGCGGCTCGGGCAACCTGCCTCTCAACAAGGCCGCTAGGGCCTGCCAGGCCTCGGGGCCAGATAGGCGCAGGACCGCGACCCCCGCGCGCCCAGCGCCAGAGGCCAGGGCGACAATGGTGGCGCGATCCTCGGCCATAGCAAAGCAGATCCGGCTGTTACTGGTTCATCGACTGGAAGAAGTCGTCGTTGGTCTTGGTCTCGCGCAGCTTGCCGAGCAAGAACTCCATCGCCTCGGTCGCGCCCATGGGCATGAGCACGCGGCGCAAGACCCACATCTTCTGCAGCACATCGCGCGCCACCAACAGCTCTTCCTTACGCGTACCGGACTTGCCGATATCGATCGCGGGGAAGGTACGCTTATCGGCCAGCTTGCGATCCAGCACCAATTCAGAGTTACCGGTGCCCTTAAATTCTTCAAAGATCACTTCGTCCATCTTGGAGCCGGTATCGACCAGCGCGGTACCGATGATGGTCAGCGAGCCGCCTTCTTCGATATTACGCGCCGCGCCAAAGAAGCGCTTGGGGCGCTGCAGGGCGTTGGCGTCCACACCACCGGTCAAGACCTTGCCCGAAGAGGGCACGACGGTGTTGTAGGCACGCGCCAGGCGGGTGATGGAGTCCAGCAGAATAATCACATCGTGCTTGTGCTCGACCAGGCGCTTGGCCTTTTCGATCACCATCTCAGCCACTTGCACGTGGCGCGATGCGGGCTCATCGAAGGTCGAGCTGACCACCTCGCCGCGCACCGAGCGCTGCATGTCGGTCACTTCTTCCGGGCGTTCGTCGATCAGCAGCACCAGCAGGTAGGCTTCTGGGTGGTTCGTCGCGATAGACTTAGCAATA
Organism: uncultured Rhodospirillaceae bacterium; assembly: GCA_964536635.1. Classification (GTDB taxonomy): domain Bacteria; phylum Pseudomonadota; class Alphaproteobacteria; order UBA7985; family JAUIBT01; genus JAUIBT01. The sequence goes on along the minus strand of CAZHYF010000027.1, from coordinate 7,626 downwards.
TTTTGCAAAATCATGGTCTTACCAGAACGCGGCGGGGCGACCACCAGCGCGCGTTGACCCTTACCAACCGGCGCCACCAGATCGATGATGCGGCCAGTATAGTCCTTGCGGGTCGGATCCTCGATCTCCAGCTTCAGCCGCTGATCGGGATAGAGCGGCGTCAGGTTGTCGAAGTTCACCCGCAGGCGCGCTTGCTCGGGGTCCGAGTGGTTGACCTTGGTCACCTTGGTCAGCGAGAAATAGCGCTCGTTTTCCTTGGGCGCTTTGATCTCTCCTTCGACGGTATCACCCGTGCGCAGGGAAAAGCGGCGGATCAAATTGGGGCTGATGTAGATGTCATCGGGCCCCGGCAGATAGTTTTCTTCCTTTGAGCGCAGATAGCCAAAGCCATCTTGCAGCACTTCTAAGGTACCATCGCCAAACAGGGCTTCGTCGTTTTCAGCCGTTTGCTTCAAAATGGCAAACATCAGCTCCTGGCGACGCAGATTGCCGGGATCTTCGAGTTCGAGCTCTTCGGCCAAATCCAGAAGGTCGGCAGGACTCTTCTGCTTGAGTTCAGATAAATGCATGGACCAACAATGTCTATGGGGGGTGAAAGGAGGCCGCCAATCCCGGCCCTAGCCGCGCTGTCGCGAACCACATGGCCGAGCCCAAAGGCGCCATACCCTCTCAGAAGGAGGCCTGTATCTACGACGTTCCGCAGCTCACGTCAATTGCCAAGCGCGCTTTCGCTCTCGACCAAGTGCTGGGCCTTGGTCTTGGCCCCCAAGCGCCGCCAAGACTGGCAACGAAAATCGTCAGCCAAAATCGCGAACTAGAACGGCCGCACGATCACCATCACGACGATGACAATCATCGCCAGCGTCGGGATCTCGTTCATATAGCGGTAAAAACGCGCCTCGTGCTGGTTTTCATCGCGCGCAAATGCTCTGAGCCAACGGGTGCAGTAGCCATGAAAGCCCAACAACACGCCCAAGAAGGCCACCTTGACCCAAAACCACAGCGAAGACCAGATGGCTGGGCCGCCCAAGATTGCCAGCACCACGCCCGCAGCCAGAGCCGCCAGCATGGCCGGGTTCATGATCAAGCGATAGAGGCGATACTCCATCCCTTTGAGCAGCTCGGACGCCTGCGAGCCCGCTTCCAACCCCGCATGGTTGACGAACAGGCGCGGCAGGTAGAGCATGGCCGCCATCCAGGAAATCACCGCCAGCACGTGAAAGGCCTTGATCCAGGGTTGTAAGGTCAGCAATACGTCACCCATGGTGCTTCCTTTCTGTTGAGCGGCTATCGGCTCGTTCTTTGTGGCAGACTTGCTGCTGCCCGGCGTTGCGCTCGATCAAACCCCTGCTCGACCAAACCCTTGCGCAAGGGCCAGCGCGACCGCTCCCCAGCACCACTTCACTGAATATTGCCGCCCCAGCCTTGTTCAGCGGGCAGCATGCTGCTCGCAGGCTCGAGCTGACAAGGACAACGGCTGCGATCGCCAGAGCAGATCCGCGTGCCCTTATAGGAGGAAATACCGGTCCCACGGTTCAAGCTGGCGCGCACTTGTTCGGCCAAAGCGTCGATGTAGGTCATGCGCGCATTGATGGTTGGTACCCGCTCATAGGCAGGCACACCCGCTTCTTGCGCCACTTCGCCGTACTCCTCGTCCAGCTCCACCAGGGTCTCTGAGTGCTCCGAGACAAAGGCAATCGGCACCAAAACCACCGGCACGCCGTCGTGCCCGGCCTGCTCGATTTCCTTTTCCGTATCGGGCTCCAGCCACTTGAGCGGCCCGACCTTGGACTGAAAACAAATCCGCCAATCCGCGTCTTGGAGGCCGGTCGCCTTCATCACCAGGTGGCAGGACTGCTCGACCTGGGCTTGATAGGGATCGCCCTTGCGGATCATGCGCACCGGCAGACCATGCGCAGAGAACAAAATCCGCGGCTTGCCCGCTTGCGAGGCACGTTCATAGGCCTCGGCGGTCAGACGCGCCATGCCGTCGATAAAGCCGGGCTCGTCGGGATAGCAGCAAATCAAGTGGGTTGGTACATCCAGCCCAATCTTCTCGGCCGCCATCTGCCAAACGCGATAGGAAGAGCCCGTCGTCGCACGCGCATACTGCGGATAAAGCGGCAACAGCACGATGCGATCGGGCTTCCAATCCTGTACCTGGCGCACGGCCTCATCGCTCATGGGATGCCAATAGCGCATGGAGATGAAGGTCTTAACCGCGCCCAAACCGAACTGGTCAGAGGACAGCACGCCTTGCAGCTCCTCGGCCTGGCTTTTGGTGTAGCCCAGGATGGTCGAGCCACCGCCCATTTCGGCATAGATTTTCTTAGCGGTCGGCGCCCGCCAGCGCGACAGAACATGCGCCAAGGCATAGCGCACCGGCGTTGGCGCTTCGATGATGTAGGGATCGTTGAAGAGGTTGAACAAGAACGGCTGGACCGAGTCCTGATCATCGGGACCACCATACTGCAACAGCACTACCGCGATGCGTTCTTGGCTGAAATCGCCTGCGGCGGTCTGGGTCTGGCTGGTGCTGTCGGTCACGCGGGCCTCTTATGCGTTGCGGGCGGGCGCGTCTGCCGAGCGGCAGACGCAACCATAAGCCCTGGTTGCGGCGTGGCAGAGCCTCTTTGGCCCCGCCGTCTCAAAGCCTAAGATACAGCGGCTCAGGCCTGGCGCAAGCGACGCGACAAAAGGTCAACGTGTTCCACAGGGGTCGGTGGAATGAGGCCGTGCGAAAGATTGAAGATCATCGGACCCGAGCCCCAGGCCTCCAAGATCTGCTCAGCGGCTTGGATCATGGCATCACCGCCGGTCACCACCATCAAGGGATCCAGGTTGCCTTGCAAGCAGACATGGGGCTGCAGGTGGTCGCGGGCGAAGTCCAAGCTGACCGTGTGATCCAGCGACAGGGCATCAAAGCAGCCCATCTTGGCGAGCTTGGCCGTGTTGGTGCCGACCTGGCGCGCAAAGGCGATGATCGGAACGTGCGGGTAGCGCTGTTTCAGGCTCTGGGCGATTTGGGCCATGGGCGCAAAGGACCAGCGCTCTTGATGGGCTTCGTCCAGGGCGCCTGCCCAAGAATCGAACAGTTGTACAACCTCGGCGCCCGCCTCGATCTGAGCCGACAGGTAGTCGATGCTGCTCTCGACCAGGCGGTCAATCAGGCGCTGGAAGCTCTTGGGATCACCATAAGCCCACTGCTTGACGGTCTCGTAATTACGCGACGAGCGGCCTTCGACCATGTAGGTGGCAACCGTCCAAGGGGCTCCGGCAAAACCAATCAGGGCTGTGCCCTTGAATTCTTGCTCCAAGTCCTTCGAGAGCCTTGTCACCACATCAAAGATCGGCGAAAGGCGCTGGGTCATCGCCGAGCGATCATAAGCCTCTAGATCATCGACCGATCGGATGGGCTCCAGCCTTGGGCCCTCGCCTTCTTCGAACCAAACCTTCTGGCCAAGCCCCAAGGGCACGACCAGGATGTCTGAGAACAAGATGGCAGCATCCATGCCAAAGGCACGCAAGGGCTGCTTGGTAACCTCAACGGCTTTTTCGACGTCGAAACAAAGGTCTAAAAAACCGCCAGCATCAGCGCGGACCGCGCGATACTCGGGCATATAGCGTCCAGCCTGGCGCATGAACCAGAAAGGAGGGCGTTCGACAGATTGGCGCTTAAGTGCGCGGAGCAGAGCTTTTTCTTCCATGCCAAACCAACTAGAAAGATTCTAAAAAATAAGAAAGGGTTGATGTTGTTGGGCGGCAAGAAAGTTGAACAACTTGCTTTGTCCCGGCCTCATCCTTGAGTCTATCCCAGGGCGAAGATTCCGCTTGGGCTTTGATTCATCGCCGCTTTTGCAGACCGCTCGCTTGGGACTCCCACAAGCCTGTTTCGCCTTGCGCACATGCGCATGCTTTGTGAGGGACTCCAGGTGCTTATCCCGACCAACGCACAGGCCTCAGCAGCTTTCGGTCATCCGCTGTATGGACTGTGTACAAGACCCCCAGTTGCCCACAGGGTCACACCGACTTATCCCGGCCTCTGCCGACTTTGGTCCAAACCCCGAGGCCATGTTGGCTTGCATGATCGGCGACTGGCCGCGCAAATTGCCACCAAAGGTGAAAAATTCCCGGCCCCTGCGCCCTAAGGTGTTTGCCCTAGTGGCCCGATTCCCCCATACAAGACTCCATGAATTTCGGCAGTTCCAGGCTTTGTCTCTCTTGTGTGTTGCAGGGCCGGCGCTGCTTGTCTGTTTGCGCGATGAAGGCTCCATGACGCTACCCTTTCACATGCACCTGGTCTCCGATTCCACTGGCGAGACCATCAATACCGTCGCCCGAGCCTGCCTGGCCCAGTTCGAAGATGTCCAGGTTGAGCTGCACGTCTGGTCCTTGATCAAAACCCCGACCCAGCTCAACGCGGTGATCGAGGCCATCCGCGTGCTGCCCGGCCCGGTGCTCTATACCGTGGTCGATGAAAAACTGCGCCAAGACCTGGAGAGCGCCTGTCGGCGGATGGGCACGCCCTCGGTGCCGATCCTGGATCGCCCCATTGCCATGCTGTCGGCCTTTTTTGGCGTCGAGACCGTCGGTAAGCCCGGCCTGCAACACGAACTGAGCCCTGAATATTTCAAGCGCATCGCCGCTATGGATTTTGCCATGCGCTGTGACGACGGCCAAAGCGAGGA
>CAZHYF010000027.1:0-2838 GCA_964536635.1 uncultured Rhodospirillaceae bacterium | reverse complement strand
CCGACAGCCCGCCTCTGATCCTGGCTTCAGGTTCGGCCATCCGCCGCCAGCTCATGGCCAACGCCGGGCTCCAATTCCAGGTCGAGCCCGCCCACGTCGATGAGGCCTTGGTCAAGCAGGACTTGGCCCGCGAGGGCGCTGGACCGGTGGCGTTGGCCGAAACCCTAGCCGAACTCAAGGCCCGGCAAGTGGCGCTGCGCCACCCCGAGGCCTTGGTGCTGGGCTGCGATCAGGTGCTGGCTTGCGGTGACATGCTGTTCGACAAGCCCGTCGACCTGGATCATGTCGCAGGTCATCTGCAGGCCTTGTCGGGCAAGACCCACAGCCTGCATGCCTCGCTGGTCATCCAGCAGGGCGAACGCCGCATTTGGCACGTCAACCGCCGCGCCGACTTGACGATGCGCAAGCTCAGCCCCGACTTTATCAAGGGCTACGTCGATGCGGTCGGTCCGCAGGTCATGACCTCGGTCGGCGCCTATCAGCTTGAAGGCCTGGGCGCGCAGCTCTTTAGCCGCATCGAGGGCGACTACTTCACCATTCTGGGTCTGCCGCTGTTGGACCTGCTCGACTTTTTGCGCTCACGGGGGGACTTGTTGGCATGATCACAGGAAAAGCGGCCCTGGCGGGTGTCATGGGTTGGCCCATTTCTCACTCCAAATCACCGCAACTGCACGGCACCTGGCTAGAGCGCCACGGGATCGACGGGGCCTACTTGCCGCTGCCGGTGGCGCCCGAGGCCTTGGAGCAAGCAGTGGCCGGACTGAAAGCTCTGGGCTTTGTCGGTTGGAACGTCACCATTCCTCACAAGCAAGCCATCGTGCCGCTGCTGGACGGCCTGACCCCCGAAGCCGAGGCCATAGGCGCCGTCAATACCGTCATTCGCCAGGCCGACGGCCGCTATCTGGGCCACAACACCGACGGCTATGGCTTCATGGAGAACCTGCGCCAGGGCCAACCGGATTTCGATTTCACGGGCAAAACAGCGCTGTTGCTGGGCGCTGGTGGCGCCAGCCGCGCGGTGGTCCATGGCCTGCTGAGTGCAGGCGTCGCGCGCGTCCTGATCGCCAACCGCAGCCTGGAGCGGGCCCAAGACCTGGCCGCCAATTTCAACGCGACCCTAGCCGAGCGCCCGCAGACGGCGTGTCGTGCGCTGGCTTGGCAGGATGCTTACGCCGAAGCGGGCGCAGCGGATCTTCTGATCAATGCCACCAGCTTAGGCATGGCCGGAAAGCCGCCTTTGGCGCTGGACCTGGAGGCGCTGGCACCGAGCGCTCTGGTCACAGATTTAGTCTACAATCCGCTGGAAACCGACCTTTTGGCTTGGGCACGGGCGCGTGGCAACCCCTGCGTCGATGGCCTCGGCATGCTGCTGCACCAGGCGCGCGCGGGCTTCGAGGCTTGGTTTCAAACCCCTGTGCAGGTCGATCAGGCGCTGCGCGACGCCGTGCTGGCCAGCTAGCGGGCAGGCGGCGGTATGAAGATTATCGGCATCACGGGCTCGATCGCCATGGGCAAGTCCACCGCCTCGGCCATGCTGGCGCGCATGGGCTGCCCGGTCCATAACGCAGATGCCGTGGTGCACAAGCTGATGGCGCGCGGCGGCGCGGCTGTCGAGTCAGTGGCCGCCCTGTTTCCCGAGGCGCTGCAAGAGGGCGCTATCCACCGCCCGACCCTGCGCCAAGCGGTGCTGGGTCAGCCGCAGCAACTGGCTCGGTTGGAATCGGTGGTGCATCCCTTGGTGCATCGCGCGCTGAAGCGCTTTTTGCTCGATCACCAGCGGGTGGGGCGCCCGGCGGTGGTGGTGGATGTGCCGCTTCTGTTTGAATCGGGCGGCGACAAGCGCTGCGATTTGGTGCTGGTGGTGGACTGCTCGCCCGCCTTGCAGCAGCAGCGTTTCCTGCGTCGCCCCGGTGCCAAGTTGGAGACCTTGCTGGCCATGCGCGCGCATCAGATGCCACAGGCCGAAAAGCGCCGCAAAGCCGACCGCATCATTCCCACTGGCGCAGGTAAGGCCGCCACCTGGCAGGCTCTGGCCGCGGCCCGCGCTGAGCTTTTGTCGCCCGCATGGCGGCGTCCGCCGGTCTGGCCGATCCAGGCCTACAAGAACCCCTCCTTTCGAGGAGCCCTGCACACGCCGCATATGGCCGGCCTTTAGGAGCCCTGCATGATCCGCGAAATCGTTCTGGATACCGAGACCACCGGCTTTGAGCCCAGCGAGGGCCACCGCATCGTCGAGATCGGTTGCATCGAGCTGGTCAACCACCTGGCGACCGGCGAACACTTTCACGTCTACCTGGACCCCGAGCGCGACATGCCCGAGGAGGCCGCGCGCGTCCACGGCCTGACCATGGATTTTCTGGCGGGCAAGCCCAAGTTCCACGAAAAGGCGCAGGCGTTCCTTGATTTTATTCAAGATTCGACCCTGGTGATCCACAACGCCGAGTTCGACATGCGCTTCTTGAACGCCGAGCTGATCGCGGCGGGCTTTGAGGCGCTGCCCATGACGCGGGCGCTGGACACGCTGCCCATGGCGCGGCGCAAGTTCCCGGGCTCGCCCGCCAGCCTGGATGCCCTGTGCCGCCGCTTTGAGGTCGATAATTCCAACCGCGCGCTGCACGGGGCGCTGCTGGACTCCGAGTTGTTGGCAGAGGTCTACCTGCACCTGATCGGCGGACGCCAGCCCGAGCTGATGGCAGCCCTTGCGGGCGAGGCCGACAAGGCGACTGCCAAGACCAGCCAGCCCGAGAACGCCGACCTCTCGGCGCTGGTGAACCCCAATCGTCAGGTCCGCCCGCCGCGCGCCTTTCCGGCGTCACCGGAAGAGCTGGCCGCTCACCG
>CAZHYF010000026.1:7931-17658 GCA_964536635.1 uncultured Rhodospirillaceae bacterium | reverse complement strand
TTGGCGCGCGCGCACCTGGGAGCGGCAGCCCGCTGACCCTGTGCAAAGGGTCAGGCCCGGAACCGTCAATTTGGTGGACCCAAACAGTGCTTGGCAAAAAACCAGTCGTGGCTATCGGACTTACAGGCCACTAATTGAGCCGGAAAGCCTGGGCGGACGAATGGCGCGTGAGACCTGCGTCTTTTCCGCCGCTGGTCTTGGCAGCCGTTTAGGAAGTCGAATTGGTCCCTATGGCGGCTTTGTCGGAGGCGCTCTTGGAACCGCCTTCGGCATCTTGGGTTGCGATTCTGCAGGCAACCTCATGGTCCCTTACTTCGAGCCAGGCTTGCGCAATATCTCCCCGCGCGTCGATGACATGGGAAACACAATAAGCCCTCACCCCTGATTGAAACAGTCCGCGGAAGGGCAGATGCTCTTCCGCGCAGCCAAATGGCCAAACCAAGGAGTCGAAATGTTTTTCATTCAACTGGCAGCGACGATAGCTGCGGGCGTCACTGTCACGACAATTGCGTGGCAATTCCAGGAGCTTGACAAGTTGCACATAGGCTTATTTGCGCTATTAACAACGCTCATTATGACGACAGTGTTTGACCGGAAGTCGAAAGACAAATCGGACTGAAGCAACACCTTTGCGTGCCTAGCAATTTGGCCTCCAAGGCTTACCCTGCTGGAATTGCGGCCGTCACCAGCCCGCCAACGCGGCGGCAATTGCAATTTTGCGCATGAGGGTCGGCAAGCCCAGCTCGGGCAGCAGGCTCGGCTTGACCCATCGCGCGTCGCGCTCCTTGTCGAGCTCCAACAGCAGAGCCTCGCCGCCACGCTTGGGCAGGCGCGCCGAATAGAGCGCCAAAGTCAAATGGAAGTGGGTAAAGGTGTGGCGCACCGCGCCGGGCAAAGGCTGCCAACTCAGCCCCAACCAGTCGGGATGCGCGATCGTCGTCGTCTGCCAGTTGGTCGAGGGAATCTCCAGCATGCTGGCCAAAAGCCCCGTCTCGGGCCGGCGGCGCACAAAGACCCGGCCCTCGGCATCCAGCAGCCAGAGCGCTGCGCCCTGACGCCTGGGCTTGGCTTGCTTGGCCTGCTTGCGCGGATAGGCGGCGGCCAGCTCGGGCCCTCCGTCGCGCAAAGCCTGGCATTCGAAGGCCAGAGGACAGGCTGAACAGCGGGGCGCTTTGGGCAGGCAGACCATCGCGCCCAGGTCCATCAAGGCCTGAGCATAGTCACCACAGCGCTGTTGCGGAGCCCGCCGTGCGGCCTCGGCCTTGATCGCCGTCTTGCCCTTGGGTAGCGGCTCTTCAATGCGCGCCAAGCGGCTCATGATGCGCTCTATGTTGCCGTCTACCACCACCGCAGGCAGGCCAAAAGCAATGGCGCGGATCGCAGCCGCTGTATAGTCACCGACGCCTGGCAGCGCCCGCAGCGCTTGCAGGTCGCTGGGGAAGCGCCCGCCGTGATCCAAGCTGACCGCCCGCGCACAGGCGTGCAGATTGCGGGCGCGCGCGTAGTAGCCCAGCCCGGCCCAGGCCGCCAGCACATCCTCCAGCGCCGCGCTCGCCAGGTCTTCAACCGTCGGCCAGCGCGCCAAGAAGGCTTCAAAATAGGGGATCACTGCGGCGACCGTTGTCTGTTGCAGCATGACTTCGGACAGCCAGACGCGATAGGGGTCTGCGGCCGCACCTGGCGCATAACGCCAGGGCAGGTGGCGCGCCTGCTGGTCGTACCAGGTCAAAAGCGCTAACTGATGCGGTTCCAACGGCAAGCGGCGACAGTCCCTGCCTTAAAGGCCAAGGTAATCCATGGCATTTTTGACCATGGCGTGGACGTGCTTCTTTTCCGAGCGCGCCAAAGCCTCCAGATCATCGCGGGTCAGCCACTGCCAGCCCTGGATCTCATCGCTTTGCTGGCTGGGTGCGCTCTCTTCTTCGACGGTGACCAAAAAGTCGTACTCATCGACCCAATGCGAGCGCCACTGTCCAGCTTCGGGCTGCTCATCGTTCCAAACGCGATGGCCCAGCAGCGCCTTGACATCTTTCAAGGTCCAACCGGTCTCGCCCTGGATTTGACGCGCCAGGGTCTGGGGCACCGATTCGTGCTTGGCCATGGTGGTCTTGGGCATGTCCCAGCTCTCCTCGCAGTAGCCCCGATTTTGCGGCTGGCGCTGCAAATAGAGGCCACGGCCGGGCCGATAGATCAGCGCACCGACAGCCGTGCTGCGCTCTTGCAACTGGTCTTGGGTGAGAGCCATCATGGTCAAGCCTTTACAGGATCGAGAGTGACAAAGGAGCCGCCTAAGAGCGGGGCGAATGGAGGCTCGAGACAGAGCCTTGCTACCCTTTCAAGCTGGTTGGCAAACAGGGCGGCAACAAGGCAAAGCTGGGGTCAAAATCGGTAGTCTCACGATTTTTTGTCGTCTCTGTTGCATTTTGTGAGCCTGTCTTACCGGCCGAGCCCGCAAGCAGGTGAACCGCTTTGCAGTTTGGTTGCGGACTGCTATTCTGCGTCACCACAAAGGGCTGTGCCGCAGGCGCATCCTGCAACCTTTCCGCGAAGATTTGGGGACAACTTGCTGTGAAACGCTTGTCGAGAGTGCTGCCTAAGCTGACCCAACGCGCCCTTCGCGGGCGCTCCAGCTACGAGCTCGCCTTGCGCCGCGATTGGCCGCAGGTGGTGGGTGGCGAGCTGGACGGCTGGCTGCGGCCTGCAAGACTGCACGCCCCGGGCTCGGCTGCGGTCGGCGGCACCCGGCAAGGGCAACGTGGGCAAGGCGCGGTGCTTGAGGTTTATGTTCAGCGCGTTTTTTTACTAGAAATTCAGCAGTCTAGCCCAGACATCTTGCAGGCCATCAACCGCTATTTCGGCTTTGATTTGGTCGAAAGCCTGCGCATCAAGCAGGTCAGCCAGCCCTTTGCCCCGCGCTCTCAGCCGGAGGTGCAGACACAAAAACGTGACCCCGCAGAGGCCTTGGCTGCCGTCGATTTGTCGTCTTTGCCCAATACCAGCATTCAAGACCCAGAGTTGGCGGCGCGGCTTGCACGGCTGGCAGCGATAATCAAGCAGAAATCAACAAGCTCCTGAGGGGTGATTTCGCGGCTTGGCACGGCGGTTTTGGGCCCTTAAGACTTCAGGCTGGTTCGGCTTGCCGTGCGCATTTGCGGTGGGTTGGAGCTGGTCTTTCCATCGCAGTTGAAAAACAAGGAACGCGACGATGAAAAAGATGACGCTGTCTGTGATCGCAGCAGCTTTGCTGATAGTTGGTAGTGCAGGTGTCGCCTCCGCCTTCTTCCATAAGAGCCTGTTCGGCGGCCAAAGCGAGACCAACGAGGCGCCGGCCAATGCAACAGCCATTGCCGATCTGCCGGTCACCAGCGCGGCAGCAGCCGGCCTGGTGGGCCCTGGCAACGACGGCGGCCTGGGAACCGGCTTGTATGATTTCGACGTGATTTTGGGCAACCTGGATGCGCCTGTCACCATCACCGAATATGCCTCTTTTACCTGCGGTCATTGCCAGAACTTCCACACCACCCAGTTCCAAGACATCGTGGATCGCTTGATCGCCACCGGCAAAGTCAAGTTTATCTATCGCGATTTCCCGCTGGATCGCTTCGCCTTCCAGATCTCAGTCATGAACCGCTGCTTGCCTGCTGAAAAGCAAGCTCTGTTCACCAAGCAGGTCTATGAGCAGCAACCGGTCTGGATCAACGATCCCGCCAAGGACTACATGAAGCTGCCGCGCGAGATTGCTTTGACCCTGGGCGTCGGTGCCAGCGAATTTGACGCTTGCATTCAGAACAAAGAGCTGCAGGACAAGCTGCTGCGCGCGCGTCAAGAAGCAGAAGGCCTGGGCGTCAACTCGACCCCGACCTTGTTCATCAACAACCGGCACTATCGCGGTGATCGCTCGATTGGCGATATTACCCGCATGGTCAACCAGGCCAACTAGGCCCTATCAGCACGCGTTCGGGTCAGTACAGAGCCGCCTTGTGATCAATTTCACCAAACTGCGCATTCAGGGCTTCAAGTCCTTCGTCGAGGCCACAGATCTGCCGATCCGGCCAGGTCTGACCGGCATCGTCGGACCCAATGGCTGCGGCAAGTCCAACCTGGTCGAAGCCTTGCGCTGGGCCATGGGCGAGACCTCGGCCAAGCGTCTGCGCGGCGGTGAAATGGCCGACGTCATCTTTGCTGGCACCGAAAAGCGCCCCGCGCGCAACTTGGCCGAAGTGGTGATCTCGCTGGACAATCAACAGCGCACCGTGACCTCGGCCTTCAACCACTTCGACGACCTGGAGGTCAGCCGCAAGATCGACCGCGATCGCGGCTCGACCTACCGCATCAACGGCCAGGAAGTGCGGGCACGCGATGTGCAGTTGCTGTTCACCGACAGCGCCTCGGGCGCCAGCTCGACCTCACTGGTGGGCCAGGGCAAGATCAACGCTATCATTACCGCCAAGCCCTCGGAGCGGCGCATGCTGCTGGAGGAAGCCGCCGGCATTGGTGGCCTGCGCACCCGTCGCCACGAAGCCAGCCTGCGTCTGAAGAACGCCGAGACCAACTTGCAGCGCCTGGACGAGGTGCTGTCGGACATGGGCGCGCGCCGTCGCGAGTTGATGCGCCAGTCGCGCCAGGCTGAAAAGTACCGCAGCCTTTCCGACGAAGTTCGCCTGTTGGACTTGCAGATCGCGGCTCTGGACTGGCTGCACCAGGCGCAAGCCGTCGAGGCCAGCGCGCGCGCGCTCACGACGTGCCAGCAAGACGCCGGCGCGGCCGAAGCCGCCCTGGCCAAGCAAAACGCCCTGTTCGCCGAGCACGAGGGCCAGCTTGGCCCGCTGCGTGGCCAGGAGCAGGCCGCCGCCGCCGCGCTGCAATCCTTGCGCATCACCCGCGATCAGACCAGCGCCGAACTGGCCCGCGCCCAGGCACAGGCCGAAAGCGCTCGCAAGAGCCTGGAGCAGCTCCACCAAGACCTGGCGCGCGAGACCGCCATCCTGGAGCAAGCCGCACAAACCCAGACCAAACTGGCCGACGAGGAACAGAGCCTCGCCCAAGACCAGGCCCGCCACAGCGCCGACCTGGAGCGCCTTGAGACCTGCGTCAAAGCCCTGGCCGAGAGCCTGCGAAGCCTGGACGAAGCCTTGCAAACCAAGCGCCAGAACCAGGCCGCTCTGACCAGCCAGGCCGCTGCTCTAGAGAGCCAACGCCAGCGCGCAAGCCGCGATCTGGAGGCCCGCCAAACCCAACTGCACCAGTTTGAAGCCAAGCGCCAGGCGCTGGAAGTCGCGCTTGCCAGCGACGACGGGCTAATGGCTGCGCAAACGGCCCTGGCCGAAAAGCAAACCGCTCTGGCTGACAGCGCAGAAGCGATTACCCGCCTGGAAGACCAGTTGGAGCAAGCCCAAGCCCAAGAGCAAAGCGCGCGCGAAGCCGAAGCCAGCGCCAAGCAGGCTCTGGCCAGCGTCGAGAGTGAAGTTGCCAGCCTGCGCCGCCTGTTGGGGCTCAATGCTGATGGCAGCGCCAAGCCGGCTGCCAACCCTGCTGGCCAGCCCTTGGCCGACAGCCTGCGCGCGCCTGGCGCGCTGGCAACGGCGGTGGCCGCAGTCTTGGGCGCTCAAGCCCGCTTGGCGGCCAGCTCTGAGGCGCACGGCGGCGGCTGGACCGCGCTTGATGCGCTGGAGGGGCTAACCCCGCCATCCGGCAGCCAGCCTTTGGCGAATCAGCTCAGCGTGCCCCCGGCCCTGGCGCGTCGGTTTCAGGGCGTGGGCCTGGCCGAGAGCCTGGAGGCCGCCCGCAGCCAGCAACCGGCGCTGCAAGCCGGTCAAATGTTGGTCACGCGCGATGGTTGGCTTGTGGCCTGGGATGGGCTGATTGCGGACCCCAAGGCGGCCGACACCAGCTTGACCGAGCGCCTGCGCCAGCAAGAGCGCTTGGCCGCGCTGGAGCCCGACTTGCCGGGCCTGCAAGCCCAGTATCACAGCGCTCAGCAGGCCAGCCAAGCCGCCCAGTCCGCGCGCCAGGCCAACCAAACCGCTCTGCGCGACCTGCGCAGCCAGCGTCAGGCGCAGCAAACTGCGGCCAGCCAAGCCGAGCAGGCTCTGGCCCGCCAACAACAGGCCCTGGACGGCCAGCGCAAGCAGCTCACCAGCCTGGAGGCTCAGGCCCAGCAGGCCGCGACCGAGTTGGAGCGCAGCCAAGCGCTGTTCGACGAACTGACCGCCAAGTGGCAGGATCTGCCCGATACCTCGCTGCTGGCGCAGGAGATCAGCGCCGAGTCAGCGATGCTGCAAGACCAACGCCGCAGCATGGGCCAAGAGCGCAGCACCTTGGAGAGCGTCAAGCAAGCCCGTTTGCGCGGCCAAGAACGCCTGGGCGCCATTGCCCGCGAGCGCAAAATCTGGGCCGAGCGCGCGGAAGCCGCCGAGGCTCAGCAGGCCTCCTTTGATCAGCGCTGCCAAGCTTTGATCGACGAAATCGCAGCGCTGGATGAACGCCAAGCCGCGCTGACCGCCACCTTGGAGCAGCGCGACGGGCAAGAACAGACGCTGGCCGCCCAGCACAGCCTGGCCGCCAAGGCCTTGCGCGACGCCGAAGCCGAGATCGACAGCCACAAGCGTGCGCTGAAGGAGGCCGAGCAGACGGCTCAAGCCGCACAAGGTGCGCTTATTCGCGCTGAAACCCTGGCCGAGGGCGCCCGCGAACAGACCCAGGGTCTGCGCGCGCGCCTGTCGGAAGCCCATGGCATGACCCCCGACGGCATCTGCGCCAAATGCGGCCTGGATCTGAACGACGCCGAGGCCTTACCCGCGCGCGAGGCTCTGGCGCAACGCCTAGAGACCGCCAAGGGTCAGCGGGCGGCTCTGGGCGCGGTCAACCTGCGCGCCGCGCAAGAGGCCGAGGAGCTGCAGAGCTCCGCCCAAGACTACGAAAGCGAAAAGGCCGAGCTGGAAGAGGCGATTGCTAAGCTGCGCCGTACCATCTCGACCCTGAACAAAGAAGCGCGCCAGCGCGTGTTGGAGGCCTATGAAGCCATCAACACCCGCTTCAAGGATCTGTTTACCGAGCTGTTTGGCGGCGGACGCGCCAACTTGGAGCTGGTCGAAAGCGACGACCCGCTGGAAGCTGGCCTGGAAGTCTTCGCTCAGCCGCCCGGCAAGAAGCTGCAATCCATGTCGCTGCTGTCCGGCGGTGAGCAGACCATGAGCGCCATCGCGCTCTTGTTCGCGGTCTTCCTGGTCAACCCGGCCCCAATCTGCGTGCTGGACGAGGTGGACGCGCCGCTGGACGAGGCCAACGTGGACCGGTTTTGCGCCATCGTGCGCCGCCTGGCCGAGACCACCGGCACCCGCTTCTTGGTGGTGACCCACCACCCGGTATCCATGGCCCGCATGGACCGCTTGTTCGGCGTCACCATGCAAGAGCGCGGCGTCTCGACCCTGGTCAGCCTGGACCTGAACGAAGCTGAGCGCCTGGTGGCCTAGAGCAAGCCGCGAATGAGTGGCAACACGAGAGAGCGTGGACTTGCGTTAAAAATCAGTCAGCGAGAGCGGAAGGGTTGTTGCAAGACCAACGCCCGACGCTCTAGGACAAAGCCTCAGCGCTTGGGTTCAAGACCGCGGACCCTCTCCTAAACCAGAGCCGGAACCAGCGTTTCGATGGCCGCATCAATGGCGGTGATATCGGCGCTGCGCAGCAGTTTACCGTCGGTATCATCCCAAGCCTGGTACCAATCGCCGATCCCTTGCGAGGCTTTCAGATCGGCGCCAAAGTGGGGGGCGATCATGGTCTGACCCGCCAGCACATTGGCGCCTGCGCGCCCGCCGGGCGAGGCCGCCAGCATGACCAACGGCTTGCCTTGCCAGACCTTGCTGTCGATACGGCTCATCCAATCAAAGATGTTCTTCCAAGCAGCCGTGGTGCTGCCGTTGTGCTCAGCGAAGGAGACCAGCACCGCGTCTGCCGCTCCAATGGTGTCGAAGAAGGCGCGCGCTTGCTCCGGTACGCCGTCTGTTGCTTCGCGTTCGGGCGAATAGATCGGCATCTCGAAGTCATGAATATCGAGCGTCTTGACCTTGAGGCCGGGGGTCATTGAGCGCAGGCGGTCCGCGGCGTAGCCGACCAGCTTGCGGTTGATGGAGTTGCGCCCATTCGAGGCGGCGAATGCGAGAATCTTCATGGTCTGTCCCTTTGCTGCTGTCAGACGCGGCAGGTTGCGTCTCACGCGTTTTCATTTGATCTGCGCGATGCGAGACGTAAAGATACCCGTGCGCGCATGTTCTGCGCGTTTTTGCAACATCACATAAGCGAGGCCTTGATGGATCACTGGAACGAGCTGCGCACCGCCCTGATGCTGGCGCGCCATGGCACGGTCAGCGCGGCGGCCAAGGCGCTGGGTGTGCATCGAGCAACCGTCAACCGCCACATTGATGCGCTGGAGCAGAGCTTTGGCATGCCCTTGTTTCAGCGGCACGCGCGCGGCTATACCCTGACCGAGACCGGCCAACACATGCTGGAGGTCACCGACCGCGCCGATGACATGTTTCGCGACCTGATCGGCAAGAGCCGGGGGCGGGCGGGTCGCTTGTCGGGGCGGCTGATCGTGACGGCCCTGTCGCGCTTTGCGCCGCTGCTTATGCCCGCCATTGCTGCCTTCCAGCGCAACCAGCCCGAAATCGCACTGGAGTTCATCGCCGGTAGCCAGCTGAGCCGCCTGGAGCTGGGCGAGGCGCACGTAGCGTTTCGCGCAGGCCCCAAGCCCGAGACGCTCGACTACGTGGTGCAGCTCTATGGGGAGTTCGGCTTTGGTCTCTATGTCGCCAAGGACTATGTCGACCGCCACGGTATGCCCGACCCAGCCGCGCTCAAGGCGCATCGGTTTGTCGGTAGCGTCAGCAATGCCAGCCCCCTGCCCTACGCCCGTTGGATGGCCGAGACCGTGTCACCGGAACAGCTTGTGCTGTGCACCCAAAGCCAGAGCGTCCAGGCAGCTGCGGTTTGCGAGGGGCTCGGGCTCGGCTTCCTGCCCGAATTCGAGGCCAAGGGCGATGCGCGCTTGCTGCCCGTCATGCCGCCCCGCGCAGATTGGAACGCTGCGCTTTGGATCGTCACCCACGTCGATCTGCACCGGACCCAGAAAGTGCAAGAATTCTTGAAGACCGTGCGCGCGACACGCGACCGACCGTCCCCATGATCAGCCGAGCAGCAGGCCCGGCCAGAACCAGACCAGCGCCAGCACAAGGATTTGCAGGCCCACATAGGGCCAGACGCCGCGATAGAGCGCCAGCGTCGTCACCTGCGGCGGCGCCACAGCGCGCAGATAGAACAGCGCCACGCCGAAGGGCGGCGTCAAGAAGGAGGTCTGTAGCACCAGCGCCATCAGCACGCAGACCCAGACCGGGTCCAAATCGCTGGCAAACAGCACGGGTCCAACCGTCGGCACCAAGATCAAAACGATCTCTAGAAACTCAAAAATGAAGCCCAGCAGGAACATGAGCCCCAGCAAGGCCAGGAGCAACAAGCGCGGCTCGCGCTGAAGCAAGGGCGTCAGCAGCGCCCGGATCACCTGGTCGCCACCGATGATCTTGAGGCTGATGGCATAGACCGCCGCGCCCAGCAGGATGAAGAAGATCACGCCGGTAAGCTGCACCGCGCGATCCAAGATCGCGCCTGCCAGGCCCCGGCGCTGCAAGACCCACCAGGCGCCAGCAACCAGCAGCAGCCCGCTGGGCACGCGCAA
>CAZHYF010000026.1:0-7831 GCA_964536635.1 uncultured Rhodospirillaceae bacterium | reverse complement strand
ACCAGCAGCAGCGCCGGCAGCAGCGCTGCACTGAACACCTGGCCTGCGCTGACCACATCGGGCGCAAAATTGCCCGCCTTGTACTGAGCCGCGGTGTAGGTCTGGCTGACCTGATCGGCCAAAACCAGCAGGACGATCGAGGGTGGCACGACCTGGCCCAGGGCTCCGGCGGCGGCCACCAGGCCCGAAGCCGCGCTGGCAGACAGGCCGCGCTTCAGCAAGGCAGGCAGGGTCAAGAGCCCAAGCGCGGTGACGCTGGCCCCCACCACGCCTGTGCTAGCCCCCAGCAAGCCACCCACCGCCACGATGGAGGGCGGCAGGCCGCGGCTCTGGCGGCCCAGCGGGCGCAACACATCCTCGATCAAGCGCGAGGATTGCAGCAAACTGCCCATCAACAAGAACAAAGGAATGGCGATCAGGGTCTGATTGAAGGCGATGCCGTCCAACAAGCGGTCGGGCAGGACTGCGTAGGCCTCGACGGCAGCCCAGGGCAGGCCGCCGCTGACGACGGCAAGCGCTACGGTGGCCAAGCCCGCTGCCGCCAGCCCCAGGCCCACCGGCATGCCCGACAGCAGCGCTGCGACCGTCAGCAGCATCAGGAGGACTAGGTTCAGGCCGGGGCTCATGGCGCAGCCCGCTCGCGGCCAAGGCCCGCCCGCAGCACCATCGCCAGACCGTGCAAACCGGCCAGCACCAGCAGGCTCTTGACCAAGTAGAGGCTGGCCAGTCCCGACGGATTGGCCGAGGCCTCAAGGCGGCTCCAGGCGCGCCAAGCCCAAGGCAGCGCGGTGGCCAGCAACAAGACCATCAGCGGCAGGCCCGCGATCCAGGCAAACAGGCGATCGGCGCGGCCGCGTTGTGCAGGCGCCCAACGGCGATAGAGCAGGTCGATACGCAGGTGTGCGCCCTGACCCAAGACATGGGCGGCACTCAAGAACAGCAGGCTGGCATGGCAGGCCGCCGACAGCTCCTGCCACCAAGTAAGGCTGCGCCCCAGCCAGAGGCTCTGGCTGGCACCATAGGAGGCCAGCAGCACCACCAGGGCTGCCGCCGCCAAGCTCGCCAGGCTGAACCGCAGCCACAGGGTCATGGCAGCGTCGAGGCGGCTGGAGGGAAGGGAGGGGCGCGGCGGCATGGCAAACCTGCAACGATGGCGGGGGTTCAGCTCTAGGTCATGCAAAGCCATGCCGCAAGCACCGCGGCCCGCTAGGGCCAAAACGAAAGAAACCCGGGCCAACCTGAGCTGATCCGGGTTTCTTTGGTCAATCCTATGGCCGGGTTAGCCGCCTTCAGGCAACAGGTTCGGCAGGAAGGTCGAGATGGGTTCGATGAACCAGAGGATGGCCAGCGCCAACACCTGGATCAAGACGAAGGGCGCCACACCGCGATAGATGTGCATGGTGGTGACGCTCTTAGGTGCCACGCCGCGCAGATAGAACAGCGCAAAACCAAAGGGCGGGGTCAGGAATGAGGTCTGCAAGTTGACCGCAATCAGGATGGTCACCCACTTGGGGTCCATATCGCCGCCATAGATCACCGGCCCTACGATGGGGATCACGATGTAGATGATCTCAAGGAAGTCCAGCATGAAGCCCATGATGAAGATCACCACCAGCACCAACAGCAGCACCGAGCGCTCGTTTTCAAAGCTGCGCAGCACTTCTTGGATATAGTGATCGCCGCCAAACGACTTCAGCACCAGGTTCAACATGATCGAGCCGATCAAGATCACGAACACCATGGAGGTAATCTTCATGGTCTCCAGCGAGATCTCAAAGATCACCGGCTTGCCGCGCCGCGTGTGCGCGACCCACAAGATGTAGATGCAGTAAAGGATGCCCGCAAACGCCAGGTGATAGAGCAAGAAGGCCAGCGCGTAGGCCAAGGTATTCTCGGCCGTCATGGCCTCCAACAGGCGAATGTCAAAGTTGTTGGAGATCAGCAGCAACAGCACGATGGCATAGGCTGCCCAGAGGATGGGCCAAGACGCCTGCCCCGGCTTAAGCTGACGGGCCGCCGCCAGCATGATGGCACCGCCAGCGCCCAGACCCGCCGCAGCGGTGGGGTTGGTGACGCCGCCCAGGATCGAGCCCAGCACCGCAACGATCAAAACGATCGGCGGGAAGGCCACACGGATCACATCATTGTGCTGCAAGTGCTTGGCTGCGTGCACCAAGCCACGGATCATCAAATAGGCCGGCACTGCGTACCAAATGGTGGCGGCGGACGGTGACATGCCCGGCTGAACAACGAAAATCGATACCGCTGCAAGCAACACCAGGCCCAGCACACCCATCAGCAAGGGACGCAGGGGCACGCTGGGGAACAGCACATAGCGCAGCCAGAAGATGATCGACACCAAAACCAGCAAGGCCATGATGGAGGGGGAAATGGCCGGAGCCACGAAATCCACCACCTCGACGCCCGGACGCGGGTGTTGCGGGCCGGTCAGCCCAACCATGCCCAGGATAACCCAGGCGGCAAAGAAGCCGATCAAGGGCACAAACAAGGTGATCAAGAAGCGCTTGACGCCGCCGAAATGCGCCACCGCCGGATCGGCTTCGGCGTCTTCATCGTGAACCGCAGGGGCCTTGTGGGGTTGGGTCAAGGCGACCCACATGATGTAGGCGATGTAGAGGGCCACCAACATGAAGCCCGGGATAATGGCCGCCTTGAACAGGGTACCAACCGAGACAACCGTGCCGGGGTGGGCTTCAGCGTAGTATTCGCCCACCTGCTGGCCCAAAAGCACCAGCACGATCGAGGGCGGAATGATCTGGCCCAAGGTGCCCGAAGCACAAATGGTGCCGGTCGCCAGCTCGGGCGAGTAGCCCTTGTTCAGCATGGTCGGCAGTGACAGCAGGCCCATGGTCACCACAGTGGCGCCCACGATGCCGGTCGAGGCCGCCAGCAGTGCGCCCACCATGACCACGGAGACCGCCAAACCGCCGGGCAAGGGCCCAAAGACCTTGGCCATGGTGGTCAAAAGATCATCGGCGATATGCGAACGCTCTAGGGTGATGCCCATGAAGACGAACAGCGGCACCGCCAGCAGCACATCCACATTGCCCCCGCCGAAAATCCGCGAGAACATGTTGGAGACCGCCGAGCCCGGGTAAACCGTAAAGATTTTCCATTCTTCGCCGGTTCGAATGATCGGATCGCCGGTCGCCGTCAACAGGAGGCCGTTTTGGTTCATGACGACGATGATGGCAAAGGAGATCAGAGCCGAACCGCCCAAGGCGTAAGCCACGGGGAAACCCGACATGATGCCGGTGATCAGGCAAAGGAAGACAATGATGATGGCGAGTTCAACGCCGCTAAGTCCAAAGAGCATGCTGGTCGCGCCTTATTAGTGCTGGATGAGCTGAGGATCACCGCCCTCAGGTTCACCTTCTTTGAGTTCTTGGATGCAGCGCAGCGCCATGGACAGAGCCTGGAACAGCATGAGCACTGCAAAAACAAAGATCAGGATTTTGTAGAGGTAGACCTCGTTGAAACCCGACGGGTTGGTCGAGGCCTCGAGCTGCCAGCCACGCCACTTGTAGGTGTCGCGATAGGGGTTGACGCTGGCACTGGCGATCGAGCGCCACATAAGACCCCAAGAGAAGAAATAAATGGTCATCATCAGGGGCATCATGAAGAACAAGGAGCCGACCAGGTCGATCGCGCGCTTGGCGCGGAAGGAGACGCCGCCATAGATGAGGTCAACCCGCACATGGCCGCCTTCCAGAAAGGTGAAGGCCGAACCCAGAGCGATCAGAATGGCGTTGTAGAGCCGCAACTCCTCGCCAAACCATTGCGGGGTCTGGCTGAGACCGACGCCAAAGGGTGCCAGGCTCATGATGGGCGTCTTGAAGATGGCCTGCATGAAGACCACCAGGATTTGCTGCACCACCATCAGCAACGCAAACCAGCAAACCCAGCGCCCGAACTTGGAGTTAACGCCGTCAATGACCCCCCGCACGGCTTCCCCGACGCGGCTTGAGAACAGGGTCGCCACCAACAGGGCGAGAACCACAATAATATAGCCATAGAGCAGGGTCCAGGAGACGCCAGCGCGCATGACCGCGCTCCAAAATCCCTTGTCGCTCCAAAGCGAGCCATCCAGCAGAGCAGCGAAGAACCAACTCAGCGAGGCCAGCAAACTTGCATCTTCCATAACGCAGCCTGTCTCTTATGGGTCGTGGGGACGCACGGGCTGCCCGAGCCAGTGCTCAGAGCAAGTTCATCCCCCAAAAGTGTTCTGAGCCACGCTCAGCGCTCGAATCGACCAGCCTGCAAGCGGCAGTCTGGCCAAGACCAGCGGGTGCAAAAAAGGGCGGCAACGCCTCCTGCTGACAGCAAGCGTTCCACCCTTCTGCTTCTGCAATCTTCGCCGGTGCGCCGGGCCGAAACCCGGCGCTCCCGCGCGATCTTGCCGTTCGCGATCACCGCGAAACGAAGCCAGAGGCTTAGCGGATCAAACCAGCGCTCTGAACGCGGTTACGCTGTGCGATGTACTGGCCTTCTGACAAAGACATCCAGCCAGACAGGGTAGACATAGACTCGAAGTAGTTGCTACGAATCTTGTCGAACAGGGCGCCGTCGCTGGTCTCGTCGTACAGCTCAGTTGCTGCGTTGGCCATGCCATCCCAAACTTCGTTGTTGAACTCTTTGGGAGTAACGCCAGCAGCGATCAGACGCTTCAGAGCGGCACCGTTGTTAGACTGGAACTGGCCCAGGCTCCAACGATCACACTCGGCGGCGGCCGCAGTGACAACCGCGCGCTGACCATCGGTCAAGCCTTCCCAAACATCCAAAGAGAAGACGGTCATCAAAGACGCGCCCGGCTCGTGCATGCCAGCGGTGTAGTAGATCTTGGTGATTTCTTGGAAGCCGATCTTCTCGTCTGCCCAAGGGCCAATCCACTCGGTGCCGTCAATCGCGCCGGTTGACAGGGCTTGGTAAATTTCCGCACCAGGGATGTTCTGAACAGAGGCACCCATCTTAGAAATCACCTTGCCGCCCAGACCAGGCATACGGAACTTCAAACCCTGGAAGTCAGCAGCCGAGTTGATCTCCTTGCGGAACCAGCCACCGCCCTGCAGGCCGGTGTTACCAGCGGGCAGGCCGATCTGGCCAAATTCGCCGAACAGCTCGTCAGACAGCTCGCGGCCACCCATGTGGTCGAACCAAATGTTGTATTCAACCGCAGTCATACCGAAGGGCACTGAGGTGAAGAAGCCGAAGCCAGGGTGCTTGCCTACGAAGTAGTAGGGCGCGCCGTGCCAGATGTCGGCCTGGCCAGACTCAACCGCGTCGAATACGTCGAACGCGCCGACCAGCTCGCCCGCAGCTTTCAGATCAATCGTCAGGCCCGCGTCAGCACCGTTGATGTTGTCAACAAAACGCTGAGCTGCATCGTGGACGCCTGCCAGACCACGGCCCCAAGTGGTGACCATTGTCAGTGTTTTGCCATGGCTGCCAGCCAGTGCCGGTGCTGCCAAGGTTGATGCGCCAGCGACACCCGCTGCTGCGCCCAAAGTTGCCTTTTTCAGGAAATCACGACGTTGCATGATTGTCTCTCCTAAGAGTGTTATGCCTTTGATGCCATCGCGCGAGGCATGCGTCGAACGCATCACTCCTATGCTTGAATGACATGATGTATCGCCTACCAGTCTCTGGCCGCCCTTGCAACTGCCTTGGACCGTTTCACGGTCACACGCCGGTCAAAATGCCGAGATTTTTGCAAGAATCAAGCGCTATCTTAGACAGTGTTTCAGGTATTGGTCAGTTGTTTTGACCGAAAATTCGAACCTCGGTTCGACGCAAGACGAGGTCGCTCGGCTCGAGTGTTAGTAAGGTATATGATTGATTTTGCATATTAAACTACCAGCGAGCCACAGTTTATGCCGCGACCTTTCGCAGCGTTTTGGGCTAGACCTGCGGGCACTCGACAGGGTGATTTGCGCGAAATGCCGCACGCTTGGTAAAGTAAATTGACCACATATCACGCAAGTGACCCGGCCACCCGCGACACAGAGCGCCTTAGACCCAGGCCTGGGTCGCGTTTTCAGCAGAGCAGCCCTGCGGACATGTCTCTTGAGGAATCAAGGCCTTGTCGTCATGTTTTCGGTCTGAACAACCGCCTATGGACCGTCTTACGAACGCCTGACCCGCTATGACCCATCACAGTCGCCCCTTGCACCTAGCACAAGCCCGTTTGCACCTGCGTTGCGCGCCAAATACGCCCGCAAGCTGTCAAGAAACAGGGCCGCTTGCAACACAGCTCGACGCGCTTGGGGTGCAGGTTTGGCATGATTTTCAGGCACAGCCACCTGTACCGCAAGCCGATGTGCGGGGCGATTTTGAGGTCATGGCGCTGGGCGGGCTCTACTGGTCTCAGCAGGCCGACCCTTCCCCCGAGGCGGTTTCCGACGCGCTTTTGACCTTGCGTCGCTCCGTTGGCGCGGCGCCTTTGATTCTCTTCTCCGATCACGATCAAGCCCAAGGTTTGGGTCTCAAGCTGCTCGGCCTGGCAGAAGCCTGGCTACCGCTTCAGCCCAGGCGCAGCGAGTTGCTGCGCGCCCTGCAGATACTACAGCTTGGCGGCTGCTATTACCCCAAGCCCATGCGGCGCGCCTTGAGCGCCGATCTGGCGCAGCAGGACGAGGAGATCGCAACGCAGTTTGCCTTGCGCGTCGAGTTGACCCCGCGCGAGACTGAAATTTGGGCGCTGGTCCAGCAAGGTTGCACCTCGCGCGATATCGCGGAGCACCTGGGCATCTCAACCCGCACCGTCGATGCCCACCGCCGCAATCTGAAGCAAAAGCAGGCCAATTCGCTCGCACGCCTCGCAGCCTAGCCAAAAAGCATCTCTTTTGTAAGACAAGCGCGTTGCACTGTCTTGCAGTCACCAAACGCGCGCCCGTGTTGCTGTGACCGCAAAGTCACCCCTGGCGACCTTGAAGCCCTTGATCCCAAGAGCTTGAGCTTGACCCTCAATCCGCCCACAAAAAAGGCCCTTGATCCGCTGCGGTGCGCAGGAAGCAAGGGCCGAGAGACGACAGGGTTAGCCCGCGCTGTCGTGCGCGCGGGTGTTGCGTTCGGGGTCAGAGGGCGTTGCGCTGAACAGGCTGCGACAACGATACTCTAACCCATTGATTTAGCGACTATTCTCCCTTCGCAATTGGAGTCAATTGCTCGGGTTTGCTCTAGAAGCGGAAGTGGAAGTACAGACCGGGCTTGCCGTAGTACTTGCGCGGATACCAACCATAGTAGCCACCGTGTGAATGGGGCTTCCAGCCGCGCGAGTGGCTGTGCGCGTAGGGGCCGTGCTTATGGTAGTTGCTCGCCTTCTTCTTTTTGTAGATCGGCTTGGTGCTGCTGATGAAGCGCGATGACACATAGCCGGTATCGCCGCCGGTCGCGACTTTACACCAGCCAGAGTCGCACCACAGCACATCGACCCAGGTGCCGCCCGACAGGACGCGGATCACCGAATAGCCGGTCGAAGGGCCTGTGCGCATGTTAACCGACGAAGTTGTATAGGCGGCGCTGGCTGCAGTGGCACTGGCCACCAAGGCGAGCAGGCCGACCATGAGGGACATAAAGGTCTTTTTCATCTGACGATGCTCCGTTTGACAAGACGAGCGTAGGATCACGCCCAAGTTCGGGGGCCGCAGCGAAGTCACCCATACCTCTTGCAGGTGGCCCGCCTTGGAGCTTGCAAGCCCGCAAGATCGCCCGTGGGGCTGCTCGAAGGTGGCAAGTTGCACTGCTGAGTGTGGAAACCCTAGATGAATATTATCTGAACGCCCGCGCAAATTGCGACCTACATCGTTGATTT
>CAZHYF010000025.1:8758-17836 GCA_964536635.1 uncultured Rhodospirillaceae bacterium | reverse complement strand
GCGCGCCTGTCGCTGTTGGAAAGTGACCAGCGGCTTCTCGCTTTGGTAACGGGCGGCACCTTCGTGGTGCTGGATCTTGGTCTGCAAATGGTCCTGGTGCAGTTTGGGGTCATGCCGGTGGAAACCCTGCTCATGCCCGTGCTGCCCTTCGCGTTGACCTATGGACTGCGGGCGCTGCTGGTTCTGGCGACGGCCTTCCTGACGATCCGGGTTGCCCTGGACATGAAGGCCCGTGAGCTGGGGGTCTGACGCAAGTCCCAAGCGCATGGCTTCAGGCGTAGAGGTGACGTTGCCTTGCAGACAATTCGATAGCACCTGATGCGCGTGTCAAGCGGCTATAACAGGCGCGAGCGAGCGGTTGCGGCCCTGATTGCGGCCCTGCTTCAGGCCACCGCAGCCACCTGGGCGCGCAGGTGATCGTGCGGGCGGGGCTTGCGCTCGCGCACCGATTCAGACTTGAGCTGTCCGCAAGCGGCCGAGATGTCCTCACCACGGGTGGTGCGCACCGGCGCCGACAGTCCGGCCCGCGCCAGCACATCTTGGAATTTGGTGATGGTCAGCGGTTCCGAGCACGCGTAGGGCGAATTCGGCCAGGGGTTGAAGGGGATCAAATTGATCTTGGCCGGGATGCCGCGCAGGATGCGCACCAGCGCCCTGGCGTCGGCCAGGCTGTCGTTGACGCCTTTCAGCATGACATATTCGAAGGTGATGCGGCGCGCATTGGAGACGCCCGGGTAGTCGCGGCAAGCCGCCAGCAACTCGGCCAGCGGGTACTTCTTGTTGATCGGCATGATCTCAGAGCGGATCTCGTCGTTCACCGCGTGCAAGGAGATGGCCAGGTTGACGTTCAGCTCCTGCCCACAGCGACGCAGCTCGGGCACGACGCCGGAGGTTGACAGCGTGATGCGGCGCTTGGAGAAGGCCAGCCCGTCGGGATCCATGACGATGCGCATGGCCTTGGCGACATTCTCGTAGTTATAGAGCGGCTCGCCCATGCCCATCAGCACGATGTTGGTCAGTTGCCGCGAGCCGTCGGTGGGGGTGGGCCACTCGCCGAAAGCGTCGCGCGCCAGCATGAGCTGGCCAACGATCTCGCCAGCAGACAGGTTGCGCACCAGCTTTTGGGTGCCGGTCATGCAGAACTTACAGGTCAAGGTGCAGCCGACCTGGCTGGAGACGCAGAGCGTGCCGCGATCAGACTCGGGGATGTGGACCGTCTCGACCTCTTGGTTGTCGTCGAATTGCAGCAGCCACTTGGCGGTGCCATCCACCGAGTTCTGCGCCAGTTTGACCCTGGGGCGCTCGATAACGAATTCCTCGGCCAGCTGGGCGCGCACTGGCTTTGCCAGGTTGGTCATGGCGTCAAAGTCGGTCACGCCCCAGCCGTAGATCCATTGCCAAACCTGCTTGACCCGGAAAGCCTTCAGGCCCCGGTCTTCGAACAGGCCCTGGATCTCGTCGCGCGACAAGCCGATCAGGTTGATCTTGCCGTCTTGGCGGGTCTGACTGGGGGCAAAGGCTTTGGCGTGGCTGGAATGCATGGGCGGAGCAGCTCGAAAGGGCGTAGTGGGGGCCGAACAGCGCCTATTTAGGCGATTTGGCGCGAAAAAGCAAAAGGCTCGCGCGCTGCGTTCGGGCGCAGTCCGGAGAGCCTCAGATCAAAGGGCGCTTGCTGGGCGAGTTAGAAGCCGCAGGCTTCGGTGATCTTGTTGTGCGCCGCAGTGAAGCCGCGCAGTGAAAATTCGTCGGTGGTCAACGTACCGCGCGAGGACACGGCTTTGACAATCATGGTCAGGCCCTTGCGCATGGCCTCAACGGCTGCGCTGTCGTCCTGATCGCGGAACCAGGCGATGGCCTGATTTTCGGCCTCTGTACCGGCGAACATGGTGAAGGTGCGTCCCGAAATTTCAACCGAAACCGAGCTGTCTGGGCGCAGCGTGTAGCCCGGTACGAAGCTGGAGGTGTTCTTTTTGTTGAAAGCCGTGCGATGTGCCACCAACCAGAAGACCTGTCCGCGCTTGGTGTAATCACCTTCGGACTTGGCGGGCTGGGTAGCCATATAGCAGACGTCCGATCCGCCCTCTTGGAACTTGTAGGCTGACCAGTCTGTGAAGGTACCGAGATCGGTGATCTCCTCGGCCAGGGTTGCGCCCGCAAAGCCGAGGGCCAATACCACAACAGCGAGGGTGCGAATGATAGTCATGCAAAGCTCTTCGTCGTCGTTACAATGCCGGGATGCGACTGGTGCTAGCCGCCCGGCAGGCGCTCAAACTGGATCCAAGCGCGTCAATGGGAGTTCTTGCGTAAGCGGCCCAGCCTTACGCTAAAATTGTGTCCAAAGCCTGAAGCCTGCAAAAGAATATTTGCAAATTTCCCGCCCTGGGCATGGCGGCCCCAGTTGACCGCCTTTGCGAAAACCAGTCAAGCCGCGCGCCTGGTCTTAGACAGCGCGGCCCTAGGTCTTACAGCAGGTCTTACAGCTCGTCGGCCTCGTAGGGGCGGCGGTAACCGTCCGAAGCGGCGACCTCACCTTGATTGCCGATTTCACCGGCGATGCGCCCGCCGCGTTCGATCTCCAGCTCACCATAGCGCACGTTGCCAGATACGCGGCCCTGAGCGCGAATGAACAAGCGGCCTTCCACGTTCAACTCGCCTTCGAAGACGCCGTTGATTTCGGCCATATCCACTTCAGCGGTGCCGCGGAAGATACCGGTCTCGGTCACTTCCAGCGCGCGGCTGTCGGACAGTTGCGCCTCAACTGTACCCTCGACCACCAATCGGTCACAAGACTTAATCTCACCCGAAAGCTTGATTTCCTGGCCGACGGTCAGGCGTCCGTTTTCTTGCTGGCCGGCCAGGCTGGCGCGCTCACCGCCCAAGGGGCGCTGGGCTGCTGCGGCAGGTGCCGGACGGCGCGGGGGCAAGGGGCGTCCACCGGGAGCAGCACCAAGGCCACCGCCTGGCGCACCTACAGGCGCTCCGCCAGGACCACCAGCGGGCCCATTGGGACGCGCCGGGCCGCCGAATGCGCCGGGGCCGCCAGCAGGGCCGGGGCGCGCGCCAGGGCCAGCGGGGCCGCCAGGACGCGAACCGGGGCCAGCGGGGCCGCCGGGGCGTGGGCCGCCAGGGTTTTGATCTTGTGGCTTTCCAAACATACTTTTCTTCCCTTAGTGGGTTCGATCCCAATCTGATAGAAGCCCTTCGGTTACGGCTTGCTTCTAGCAGAATGTGCAAAACGCGAAGAGATGCAAATTGCTACATCTTTAAGCGCTCGCTGGCCAAGACGCAACCGCGTCGCAGGCCCTTGGGCCTGTTACGGGGATTGATTCGGGTAGAATAAAGGCGAAGCCCGCTTATTGGGCCTTGCGGATAATAGCCGAATGCGCGGCAATGGCTGCAGAGGTGAGGATATCATCAACCTTTGCGTTCATCAGCGCGATATGGACAGGCTTTTCCATTCCCAGCAACTGGGGCCCAACCACCTTACCCTTGGAGAAGTGCTGGATCAGGCGCGAGGAGATGTTGGCCGCATGCAATCCAGGCATAATCAGGATGTTAGCAGGACCAGACAAACGGCTGAAGGGGAAGGACTTGCGCATCATCTCAAAGTCCAGCGCTGGTGTGACCTGCATTTCGCCTTCGTACTCGAAGTCAACCTTCTCTTTGTCCAGCAGCTCGACGGCCTCGCGCAGCGGCTGTGAATAACTGCGCATGGGGTTGCCGAAGGTCGAATAGGAGACAAAAGCCACCCGAGGCTCGTGGCCCATCGAGCGCGCGCGCCACGCCATTTGCTTGGCGATGGCCACCAGTTGCTGGGCGGTGGGGTTCTCGTGGATCGAGGTGTCAGCCAAGAAAACGGTCTGGGTCTTGTCCAGCACCATGGTGTAGCCCATGGTCCGCTGTCCTGGCGCGTGATCCAACACCAGCTTGATGTCTTCATACGAGCCGCGGAAGGTCTTGGTCAGGCCGGTAATCACCAGATCTGCACGGCCCTTGACCACTTGCATGGCAGCATAGACGTTGCGGTCGCGCTTGATCATGCGCTGGCAGTCGCGCCACAAGAAGCCCTTGCGCTGCAGGCGGGCAAACAGGTAGTCGGCCGAGGCGTCGTTTTCCTCGATGGTGCTCTTGGCGTTGACGATTTCCAGGCTAGAGACATCAATGCCTGCGTTTTTGGCGACCTCTTCAATCTCGCGCTCGCGACCGACAAGAATAGCCTGGCCGTAGCCCTGCTCTTGATAGGCCAGGGCGGCGCGGATCATGGTCTCTTCCTCGCCCTCTGCGAAGATGGCGCGCTGCGGATTGGCGCGCACGGCGTCAAACAGGGTCTGCAGGCGCTCTGAGTTGGGGTCGATGCGCAGTTTGAGCCGCGCTTCATAGGCGGCCATATCCATGATGGGCTTGCGCGCGACGCCGGTGTCCATGGCGGCCTTGGCCACAGCCTTGGGCACGACGGTGATCAAACGCGGGTCAAAGGGGGCAGGGATGATGTATTCAGGACCAAAGGTGTGCGCTGCGCCATAGGCTTCAGCCACCGCACCGGGCACCTCTTTGCGCGCCAACTCGGCGATGGCATAGACCGCCGCCACCTTCATCTGGGTGTTGATGGCTGAGGCCCGTACGTCCAGCGCGCCACGGAAGATATAGGGGAAGCCCAGCACGTTGTTGACCTGGTTCGGGTAGTCCGAACGGCCGGTGGCGATGATGGCGTCCGGGCGCACGGCCTTCACGTCTTCGGGCAAAATCTCAGGATCGGGGTTCGCCATGGCAAAGACGATGGGTTTGGGCGCCATAGCCTTGACCATGTCCTGGCTGACCACGCCCTTAGCCGACAGGCCCAAGAAGACATCGGCGCCGTCCAGAGCATCGGCCAGGCTGCGTGCGTCCGTGTCCACCGCGTGAGCGGCTTTCCACTGGTTGACGTCGGCTCTGCCGCGATAGATGACGCCGTCGCGGTCTACCAAGGTCACGTGGTCGTGCGGCACGCCCATGGCCTTCAGCAGCTCAACGGTGGCGATGGAGGCGGCACCCGCGCCCGATGACACGATGCGGCAGTTCTTCAGGTCGCGGCCGGTTAGCAAGCAGGCGTTGATCAAGCCTGCGGCGGCGATAATCGCGGTACCGTGCTGGTCGTCGTGCATCACAGGGATGTCCAGCTCGTCCTTCAGGCGGGCTTCGATCAAGAAAGAGGCGGGCGCGGAGATGTCTTCCAGGTTGATGCCGCCGAACGAGGGCGCGATCAGCTTGACCGCTTGGCAGAAGGCATCCACGTCTTCGGTGCCCACCTCGATGTCGATACCGTCGATGTCGGCAAAGCGCTTGAACAGTACGGCCTTGCCCTCCATCACGGGCTTAGAGGCCAGCGCGCCCAAATTGCCCAGGCCCAGCACTGCGGTGCCGTTGGAAATGACCGCAACGGTGTTGGACTTGGCGGTGTAGTCGTAGGCGGTGTCCGGGTCTTTTTGGATTTCAAGACAGGGCTCGGCCACGCCTGGCGAATAGGCCAGTGCCAGATCGCGCTGGGTGGTCAGCGGCTTGGTGGCGGTGATTTCCAGCTTGCCAGGACGCCCCTGCGCGTGAAACTCCAAGGCGGCATCGCGCAACGAGGCTTTGGTCTGATCTGTGGACATGTGCTGTTCTTCCCTGTCAATTGCTCGGTTTTTTGGCAACAAGACCTTGTGCTAGCACAGTCAAATCGGCATTGCATCCGGCAAGCAGCGCCGAGCTTTGCTCATTTTAGAGTACGGAATAGCGAAAAACGCATGGCTCCCCGCAAGTCCAGCCCCGAAGACCAGACAGAGAACCAAGAAGAGACCCAGGCGCAAGCCAGCCCGGCGCCCACGCCCATGATGCAGCAGTATCTTGAGATCAAGGCGGCGCATCCCGGCTGCCTCTTGTTCTATCGTATGGGCGATTTCTACGAGCTGTTCTTTGACGACGCGATTGTGGCGGCCGAGGTGTTGCAGATCACCCAGACCCACCGGGGGCAGCACGCGGGCGATCCCATACCCATGGCGGGCGTGCCCTATCATGCGGCTGAATCCTATCTGGAGCGGCTGATCCGCAGCGGGCACAAGGTGGCGATCTGTGAGCAGACCGAAGACCCTGCCGAAGCCAAGAAGCGCGGTGCCAAATCGGTGGTGCGGCGCGAGGTGGTGCGGATCGTCACCCCCGGCACCTTGACCGAGGACAGCTTGCTGCCCGCCAACGCGGCGGCCTACCTGGCCTGCTACGTCGAAGCCAAGGGCGGGCGGGCTCTGGCTTGGGTTGATATCGCCAGCGGCGGTTTTTTCACCTCTGCGCTTGAGAGCGACGCGGCCTTAGAAGCGCGCTTGACCGCGTTGCAACCGCGCGAGCTGCTGGTGGCCGACAGCCCCGCTATTCTGTACAAGTTTGCCCCGGATCGCTTGGCGCTCATGACCCAGGGGCAAGCCAGCCTCAGCGCCCAACCCAGGGCCAGATTTGATGCCAAGAACGCCCACAAGCGGCTCTGCGACTACTACGGCGTCGCCACGCTGGAAGGCTTCGGCGACTTCTCGCCCTTCGAGCTGACGGCGGCAGGTAGCCTGCTCGACTACATCGAGCTGACGCAAAAGGGCAAGCTGCCGCGCTTGGACGCGCTCAGCCGCCAGCAAGAAAGTAGCCTCTTGCAGCTGGACGCCGCCAGCTTGCGCAATCTGGAGATCCTGACCGGCCCTGATGGTCAGCGCAAAGGCTCTTTGCTGGACTGTATTGATACCTGCGTTACGGCGGCGGGCTCACGCCTCTTGGGCCAGTGGATCGCGCGCCCCTTGGCTGAATTGGCCCCGATCTTGGAGCGCCAGCACGCGGTCAGCTTCTTTGTTGATGCCGGGCTGTTGCGCTCTGATCTGCGAGTGGCACTGAAGGGCTGTCCGGACTTGGCGCGGCTGGTCTCGCGGGTCTCCTTGGGTCGGGCGGGGCCGCGCGACCTGCTGGCGATTGCCGCAGCGGCTGAGACCGCCCAGCGGCTCAGCTTGCTGCTGACCGAGGCGACCTTGGCGCTGCCGCCGAGGCTGGACCAGGCCAGAACCGCCCTGGGCGATTTCGAGGAGCTGCGCGCGACCCTGCAACAGGCCTTGTCGCCCGACGCCCCCTTGCTGGCGCGCGATGGCGGCTTCATCCAGCCGGGCTATCACGCGGGCCTGGACGAACTCTTGAGCCTGCGCTCTGAGAGCCGCCGTCTGGTGGCCAACCTGCAAGCGCGCTATGTAGCTGAGACCGGTGTCGCCTCGCTGAAGATCAAGAACAACAACGTCCTGGGCTACTTCATCGAGGTGACGGCCAACCACGCTGACAAGATCGACATCAGCGCGGCATCGCCCTTCATCCACCGCCAGACCATGAAGAACGCGCTGCGCTTTACCACCACCGAGCTGAACGCGCTGGAGCAGGCCATCACCTCGGCCGCGGACCGCGCCCTAGCGTTGGAACTGGAGCTGTTCGACGGGCTGCTGGCCTCAGTCGGGGCGCTGTTGCAAGACCTGGCCGATGCGGCCTCGGCTATGGCGCGCCTGGACGTCTGGGCGGGCTTGGCCGAGCTGGCCACAAGCCGTGATTGGTGCCCGCCGCAGCTCGACGATGGGCTTGACATGCAGGTCGAGGCCCTGCGCCATCCGGTGGTCGAGCGCGCCCTCTTTGCTCAGGGGCAGGGGCAGACCTTCATCCCCAACGAGACCCAGTTTGATCCGCGCGACCGCCTTTGGCTGCTGACCGGCCCCAACATGGCGGGTAAGTCCACCTTCTTGCGCCAAAACGCACTGATGGTGGTGCTGGCGCAGATGGGCAGCTTCGTGCCCGCCAAATCGGCGCGGCTCGGGCTGGTGGATCGCCTGTTCAGCCGGGTCGGTGCGGCCGACGATCTGGCGCGCGGCCAGTCAACCTTCATGGTGGAGATGGTGGAGACCGCCGCCATCTTGAACCGATCGACGCCCAGATCCTTCGTGATTTTGGACGAGATCGGGCGTGGCACGGCCACCTTCGACGGCCTGTCGATCGCCTGGGCCTGCCTGGAATACTTGCACGATAAGCGCGGCTGTCGGACCTTGTTCGCCACCCACTACCACGAGCTGACCGCGCTCTGTGATCGCTTGGCCCTGCTCTCCAGCCACCGCATGCGGGTCAGCGAGCTGAAGGGTAAGATCATCTTCACCCATCAGGTGGAGCCGGGCTCTGCCGACCGCTCCTATGGCATCCACGTCGCCGAGTTGGCGGGGCTGCCGCGCAGCGTCCTGACCCGTGCCAAGGATATCCTCAAGCGGCTGGAGGCGGGCCAGCAGGGCTCAAGCCTGCGCAATGTGATCGAGGATCTGCCGCTGTTCCAGGCTCTGGTTGAAGAAGAGGCCGAGGGCTATGTCGATGACCTGCCGCTGGCGGGCGGCACGGGCAGCGCTGCGCTGGACGCTGGCAGCCAGCAGGCTTTGGAGACCCTAGAGGCGCTCAACCCAGACGCGCTCAGTCCGCGCGAAGCGCTAGAGGCGTTGTACCAGCTCAAAGATTTGCTAGCCCAGCAGGAGTAGCGCCACCCCGGCGACGCTCTGGATCAGGACCGTCGTATCGCGCCAGTTGCGCAACAGGCCGGGTTTGCGGTCCAGGCAGTCGCGATGCACGATAAGGGTCTGCCCCACTTTGAGGCTGCCCAAGTGCTGCCAGCCGCTGCAGGCGTTCGACCAACCGAAGCCGACGTAGGAGCGCCGCACGGACTCCAGCTTGACGTGGCGCAGCTCGCCGTCATTGCGCAGCACCCGCCCGCAATAGCCCAGATCGTGGTTCATGCCCCAACGCAAGGCGCAGACCTGCGGGCCCTTGCTGGCGTCTTTGGCCTGGGCACCCGGTGGCTGTAGCAGGATCAGGCCCAAGGCCACCAACAAGCCCAAGGCCCAGATGGCCCTTTGGGGTGGCAAAAAGGAATGAAGCTGGGGCAGCATAGGCTGAAAGAGGCTTTCCATGTGATTGAGCGACGCTTACCCTGGCCATTGGGCGCGCTAGAGACGGTTTTGTAAAGTGCTTGTGCAAAATTCGGGCGCTTCGCGGCCTTCACATTTCGCAGACGCCAGTGGA
>CAZHYF010000025.1:0-8658 GCA_964536635.1 uncultured Rhodospirillaceae bacterium | reverse complement strand
CCAGTGGAAACGCCAGTAGAAAGGAGCCCCGCTCATGGCCTTTGATCCCCAAGACCTACAGCCTGGCCCCAGCAATGGGCTGACCGATGTGGCGGGGCTGCGGCTGGGCCACGCGGCCGACACGGCGCTGCGCTCTGGGGTGACGCTGGTGTTGGCTGAGGCACCGATGACCGCCGCCGTCGATGTGCGCGGCGGAGCGCCCGGTACGCGCGAAACCGATGTCCTGGGGCCATCAGCGACCGTCGAGCAGGTGGACGCCATCGTGCTGTCGGGCGGCTCGGCCTTTGGCCTCGAGGCGGCCTCAGCGGTGCAGGCCGCGCTGCTGGAGCAGGGCCGGGGCTTTGCCATTGGTCCGGTGCGGGTGCCGTTGGTGCCGCAGGCCATCTTATTCGATTTGCTCAATGGCGGGCAGGACTACGACCCGGCAACGCGGCGCTACTACAGCTTGGGCCAAGAGGCCGTGGCGGCGCTGGGAGCATCCGCAGAGCTGGGAGCGTCCGCAGGGCTGGGCGCGGTCGGCGCGGGCTTTGGCGCGACCACCGCTTCGGGGCCGGGGGGGCTGGGCATGGCCTCGCTGCGCCACCCAGACGGCTGGAGCCTGGCGGCGCTGGTAGCGGTCAACGCGGTGGGCTCGCCCTACTATGAGCCGCAGTCTGGCGCGCGCCAGCTTTGGGCCGCACCCTGGGAGCTGGCTGGCGAATTCGCGCGAGATCCCGGCGCAGCAGCAGCGCCCGAAGCGCGCAGTAGGCCGCTGGCTCTGCCGATGAAGGGCCACGACTTGGGCGCCAACACCAGTATCGGTGTGATCGCTACCGACCTGCCGCTGAACCAAAAGCAACTGCGGCGCCTGGCGGCCATGGCACACAACGGGCTGGCGCGCGCGCTGCGACCCTCGCACACGCCCCTGGACGGCGATACCTTGTTTGCGGTGTCAACGGGGCTGCGCGGGCAAGCGCTTGGGCCGGGCGATCTCTATGAACTTGCCATGATCGGCGAGCTGCTGGCCGATTGCGTCACCCGTTCGGTGGCGCGCGGTGTCCTGTCGGGCGAGGCCTACTGGACGTCGCGCTAGAGCTCGATATCCGCGTACCAGTCCGCCAGAGCCTCGTAGTAGCTGGGCTGCATGCCCGCCTCCCAACGTGCGGGCTTGTTGAAGGGGCGCTTCAGCTTGCCCAAGAAATAGCGCTGCACCAGGCTCTGCCAGAGGCCCTCAAGGTCGCTCTCGCCGCGCTGGCCCGCCAGCCACTCGAACCAGCGCCGACCGGCGGCGACGTGGGTAATTTCGTCCTCATAGATGACCCGCAAGGCGGCAACGGTCGCCTCATCGCCGATCTGAGACAGCTTGTCGATCATCAAGGGCGTCACATCCAGGCCGCGCGCCTCCAACACCATAGGCACCACGGCAAGGCGGCCTAGCGGGTCAGCGGCGGTGGCCACCGCGCTCTCCCACAAACCATCGTGTGCGGGCAGGTCGCCGTAGCGCCCGCCCAGCGCTTGCAAGCGCTCAGCCAGCAGCAAGAAGTGCTTGGCCTCGTCGTTGGCCACCTTCAGCCAGTCCCAATAGAAGCGCTCGGGAAAGTCGATCTCTAAGAAGCGCCCCAGGATATCCAGCGACAGATTGATGGCGTTCAGCTCGATGTGCGACAGGGCGTGCAGCAGAGCGATGCGGCCGGAGATGGAAGCGCCGACCTTGCGCTTGGGCATGTCGCGGGGGTGTTTGAGCTCGGGCTTGTCCAGCCGGGCCGGGCGCTCGGCAAGCTGCGTGGCGCCCTTGTGCGGCAGGCCCCGAGCCCGCCAGACAGCCGCGAGCTGGCGGGTCGCGGCAGCCTTATCGTGCGGATCGGCGATGGCCAGGCAGAAGGCGGCGCCTGCCGACAGACTGTCCAAGGCGTTTTGGGGAAGGGCGGCCTTCTGTGTCATGGGCTCTAGCGCGCCTGCGCCAAGTCGCGAGCAGCCTCCAGGACCTTTTCGGCGTGGCCCTTGGCGCGGACATTGCGCCAGGCTTTGGCGACGCTGCCGTCAGCGCCGACCAGGAAGGTCGAACGGACGATGCCCATGCTGGTCTTGCCGTAGTTGGACTTCTCTTGCCACACGCCGTAGGCCTGGCACACTTCGGTGTCAGGATCGCTGATCAACGTGAAATCCAGGTCGTACTTGGCCTGGAACTTTTCGTGCGAGGCCAGAGAATCGCGCGACACACCGATCACCCGCACTCCGGCGGATGCAAAGTCATCGCGCATGGCCTGAAAGTCTTGCGCTTCGATGGTGCAGCCGGGGGTGTCGTCCTTGGGGTAGAAGTAGATGACATAGGCTTGTCCGACCAGATCGGCGCTGGACAGCTCAGGTCCGGGCGCAGCGGCGGCCGAAAAGCTGGGCGCTTGATCGCCTTCTTGCAGCAGGGAAGCGGTGGTATCGGTCATAAGGGGCTCCAGGATGTGGGGCGTGGGCGCGCGGGCGCAGGGGGAAAGCAAGCGTTTTGCTTGTTCCCTTGATAAGACTAGAGCGGCCTTGCCAAGGTCAAGGCTTGGGGCCTGCTTGAAGCCGTGATGCGGGCAAGCGCCGCAGCGCCGAGCCGTCCGCCAACCGAACCTTCACCCCTTGAAATTGCCCCATTGGCTCGCTAAACCCAGCGCAGTTTGACAACGACAGCCAGTCATTTCGGCGCGAGGCACGACCACTATTTCTGCGGTAATTCGCTTCTCTTTTTTGCTGCTGGCGCGCTTGATCGGGATCTCGCTTGTATCGATCCTGATTACGGCGGTGTTCGCGGCTTGGTATATTTCGCGCAGCCCGATCGATCTGGGATTCTTCAAACCCCGAATTGAGGCCGCGATTACCGCTGTGCTGCCGGACTACAAGGTCGATATCGGCAGCGCAGTGCTGACCTTCGACCACGAAGACCGCTCCAGTCTGATCGTGCTGTCGGACCTGGCTTTTGTGCCGAAGGACGGTGGCTCGGAGGCCGCCGAGTTGCCGCGCATCGAGATGAAGTTGGCCAACAACGCGCTGGTGCGCGGCCTGCTGCGCCCCAAGGATCTGCGCGTCGAAGGCCAAGCTCTGGAGCTGCGCCGCTTGGCGGTGGGGCGCTACAGTGTCTCCCTGTTCCCGCTTTCAACCGAATCGCGGCTCTATACCGAGTTCGAGTTGGAGCGCGAGACCCAGCGGGCGATCGAGCAGGCACCCTCCAGCCAAGCCCAGCAAGACGTGATCTTGAGCCATGCCTTGAGCCAATTTGAGGCCATGCGGCGTGACACGCCCTTCTTTCAGCAGTTGCGCACCATTGCGATCAGTCTCAAACGCCTGTCGATGGCCGATTCTGTTGGCAATCGCGCCTTTGCTGCAAACGATTTGCAATTGGCCATGGATGTACGACGCAGCCGCATGGGCTTGGCGCTAACCGCCAGCGCCTTCAGCTTGCAAGTGCCCCAGTTGCCGAGCCCCGTCGGCGGTTTTGCAACCCGCCTGGATATGGATTTGGAGGGCGGCAGCGGGCAGGCCCAGATGTCAGCGCGCTTGGCTCTCGCCAATCAGCTCGTGGACGTGACAGTCAAAGCCGAGCTGCCCGACAGCGGCAAGCCCGAACTGGATTTGAGCTTCAGCGAGCTGCGGCCGTCAGGGCTGACCAGCCTGCACCCCCTGGCGAAGCAGCTCAGCGAGGTCAACTTGCCGATTGCGGGCAAGGCCAGCCTTCAATTGGGCCGCGATCTTCAGCCCTTGACGCTCGACTTCGATTTGAAATCCGGGCGCGGCGAGGCGGCCATGATGCCCTTCTATCGTCAGCCCTTGTTGGTCGAGGCGGGCAGCGCCAAGGGGCACCTGGACGTGCCTTTGCTCCAACTGACGGTCAAAGAGGCCAAGTTGACATTCCCGCTAAGCGACGGCAGCTTGAGCCAGGCCAGCGGTCAGTTCTATTTCGACTTTCAAGCCAAAGACGGCAGCGCGATTGAACAAATCGTCGATGTGGTGGCCGACCGCAGCGATGTGCAGACGGGACTGCGCTTCTGGCCCGAATGTCGCCGCAATAGCTGTTTGCGTACCTGGTTTGCCGAGGCCGAGCTGTTGGGCGAAGCCCGCAATATCCGCTTTCGCCAGCACGAGTTCGTTCCCTACGATATTGCCTTGGACCCTGACACGCGGCTGCGCGAAGGCAGCTTTGGCTTTGTCGGCGGGCAAATGCGCGCCTGGCCGCACCTGCCCTTGATCGAAGGTGGCTTGGGGTCGGTCAAGATTGGCACCGAGCAGACCAGCTTGACCCTAGAGCCGGGCGCTTTTGCTGGGGTCGCCAAGTGGGGCGCAGCCGCCATCCAGATTGAGCACAAGGTCAACCAGCGGGCGGAAATTCGCCTGCAAGGCAGCGCTGACGCTCATCTGCGCCCCTTGCTGGCGACCCTGGCGAAAGGGCAAATCGGTCTGGAGGTGCTGAACACACTGCCCCTCGACCTGTTGAGCGGGAAGGTGACAGGCGATGTCTCCTTAGCGATGCGACTGCCCAATCCAGGCCAAGTTATGGGGCCGCAGGACGTGGCCTTTGAGGGGCAAGGCTCGGCGCAAGATCTGGGTTGGCAAGATATCGCCGGCGCTTCTGATGTCAGCGGCGGCAATCTGCGGTTTGCGATCAACCCGCAGGGCATGCAGGGCGAAGGACAGGCCATGTTCGATGGCGCGCCCTTGAACCTGTCGTTTGTGCGGTCCTTTGATCTCAAGTCCGCCCAGCGTAACCAGGTCAAGGTCACCAGCCGGCTGCCGGTGGTTCAGGTTCTGGGTTATCTGCCGTTTTTGACCTCCTATCTGACCGATGGCAGCCTGAGCGTCGAAGCCTCCTATGAGGATGATTGGAACGGCGACGGCCATGTGGTGGCGCTGACCGATATGCAGGCTGCAGGCTTCCAACTGCCCTTCTTGTCGATGCGCAAACCAGCAGGCCAGCGCGGATCGGTCGATGTCGCAGCGCGCTTGCGCGGCGGTCGTCCCGTACAAATCGAGGGCTTGGACCTGCGCACCTATCGCGCGGGCCAGAGCGAGCCCGTGTTTGCCGTGCGCGGCCAAGGGCACTTTTCCGAGCAGACCGGCGATTGGCAGGCCTTGGCCTTCGACGAAGTGCGCTTTGAACGCACGATCCTGCGCGGCCTGCGAGCCGAGAACCGCCCCGATGCACTGCACTTTAGTTTGGGCGGCGGCCAATTCGATGCAAAGGCTATCTTTGAGGCCATGAAACAGTCGGGCCAGGCCAGCCAGGGCGCGAGCCAGATTACCAGCGGCAAGCCCATCGTCTTCAACGCACCCAGCGTAGACCATGTGCTTTTGCCCTCGAACAACGTGATTTCTGACGTGTCGTTCTATGGCGAGCGGGTTGGCACCTTGTGGCACCGCATCGAGTTCGCTGGCACTATGCCCTTCAGCTCGGTGACCCAGGATAAGGTGCCGCGCGCCGAGCTCGCCTTTGCGCCGCTTGGTACCGGTGGCTATGAGCTGTTTATCGAGACCGTGGACGCGGGCGCGCTGCTGAAGACCCTGGGCTATTGGGAGAACATGAACGGCGGTTTTATGCGCTTTAAGGGCAAGACACAGGGCCCCTTGCTGTCGGCGCCTTTGATCGGCAGCCTAGCGGTGCAGGACTTCTATGTGGTTGATGCGCCCATCGTCTCTAGCCTGTTCAATCTGGTGTCGTTGACGGGAATTTCGGACCTGTTGAACAACCGGGGGCTCTGGATGGAGGGCATGTCGGCAGATCTGCGCTTTGACCGTGGCCTGTTGGATCTGCGCAAAGTGCAATTGGCCGGGCCTTCGGTCGGCATCTCGCTGGAAGGGCAGATCGATATGCCGGCCCAGCAAATCAGCCTGGCGGGCACCTTGGCACCCTTCAACTTCTTGGGCCAGGCCCTTGAGGATATTCCCTTGTTCGGTGAACTTCTGACCGGCACCAAGCGCGAGGGCTTCTTGGCCGCCGACTTTACAGTCAATGGCGCCTTCGCCGGACCCGTGGTGAGCGTCAATCCTTTGACCGCCCTTGCGCCGGGCATCCTGCGCGAGATGTTCAACGAAATCATTGGCAATATCTCGCCGCACGAAAGCCGCTGATCTGCAACAAGCTAGAGCTGGCGCAAACGTTATTCGCTTTGTCGTCCGCCAGGCCTTAAGAAGAGGTATGAATACTCCTTCGTCTTCTTTGAGCCTGCGCTGGGGTGGTTTGACCACAGCAGCGCTGGGCTTGGCGCTTCTAAGCGGCTGCGCCCCTCAATCGGGCAGCACCTTCCAGGGGCCTCAGCGCGCGGTGTCCGCGCCTACATATCCGCCTTTGACCGGGGTGGCTGCCTATCCTGCTCGGCCTGGGGTTGGCGCTCCTGCGGTGGCTGCACCGACGGTGGTGCAGGCGGGCGGGCCAGCCGCCGGTGTTCGCGGCTTTGCGGTGGCCCACCTTGGCAACCGTCTGACCAGCACGGAGGGGCGCACGCTCTACGTCTATGACCGCGACCCGCAGGGACAATCAGCCTGCGTCGGCGACTGCGCACGTATTTGGCCGCCCTATTTGGTCGAGCCGGGCGCTGCCGCTGGCGGTCAGACCAGCACGATCCAGCGGTCTGATGGGCAGTTGCAATGGGCCGTGCAGGGGCGCGCGCTTTATCTCTACGCGGGCGATCAAGCTGCACACCAAGCGCTGGGCGAAGGCCTGGAGGCTGGGTCCTGGCACAGCGTGCCCTATCCGGTGCCCGCGGGCCTTGGTGCTCAGCAGGCCAGCAGCACAATTCCACCCTTCCCCGGTTCAAGCGAAGGCCTGCCAGTCTATTACGGCAGTGGCAGCAAGTAACCGCACAAAAAAACCTGCACAAAAAAACCCCGCGCGGCAGGCCCAACATTGGGCGCTCGCACAGGGTTTTTCAATGCGCTCGAGCCGACGCCTTATTTGGCCGCGAACAGGTCCAGTTGGCCGTAGTGCTCAGCCAGCAGGTAGTAGAAGGTGACGCGTGACTTGCTGCGGTCCGCCTTCAGGATTTCGCAAATACCTGAAATCGCCTCATCGACCGCCGCGTCGTCTTCGCTGCGCTCCAGCTTCTTGCGGCAAAAACCATCGCGGATGCGCGCCAACTCGCTAGGATCCGAGCAGGCCACCATGGAGGCATCGCGGCTCTGTAGGGCAATGCCGCAGTGCTTGGCTACGCCGTCAATGCAGTCTTCGCGGTAGTCTTTGGCGTAGAGTTTTACGTCGTCGTAGTACTTGGCGTATTTGTTATCGTCTGACATGCCATGTCTCCTGCAATGGTCTGAAGGCCTAGTTGTGTTGAACGGCCAAGGCCAAGCTGCGCGGCCTTGGTCTCCATCTAATTTAGGCAAGCTGCGCTCAAGGTCAAAGCCTGGCCTTAAGCTGGCGCAATTTCTTGAGAGATTTGCGGATAAGTTGCCCGAAAATCCGTGCGATTGTCCCATTTTATCGGGCAAGGGATGGGGCGTCAGGGCTCCGGCGCAGAAAGCTGAAGGCGTTGCGACCGATGTTGCGTTGCTCCAACAGCGCCAGCCCCGCAGCGGCGTAGGCCGCGCTGTCTGCGTTTTGCTGGTCCGGCTTAGCCTTGGCGTCGCGTTCGACCACCAGCAAGGTGCCGGGAGCGAGCCAACCGCGCGCCACCAAGCGCGGCAACAGGTCCGGCAAACCC
This sequence comes from uncultured Rhodospirillaceae bacterium, assembly GCA_964536635.1. Taxonomy (GTDB): domain Bacteria; phylum Pseudomonadota; class Alphaproteobacteria; order UBA7985; family JAUIBT01; genus JAUIBT01. The sequence continues at coordinate 1,012 of CAZHYF010000025.1, read as the reverse complement.
ATGTAGGCATAGGGCGGGTCGAGCAGGATGAGATCGGCAGGCGCGCTGGTCTGCGGCAGAGCTTCGATCGCGCCCGCGATGATCCGGCACTGATCGCCAAAGGCAACCGTGTTTTGGCGCAAACACTCCAGGGCCACCCGGCTCTGTTCGGCGAAGGTTACCTGAGCGGCTCCGCGCGACAGAGCCTCGATGCCCAGCGCCCCGCTGCCGGCGAAACCGTCCAGAACGCGCGCACCTGGCAGCAGGCCCGTGCCGTCGGGGCGGCGGTAGCCGTTGATCAAAATGTTGAACAGGCTTTCGCGCGCGCGGTCGGATGTCGGGCGCAGGTCGAGCCCTTCAGGCACCGCCAAACGGCGCCCGCGGTGCTCACCAGCGATGACCCGCAGGCCTTGCGGCGCCTGGCTGGCTTTGGCGCCTGGGCCTTTGCGCTGCCCCGATGTCCTCTGTCGAGCCATGGCGCGGCCGCACTAGTCGTCGCGGCGCGGGCGCGAGGGGCGCTCACCCCGGAAACCGCCGTCGCGACCGCCGTCGCGGCCACCTTCGCGGCGCTCGCCCCGGAAACCGCCTTCGCGATCATTGGCACGACCACCGTCTCGGCGTTCGCCCCGGAAACCACCTTCGCGGCGCTCACCCCGGAAACCGCCGTCGCGGCCACCTTCGCGGCGCTCGCCCCGGAAACCGCCATCACGACCGCCGTCGCGGCCACCTTCGCGGCGCTCGCCCCGGAAACCGCCTTCGCGATCATTGGCACGACCACCGTCTCGGCGTTCGCCCCGGAAACCGCCTTCGTGGCCACCTTCGCGGCGTTCGCCCCGGAAACCACCCTCGCGACCACTGTCTCGGCCGCCTTCGCGGCGCTCGCCCCGGAAACCGCCATCGCGGCCACCTCCGCGGCGTTCGCCCCGGAAACCACCATCGCGACCGCCGTCGCGGCCACCTTCGCGGCGCTCACCTGGGCTCCAGACAGCGCGGAGGCTGTCGCGGGCCGTCTGGGGGGGGTCGCGGCGGGGCG
>CAZHYF010000024.1:0-18848 GCA_964536635.1 uncultured Rhodospirillaceae bacterium | reverse complement strand
GGCTCGCTGACCGGCGCGTTGGCAATCGGGGCGGGCGCAAAGATGTCGCTGCTGCTTGTCTGTGCCGGCGTGCGCGAGCAGCCGGTTACACCGGCGAAAATTGCGGCAGTTATCAAGCCACCGACCATGTATGTTTTAACCATAATTTCCATCTCAAATTGCATAAATGGCGGGACGACACGAGCGATCAAATAGGGCTGCGGTCCGGCAATAGGGAGAGTTAAAACAAAGAAACTCGACCTAAAGTTGGCAAGACCTGCACTTTGTTATGAAGGGGCGATTTTGTCTGGCTCTGCGCAGCCTGTACAGGTAGCCGGGAGCTGGTGAAGCTTGGGGCCAAGTTCTTGGTTAAAAGGGTGCCCAGAATGTTGCGTCGAGGCCGCTTGCAGTGCGCGTTACCTGTGTGCGGCGGTTCCCAGCGGCCGCCAAACGCCAAAACCCCGCGCGACTGGAAGATCCCAGTCAGGCAGGGTCAGATGGCAGGCCAGGAGGCTCGGCCGTTGCGCGCGATGAAGCGCGCAGGGCCCAGCTTTGCTCTATTTTCTGATAGCTTGCGCCGGTTATCTGCCTAGAGGCAGTTGCGACGGAACTGGACCAGGCCAGATTTTGTCGTTGGCACGACATCGCAGTTGCCGCTGGGAGCGGGCAAGGGCGCCAGGCCAGGCTGGGTAACGATGGTCTGATTTACCGGCGCCGGATAGGGCGTCTGCACAACTTGTTGAGGAACACCAACCGGAACGCTCGGCGGGAAGCCGCCGTCGGCAACCGGAATAGCCGGCACGTTGGTCTGAGACACTGGAGCTGGCAGGGGTGCCAGGATATCGTCGTCATTGACCGCGTTATCGACCTTGTTGCGACGCGAACAGCTCGCAACGGTCAAGAGAGACGCACAAATCAAGACGGAGCAAATCACTTTGGTTTTCATAATTTTTCCCACGCAAAATAGAGCAGCGTAAATTGCCAGTTTCTTTCATAACACACTTTGCTCTAGATATCACTACCTAAGATTGCATGAGAAGAAGAAAAGTCATCGAAATCCCGTAGAGTATTGAATTATCAACTTTTAACCTTGCACTTGTAGGGCCGACAAAGGGGCAAGCTGGTAGCCCGTCTGACGGAGTTGGTCGGCAATCAAGCGCGCGGTTGCCAAAGCCTGATCACCGTCGCCGTGAACGCAAATGGTTGCTGGCTGACAGGGCAGGGCCGGGCTGCCGTCCAAGGGGTGCAGCGCGGAGGTCTCAAGGATTTGCATGATATGCGCCAAGGCGTCTTGAGGCTCGTGGATCATGGCCCCCGGTTGGCCGCGCGTTACCAAGGTACCTTTGGACGTATAGGCGCGGTCAGCAAAGATCTCCCCGGCGGTCACCAGTCCTTGGCTTTGGCCCTCGCTTTCGAGGTAGGATAGGACGGGCGCAACCAGGACCAATTTGGGGTCAACGGCTTTGATGGCCCGCACGATGGCCTTGGCCGCGGGCAGGTTCTCACAAGCGAAGTTGTTGAGAGCGCCGTGCGGTTTGACGTGGGTCACAGGCCAGCCAACCTTGGATGCCAGCCCCATCAGCGCGCCAATCTGGTAGGCGACGATTGCTTCTATCTCGGCGTTGGCGATGCTCATGGGACGCCGGCCAAAGCCCTGAAGATCCGGGTAGCTCGGGTGCGCGCCAACGCTGACGCCATGCGCTTTGGCCAGCTCCAGGCTTTGCTGCATGATCCATGGATCGCCGCCGTGAAAGCCACAAGCCAGGTTTGCGGATTGGATGTGGGGCATGATGGCGGCGTCATTGCCGATGGTGTAGGCACCAAAGCTCTCACCCATGTCCGCGTTTAGCGTGATCCGTGTCATGGCAGTCTCCTTTGCGCAACAAGGGGCAGGGTGCAAGCAATGCTAGTCGAAGGGCTGGCCAGTTTGCCCGCGTTCAATAAAGCGTTTGAGCTTGACCGCCTGTTCATCCAGATCCCCTTCGGGAAAGTCGTCTGGCATCATAGGCTTGCCGACTTTGACCTCAAAGCTGGTGCCCTTCTTGTTCAACAGCTCATAGAACAAGGAGATGTCACGCAGCTCAGTGTTGATCATCGAGAAGATGTAGAACAGCACCGAATTGCGTGCGCGCATGGTCACTGGGATGACCGGCGTTTGGTACTTGCGTACGAATTTCAAGAAAGAGGACTGCCAAGGGCGCTCTGTCAGGCCGCGCCAGGTCAGGTAGGACAAGCGCCCCGAAGGAAAGACCACCACCAGCTTCTCTTCCCGAAAGGCTTGGTCGGTCATAACAAAAGCCCGGCGCGAGCTGCGGCTCATCTTTCCAATATGCTGGCCCAAATCGACCGGGATCAGGATGTCGCCGAAACCCTTGACTACGCGAAAGGCATCAGAGTTCGCGTAGATCATAAAATCGCGCCGCCGCTTGATCAGCATGTCGCGCACCACAATACCGTCGGCCAAGCCAGTCGGGTGGTTCGAAATCAAGATCGCGCGGCCAGAGGTCGGAATGTTTTCAAGGCCGGTGATCTTCAATTGCATCGACAGCACCCGCGATGCGTAGGCCATGACCTTGTGCCCATCGGCATATTTGATCTTGCGCGCCAATTTCACCGCTTGCCGATACTGCAAGATGGGATACATAAAGGCACGCACGATACGCCACAAGATCGGGCGCTCGCGAAGCTGACGTGCGCGTTCTTCGATCAAATCGTCTACGATTGACCGCGCGTCATCGTCGCTTGTGATCGCAGGGCGGGTGTCGTCGTGCAAGGCTGAGGACCTCAACAGTGGCGGGCAGGGGCGGCATGGAGCCGATCTCCCTATCTGTCGAAAAATCATGGCTCTGGCAAGATGATGATCTTGAAAAGTGTCGATAGTTGGCGCCGATGAGCCAAAATCACGCGGTTCGATACGCAAATTGGTCGCTGAATCAGCTCGAAAGCTGCCGTAGGGCGCTTCGTGAACTGGTCGATCCGCGCTATGAGCTCGTGGCGATCCAGCAGATCGAGCCCCAGGGCGCAATCAACACACATTGGCGTTTGCAGCTTCACGCGCAGAGCCCGGATGCGCCAAGCAGCAGCCTTATCCTCCGCGCGTGCCCGCGCGCTGACCATACGGCGCCCGGACATACACCAACCTTCCCAGCGGACCATTTGAACGCGATGCGTCGCCAGCAAATTTGGCACGACCTGGCTTGGGGTGCCGGGGTCAAGGTGCCCCGATGCTTTGGTGTCCTATCAATCCAGGGCCTCGGGGACGCCCTTTTGCTCGACGATTTGGGGCCGCAATGGCGGTGTCTCCCCGATCTGTTGCGCTCTGCGCCGCGTACGCAGGAGGCGCTTTGGAGCGCAGCTCTGGGGCAACTGGTGAAGCTGCACAGCGCGCAGCCCAACCCTGAGGCTCATCAGTGGTTCGCGCCGCCACCTGTCCCAGCAATCGACCCGAAGCACCTAGCGCTGCATCTAGGCCGACAAGCGCCGGATCTGCTGGAAGACTTGATGGCGCAAGCGGGCAAACTGGCCGAAGAGCTGCCAACAGCCCGCCACGAGCTGGTCGCCCTGCATGGGGACTTCCGCAGTGCCAACATCTGGCTAGACCACACGGAGGCCAGCACAGAAGCTGTTTTGCTCGATTTTGACTTTGCAGGCTTTGGTCCAGCCGTACAGGACTTGGCCTGGCTGACAGCCCCGTGCTGGTGCCTGCCGGAACAGCGGCTTGAACTGGCATGGGTGCGAGAGCGCTATGAGGAGCTCGGTGGTTCAGCGATAAGCGCCAGGGCTCTGATGATTGCCCAGCTCCAAGCGCAGTTACGGTGGTTGGCTATTGCCTTACTCCAGTGTCGGCGCCACGGGCAGACGCCAGACCAGCTCTACGCCAATGAGCCCCAGCAACACCCGCGCCAGGTCTTGGTGACAGCCCGCGATTTGGCCCGAGCCCTCGGTTAGAGCAAAGCCCAGGCTCATGAGATCAAGTGCGCGCGCAGGCGACGTTGCGGACCTGTCACAGTGAGCGCCCGCGAAGCGAATGCTATTCCATGGCCCGCTCATCTGGTTCCAGGCTAGTTCCAGTCGCATAAGGGATATTATGGAAAATATGCCTGGCAAACGGCAAGAGCATCGCAGCGCCAGCGCGCTTGCCCAGGTGTCCCCATGCCGCTCTGTTTTCTGGCCCTATTCGAACAGACAGACCACGCGGCCGTCTTTTCGTCCAACCTTCGGACATGCAAGCGTGCTCTCCAGGTTCTGCATCTGGGCGCTCACGTCATCCAGGACCAAGCTCAGCGCTGCTTGGTTTTGTTGCAGACGTTGGTTGCGTTGACGCGACGTGCGGCGCTCTGCTTCAGCCCGGCTGAGCAACAATTCCAGCGTTGCGATGCGTTGATCCTGCGCGCCCAGCTTAGCCAGAGCATCCCGTTCACGCTGGCGCAATTGGCGCAGGCTCTCGCGCGCGGCTTGATAGTCACGCGTCAAGACAGCCAGTTCTTCTGTCAGACGTTGGCTGCGTGCCTGTTCTGCGGCCAAGGCTTGCTCACCGCGTGCAATCTGTTGATTGGCGGCCTTGAGTGCGTCCTGGGATGCTCTGAAGCGTTCTTGGGTGTCTAGGATCTGCTGAGCCAGTTTGCGGTTCTGGCTCTCCAGCGAGGCAGCGCGCGTCGATAGCGCATCAAAGTCGGCCTGTAAGCGCAGCTTTTCGCTCTGTCCGGCGACCAGTGACTGCTGGAGCTTTTGTTTGTCCTGTTTCAAAGCGTCCGCCTCCACCAGGGTCGCGGCCAACTGCTTGCTAGTCTCGGCAGCCTCGATTTCGCGCAAACGCAAGGCATCCACGCGAATGACTAGATCATTGCGTTCGTTCTTCATGGTCTCAAGGTCTGTCAGCGCCCGTTCAAGGATCCGCTCCAGCTCGTCGTAGCGCTTGATGGCCTGCTCGCCGTCGCGGCGCGTGCCAGCGGTGGCATCCTTCAGTGACGCGTATTCGTTGCTGACGCGCCGAATTTCGCTCTCAGCGGTCTCGATCTGCGCGTTCAGCCTCGTGTTGTCCGCCTGAAGCTGGTTCAGCGCGTCGAGCTGGCGGCGCAGCTCCAAGCGTTCGTTGGCCAGCTCGGACGCCAATTCAACCTTGTTGCGGGTCTCGTCGCTTAAGGTGGCCCGAAGGTTGGCAAGAATCTCGCTCTGCTCCTCGATGGTCGACTCTTGCGCGGTGTTCAGCTCGGTCAATTTTAGCCGCGCCTGACGCTCGCGCTCCAGTTGGCGCGCCGCCTCATCCATGGTGCTACGCATTTGCTCGCGCAACTGCTGGTCGCGCGCTGCATAGCGCTGTTTCAGCGCTTCAAGGGATTGTTCAAACTGGCTTTCGGCGGCCAGGCGCGCCGTAATCAAGGCCTCAATTTCGGCTTGGCGCTCGGGCTCTTGGTCCGACAGCAGGCCATCGAGGCGGTCCAAAGGACTGGGTTGGGCAGGCAGATCAATCAGATCAGCAATGCCATCGACCTGGCCGTCAGCGGGCTTGTTCAGCGCGCGCAAGATGCTGCTGGTGCTGTTCTGATCCAGCTTAGCCCCGGTCTGTCCGGCGGTGAAATCGCGGTTTTCCTCTGCGTCTTGGGCAATCGCGCTGGCGGTCGCCTTCAGAGTCTCCAGCGCTTGCTGCTCTTCGGGCGTCAAATTGAATTGATCGGCATCAACCAGCGACTCCGAGCTTAGGGCCAAGTCCTGATTGCCGACGGTCACCGACACCGGTTGAACGCCCAGGGTGGCGATCTTCGTCTCGATCAAAGATTGAGCCCGCAGAATGGCGCGCCGCAGCTCGGTGGTGGTCTGGCTGGTCTGCAAGCTGCCGCCGGTGCGTTCGGCGAGGCAGGCCAGCGTTTGGCTCTGTTCAGCGGTCATGCTCATCGTGATGACATGGACGGACACGTTACCTTGGATGCTCAAGGAGTCGGCTACGGCGCAAACATCGCGTTCGCAGTTTTCAGGCCCGTCCGTGACCAAGATGATGCCACTGGGGCCGGGCGCGGTGATCATGGACTGGCCGATTTGCTCAACCGCAGTCGCGATGGCTGTACGCCCCCTGCCCTTGATGGCGGTGATGTTGCGCGCGAGCCGGCCGGCATCTTCGCCGGGTGTCAAAATGATTCCAGCATCGCTGCAATCGCCCTCGCGGCGCGAGCCATAGGCGGCAAGCCCCAGCGTGCTGGTTTCATATTTCCAGCGGCTGGCAAGATCAATCGTGGTGGCCCGCATGGCGGTCAAGCGCGAGGTGGCGCCTGGAAAAGCGCCCCACATACTGCCCGACCCGTCGAGCAACAAATAGGTTTGTGGACGGTCGATAATAGTGCTGGGTGCTTGCGGCGCTGTGGCCAAGGTCTGTGCCTCTGCCCCGCCCAACAAGGGTGAAGATCCCAGCGCGACCAATGCCATGATGAGCCAGCCAAGCACATAGGCCTGCAGCCCGGACCTGTTGGACCGCTGGCATTCATGTCTAGTCGTGCTCGAACGAGCAGCCCTATCCGTGCTCGCGCGAGCACGATTAAGGTTGCTCGCGCGAGCAACCAATGTGCCTGCAAACTGAGCGAGTCTCATGAGCACCCCTGAACTCCCTTTTTGCCGGAGTTTTTCATGCCAGGTGTTATAGGACGATGTTGGCCCATCACGCAAACATTGTAGCGTAGATCAAGACCATTGCACGCGGTCGTTGAGCGCTGTTCAACTGGGCACTGCGGGGTTGCGCCAGCGGTCTTTGGTGTTGGACCGCTCGGCGAGCCCCGCCCCCGCGACGCCATGGGCCAGGCTTTAAGCTTGTGGTTGGGCCTCGCTCCTTGCTAGTCTAGTTTGGTAAAAAACTTAGACCAAACCAGGATCGCCCATGTCCTCAGATTCGCAAAGTCACGCTCTTTCCCGGCCTCGGGTTGGGTTATTCGTCACCTGTTTGGTTAACCAGTTTCGCCCCAACATAGCTTGGTCGGCCTTGGAGCTGCTCGAAGACGCAGGCTGCGAGGTCGTGGTTCCCATGCAGCAGACCTGTTGTGGGCAGCCTGCCTTCAACTCCGGTGACGAGGCCGCCGCACTGCCGGTCGCCCTGGGTGTGCTAAAGGCATTTTCGGATGTGGATTATTTGGTGGCACCGTCTGGCTCATGCGCAGGCATGATCCGTTGCCACTTGCCCGAGCTGATTGGCAAGCACCACCCCGACAAGGCCGAAGCCGCAAACGCCCTGGCTGCGCGCTCTTATGAGCTCATGAGCTTTTTGAGCGATGTTCTTGGGTGGTCGGCACCATCGCAGGACGTTGAGCAAGCCCTAGCCGGGCGTCAGGTCGCCTACCACGACTCCTGCTCGGGTCTGCGCGAGTTGGGCGTGCGCGAGCAGCCGCGCCGTCTGCTGGCCGCGCGCGCCAATCTTTCTGTGCTTGAATTGGAAGACCGGGACGCATGCTGTGGCTTTGGCGGCACCTTTTGCGTCAAGCAGCCCGAAGTCTCGGCCGCGATCGCCGACGAGAAGATTCGCAAGGCCGAGGCCAGCGGTGCTGATACCCTGGTGGCAGGCGACCTAGGCTGCCTGATGCACCTGGCGGGCCGCATCAAGCGGCAGGGCAAGCCCTTGGCCGTCTATCACGCCGCCGAAGTTTTGGCCGGGCGCTTGGAAGAAGGCCCGATTTGCGATAGCGGCTCCGGATCCGACCAGAGCAAGGGAGCCTAAAGTCATGGGTGCAGAGATTATCCCCAAGCCCTTTCGCCAAGGCGCGCGCAAGGCGGTTGCCAATGCCAATCTGAAGATCGCGCTTGATCGCACAACGGGGCTCTTGAAGACCCGCCGAGCGGCCATCTTGGAGACCTTTGCGGACTATGCTGCCGCGCGCGATCAGGCTGCTGCGATCAAGGCGCACACCTTGGACAATTGGGCCTTCTACCTGCAACAATTCGAGCAAAACGCTCAGGCCTCTGGCGCGGTCGTCCACTGGGCCGAAACCGCCGAGCAGGCGTCTCAAATCGCCGTTGCTATTTGCCAGGCCCACAACGCTAAGCGCGCAACGCGGGTCAAATCCATGCTGGGGGAAGAAATCGGTCTGCCCCGCGCGCTGGAAGCGGCCGGTATCGAGTCCGTTGAAACGGATTTGGCCGAGCACATCATCCAGCTTGCCAAAGAACCACCGTCGCACATCATTATTCCGGCCATGCACAAACGCCAAGAAGAGGTCGCGGCCCTGTTCCAGGCGCAACACGCCACCCCACCGGACAGCTTCAAGGTCGAGGATCTGGTCGGCAGCGCGCGCCGCGAGCTGCGGCTTAAATTTGGCTCGGCGTATGTTGGCATTTCAGGTGCCAATTTCTTGGTGGCCGAGACAGGCTCGATCGTCACCGTGACCAACGAAGGTAATGGCGAGCTGACCTGCGAACTCCCCGAGCTGCACATCGTCACCGCGGGCATTGAGAAGATCGTGCCGCGCCTTGAAGACACCAGCCTTCTGCTACGGCTGCTGTCACGCTCGGCCTTGGGCACTGAATTTACCCAGTATACGACCTTTTATACCGGCCCTAGACGGGCGCAGGATACCAGCGGTCCAAAGGCCATGCACATTATCCTTGTGGACGCTGGACGCTCGGCGCTGGCCGAGACCCGCTATCGCGATATGCTGCGCTGCATTCGCTGCGGGGCTTGCATGAACCATTGCCCGGTCTATGGCGAGGTGGGCGGGCACTCCTACGCTGCGGTCTACCCTGGTCCCATGGGGGCCATCTTGACCCCGACCCTGCGGGGACTGGAAACCGCCAAGGATCTGCCGCAGGCCTGCACGCTGAATGGCCGCTGTCAGGACGTGTGCCCGGTCAAAATTCCACTGGCGGACATGATCCGCGAGCTGCGCCAAGACGTGACCGACGCGGGTATGACCGCCAAGGGCTGGCGCCTAGGGTTGGGGATTTGGAGCCTGGCGGCTGCCCGCCCCTGGCTCTATCGCTGCGTCGAATGGGGATCGAGCCTAGCGCTGCGCATTTTGGCGGCCGGACGCGGCCACATTCGGACGCTGCCCTTGGCTGGCGCCTGGAGCCGCAGTCGCGACTTGCTGGCTCCTGCTGACCGGACCTTCCTGACCCAATACCGGCGCCGCAAGAGTCAAGTCCAGTCCAAGCAGGAGGCCAAGCGATGAGCAGTCCCGATCTGAGCGCCCTCACCGTCCAGTCGCAGTCCGTTCGCGGCCGCCTGATGCAGCGCCTAGGGGGCGGTTCAGCGCCTGCAACCCCTTTGTCTCGGCCGCATACGCCGCCGCGCATGCCTCTTGAAGGCGGTATGGAGGCCCACTTCCTGGCCAAGTTGACCTCCGAACGGCTGACCGCCACGGTCGAACGGATCACATCGGAGCAGGCCATTCCGGCGGCCGTTGCCAGCTACCTCACCAGCCAAGGCATCGAGACGCCATTGGCGCTGGCTCCAGGTTCGCAATTGGCCGGGCTGGACTGGCAGGGCCTCGCAACAACTGAGCAGCTCGCTTTGGATCAAGACGCCGCCGCGACCTGGGCCGACTTCGCCGTTGCGGAAACAGGGTCTTTGATCCTGCTTTCCAGTCCGCAGGCGCCCCTGCTCTACAACATGCTGCCCTTGCATCACATCTGCGTCGTGCGCCGTTCAAATCTGCTGGGCTATTCAGAGGACCTATGGGCGCTCCTGGCACAGGACCGACGCGCCCTTCCCCGCAGCCTGATGTTCCTGACCGGCACCAGCGGCACCGCCGACATCGAAGCCAAGAACGTTCGTGGAGCGCATGGGCCGCGTTATCTGCACCTGCTCTACCTGGAAGACGAGCGCTAGAGCAAAGCCCACGCTCTTAGAGCAAGCCGCCAATGAGTGGCAACACAAGAGAGCATGGACTTGCGTTAAAAATCAGTCAGCTAGAGCGGAAGGGCTGTTGCAAGGCCAACGCCCGACGCTCTAGTTGCGCCTGCGCAGCCAGACAAAGTTTGCTTGCGCGGCACCCTGGGACGCCAGGCGGCCGCGTTTCTTGTTCAGGCCCTGTCAGCGCCAATGGAGCAATGATGGGTTGTTTGTTAAAATAGAAACATTCGGCAAAATAAATGATAATTATCTATCAGAACAATCACACCGCAAGTTTATTAAACATCAAAAGCAACTAACCAGTTATTTACTAACGTTTTGTATTATCACAAATTGGTTACATACTCTTTTGAGATCGCTCATATGTGAAATAACGTCGATTGACGCGACTATTTTGCTTGTTATTGAGTGGTCAACCATGTACATATCGACTTCTGGCGAGGGGCGCGTTTGCAAATGAAAGCGCTTTCAAGATCAAGACTTCGTCGGAATTACAGTTTGATGCAAGAGACGCATACACAGGAGATTTGCGGCTCTGACATCCCAACAGACCACAACTTGACGGGTGGTTTCTTACTGGCACCTGGGATTTTTTCTCAGGTGCCTTTTTTTTGAAATTCTTGCCCGCATGGACAAGATCAACACTCTTGCAAAACCCGAACGCTTTGACTCAGAAGCGAAGGCGGTTTGGCGTTAAAGCCAACGGGTTGCATTTTAAGTCGGTGGCGGGTCTTCGCGCCAGCGATGAGTCTGGCAAACCCTGCAACAAGCGTCGGTCGCCCACGCATTTCGTCGAGCGGCCCTATAGAAGGAACCGCGTTGCCGGTGAAAGCGCAAACCTTCTTCAGCGCTCTTTTAGATCAAATGCCATGATCCGCATTCGCGGGATCCAGAACCTGTCGTCAAAGGGTATGGGGCTATCGCTTGCTTCTGTGCGAACAGCCCATTGCAGGGTCGCCAGAGCAGCGTCGCCAACGACGGCGGTGAGGACAAAGGACTCGCTGACAGGCTGCTTGGCCGTTGGCGTCAAGGGGCAGGTATAGTAAGCCGCCGCTATGTCATATTGTTCTATCTGCATATCCAAGATGTGCTCTGCCCAGCTTTCACGGTGGCAGGCCTGTTCAACGCCCGCAGCGAAGCGCTCCAAGATCGTTTGCGCTGATGTTGCGCGGTCTATCGGTGCGGTGGTGATGGTGACCATCTCGTTCCAGTTCCACACGATTTGCAGTTCTGGCACAAACTCTGCGATGACTTGGCCTTGAGAAGATTCCTCGGCTCCCAGGACAAAGCCTGGAGGAATTTGTACCACCAGCATGCGGCTACCCAGCCCGGTCTCAAAAACGTGGGTGGGGTCTTGTGCGCTTGCAGGGGCTGTCATGCCCGCAAGGTAGAGCGCCATAAGGACAACGAACAGCGCGCGCCCGCCACTATCAGCCTGGCTGCGCTGGTTCCCAGTGTCGCGAGTTTCGCCGGTCCCACTCATAACTCGCGTCCTTGCTTTATAGCCTCTAGCGTGCGCGTCATCGAACTGCATGCCCATTGCGCGCACGATCTCAATGTCTTGCCTTAGTTGAGTTTAATCGAGACGGAATACAACTGCAACCTCGCTCGGATTTTCTCTGCTGGTTTCGCGGCATCTCTTCGGCCGAGGGTCTAGCTGCAAACGATTGGAAGTCAGTCATGTGGTGCGCCGGCTGACTTCATCCTCAAAACGGCGCAATGGGGCGAGAAGCAAGGCAGCGGCTGTGCAACCGTTCCCCATCCCAGCCCCTTGATGGAAGCGCCAAACGCATGCGCAATACGACGCCGAGCAACCTCTTGATCCTCATCTCTGACGAGCACCGCCGTGACGCCATGGGTTGCATGGGGCACCCCTTGGTCAAAACGCCAAACCTGGACGCCTTGGCAGCGCGCGGGACGGTGTTCGAGCGCGCCTATACCCCCTCGCCCATGTGCGTGCCGACCAGAGCCTCCTTGGCAACTGGGCGTCCGGTGCACCAGACGGGCCACTGGGACAGCGCAACCGCCTATGCTGGCGCGCCGCGATCCTGGATGCACGACTTGCGTGATGCCGGGGTCGATGTCACCTCGATCGGCAAGCTGCATTTTCGCTCTCGCGACGATGATACGGGTTTCAGCGCGCAAATCCTGCCCATGCACGTCGTGGGTGGGGTCGGCTGGGCGATCGGCCTCTTGCGTAAGAACCCGCCGCCCTATGATGTCGCCGCCGAGCTGGCGCAGGATGTGGGTGCAGGCGATAGCAGCTATACACGCTATGACCTGGACATCACCGCCGCCACGGAGGCCTGGTTGTCGGCACCCGAGCGCCAGGACAAGCCCTGGGCGGCCTTTGTCTCCCTGGTCAGCCCGCACTATCCTTTGACCGCGCCGCAGGACTACTACGATCTCTACGACCCGGCCGATATGGACCTGCCCGTCGGCCATGCGCCTGAATACCGCCCGCAACACCCCGAGCTGCAGCAGGTCGCGCAGTTCTTCGACTATGACGCCCATTTCGACGCCCAGCGTATCCGCCAAGCCAAGGCAGCCTATTACGGTTTGGTCAGCTTTATGGATGCTTGCGTCGGGCGCGTTTTGGCCGCGCTCGAACGGTCTGGCCAGGCGGACAACACGCTTATTCTCTATGTCTCGGACCACGGCGACATGATGGGCGATTTGGGCTTTTGGACCAAGCAGGTCATGTACGAGGCATCAGCGGGCGTTCCGATGATTCTGGCTGGTCCCGGGGTCCCCCAAGGCGCGCGCCGCAAGACTGCAACCAATCTGTTCGATGTTGCACCGACTGCGCTGGAGATCTTCGGTCTCTCGCCGCAGCAAGACGCGCCACCTCTGTTTGGCAGTTCCCTGGTGGCGCTGGCTCAGGCACCGGACGATCTGGACCGAGCCACCTTCAGCGAGTACCACGATGGCGGCTCGTCCACGGGCACCTTTATGCTGCGCTGGAATCGTTGGAAGTATGTCCATTATGTCGGCTATCCGCCGCAGCTTTTTGATCTGGATGCAGACCCGCACGAGCTGCGCGACTTGGTTGCAGCGGCTGACCAGCGGCCAGACGTGGTGGCGGCCCTGGCCGAAGGCGAAGCGCGTTTGCGGGCCATTTGCGACCCTGAGGCGGTCGATCAACGCTGCTTTGCCGATCAGGCCGCCAAGATCGAGGCTCTGGGCGGACGCGATGCCTGCGTGAATGCTTATGTCTTCAACCACACGCCAACGCCTGGCGAGCAAGACGCGCGGGAAGGTTCAGCGCTATAGTCCGGCGTTGCGAATTGCCCAAACGGGCACCGATCTTGGGGAAGATGGTGGTCGGTACAAGGATCGAACTTGTGACCCCTTCGATGTCAACGAAGTGCTCTACCGCTGAGCTAACCGACCGTGGAGTGGGTCTTTAGCAACTGCCTGGGGGCATGGCAAGCCAAATAGTTCAGAAAAATAGACTCGTTTTTGCGCAGCGCCCTGGCTAGGCTCGGGTATGTCCGATACGCCCCGGCTCCCCTTCAAACTCTTGGCCCCCGGCACCAACCGCTTGCTGGTGTCCGTTCCCCACGCTGGCCGGCGCTACGACTGGCTCGGCGCTGGGTCACAAGCCCCCAAAGCCGGACTTTCGGTGCTCCGGCGCGGCGAAGATCCTTATGTGGAGACATTGGCGCTGCCCCTGGCGCGCTCGGGCCTGCCGACGCTGGTCCAACGCGCTCCGCGCGCGCTGATCGACGTGAACCGAGCCCCTTGGGAGATGGCGGCGAGCGAGATCCTAGGCACCGCCGCCCAGCGCCCGCCTCTGGTTGATAGCCCGAAGGCACGGCAGGGCCTGGGGTTGGTGCCTACCCGTCTTGGCAGTGACCGGCTCTACGATGGGCCACTTGCCAGCGCGGACATAGCGCGACGCCTGGCCCTCTATCACGCCCCCTATCACGCCACGCTGGCGGCCATGATCGCGGACTGCCGCCAGGCCCACGACCAAGTGATATTGCTCGATCTGCATTCCATGCCACGGCTGAGGCCCCAGCCCTTTGCCAGTCCGCATTTCGTCTTGGGCAATCGCAACGGCACCTCATGCCCGGCTTGGCTGATGGATTTGGCGGCGGCGGCGATCCGTGCCCAAGGCTATAACGTGGTCTGCAATCAGCCCTACGCAGGCGGCTATGTCGTTGCGCGTCATGGGATTCCCCTGGATGGTCGCTTTGCGCTTCAGATTGAGATCTGCCGCAGCCTCTATTTGTCGCCGCAAGCCCAACGCAACCTGACAGGCTCCAGGCCCAGCCAAGGCCAACGCGCGCGCAGCTTGTCCCTGCGTGGTTGCCGCGCCCTACATCACGTCTTGCTGGAACTGGCCCAGAGGCTTAATGCTGAGCTCTTGGCCCGGGCAAGCCGCCGCAAGGCCGCCGAGTAGCCCCCAAGGGCCCCGCATATGGTTTCAAGACAGGCGAGCCCCGATATGGCAGATACCATCAGTCACGCGCGCGTGCTGAAACTCAGCATTCCAGTGATCATCTCGAACGCTTCGGTTCCGCTGGTTGGTGCTGTGGACACCGCGGTCTTGGGCCGCTTGGCCGATCCTGCCTACCTGGCCGGAGCTGCCCTAGGCGCCACCGCCATCAGTCTGGCTATCTTTAACTTCTCCTTTCTGCGGATCGTCACCGGAGGCTATGCCGCACAGGCCTTCGGCGCCGGGGACAAGGACGAGCTGCTCGCCGTCTTCTGGCGCTCCTTGTTGCTGGCGGGCCTGATCGGCTTGGCGCTGGTTTTGGCCCGCCCCTTACTGGTCCAAGCAGCGCTGGCATTCTTTATCGATAGCCCCGCGACCGAAGCCCACATAGCGCGCTATCTTGGCATCCGCCTGCTGTCAGCGCCTTTCATTTTGGGCAATATGGTGGTGCTGGCTTTGCTGATCGGCCAACAGCGCACGCGTCTGATGGTGCCGCTGCAAGTCCTGCTCAATGGCCTCAACATAGCGCTTGATCTGGTGTTTGTACTGGGCTGGGATTGGCGGGTCGAGGGGGTCGCCGCTGCCTCGGTCATCGCTGAGAGCGTGGCTTTTGCTGTCGGCGCAGCGCTTGTGCTTTGGCCATTTCGGGCCCAGGCGATGAGCTGGGCGCGCGTGCTCGACCTGGGCAAGTTGCGCCGCCTGCTGTCGGCTAACACCGACATTTTGATCCGCAACGTGGCCATGCAGGCAGTCTTCTCCCTTATGTTGCGCTATGCCAGCGCCTTTGGCACGGTGCAGGTCGCGGCCACCGCGATCCACCTCCACTTCTTGGAGATCACCGCCTATGGCCTCGACGGTTTCGCGGTCAGCGTCGAGAGCCTCTGCGGCGCGGCCTTTGGCCAAAAGAACCGCAATTTGTTCCGCGATGTGGTCAAGAAGACCAGCGTCTGGGCCTTTGGCCTGGCTCTGGTCGTGAGCCTTGGCTACGCGTTGTTTGCACCACAGTTCATCGCGTTGCTGACCACCATCGACAGCGTGCGGACGGCGGCCGAAGCTAGCGCGCTCTATGCCGCCGCCCTGCCCATGATTGGCGTCTGGGCCTACCAAGCCGATGGCATTTTTTTTGGCACGACACAAAGCGCCAGCCTGCGCAACTCAACGCTGGTAGCGGCACTGGTTTTCTGGGCGCTGGTGCGGGCGACAGGCGGGCTCGGCATGGCTAGTTTATGGATTGGCCTTGCCGGGTTTTTTGCTGCCAGAGCGTTGGTCTTGATTGCGGCCTATCCGCGGTTGGAGGCCATGCTGGCCCCTGGCAAGGGTTAGAGCGCTTTGCAACAAGGCTAGGCGGCGTCTACCTCGGCGACGCACGGCACCAAGTGGGCTGCACGGCGAACCACGTCACCCGTTGCGCCCTCCAGATGCGCTTGGGTACTGAGCGCTCGACGCCAGGCCTTGGCGCCTGGCAGGCCGTTGAACAGGCCCAGCATGTGCCGGGTGATGGATTTCAGCGGCACGCCCAAGGGGCGCTGGCGGTCGGCGTAGTCGGCCATGGCTTCGGCCACCTGCCAACGACTGAGGCCTTGCCGTGTTGTTTGGCCATAGAGCAGCCGATCCACGCCAGCCAACAACCAGGGCGACTTGTAGGCAGCGCGCCCGACCATCACCCCATCGGCCCAAGCCAGAGCTTGTTGGCAAGCCTCAAGATCCTGCAAGCCGCCATTCAGCGCGATGGAAAGGCCCGGGTTTGCTGCTTTCAGCCTGCGCACGCGCTCATAGTCCAAGGGCGGAATATCGCGGTTTTCCTTGGGGCTCAGGCCCTGAAGCCAGGCTTTGCGCGCATGAACGGTAAACTGGTGACAACCGACCTCGACCAGCGGAGCAATGAAATCGCTCAACGCTTGCTCGCTATCCTGATCGTCGATGCCAATCCGGCACTTGACCGAAACGGGGATGGACACCGCGTCTTGCATGGCTTTTATGCAGTCCGCAACCAAACTGGGCTCGGCCATCAAACAAGCGCCAAAGCGTCCCGACTGAACGCGATCCGACGGGCAGCCGCAGTTCAGGTTGACGCCATCATAACCCCAATCCTGCACCAGCTTGGCAGAGCGCGCCAAAGCCTCTGGCTCACTGCCACCGAGTTGGCAGACCACAGGATGCTCGCAGGCGTCAAAGCGCAAGTGGCGCTCAACATCACCGTGGATCAACGCGCCGGTGGTGATCATCTCGCTCCAGAGTTCCGCGCGCGCGGTCAGCAGGCGATGGAAATAGCGGCAGTGCCGGTCGGTCCAATCCATCATGGGCGCTACGGCAAAGCGCGCGACACCGCCCACAGAGCCGCTCGTCGGCGCGGTTGCAGCGTCTTGCACGCGGGCGTTGCTTGTGTCTGGAGCTGTCTGGGTCATACTTGCGGGTATAAGCAGGCGGCCCGGTTTTGCCAAGCGCTTCTGCGCCCGCCGCACCGCGCCCTGCTGCCCGCCAAACCCCGTTCAAGAAAGGCCCGCGCCCTCGTGCCTGCCGCTCCCGATACCCCGCCTGCACGCGTTTGGCAGCGCATGTTGTCCGGTCGCCGTTTGGATCTCGCCGACCCCTCGCCGCTCGATATAGAGGTCGAGGATATCGCCCACGGCTTGGCCCGGGTGGCGCGCTGGAACGGCCAGACCCATGGAGATCATTCCTACAGCGTTGCCCAGCACTCCTTGCTTGTGCTGGCGATATTCGAGGCTCTCTATCCCAAGGCCAGCATAGAGCAGCGCTTATTCGCCTTGCTGCACGATGGCGCGGAATACGTCGTGGGTGATCTCATCTCGCCCTTTAAGGCTTTGGTCGGCCGCTCCTACAAGGGCTTGGAGGAGCGCTTGTTGTCGGCGGTCATGCTGAGCGTCGGGCTGAGCGGTGATCTGCGCAAGCATCCGCAAGCCAAGGTCAAGCGCGCCGACCGAATCGCAGCTTACTTTGAGGCGACTGAACTGGCAGGCTTTGCACCCGAAGAGGCCAGGCGTTTTTTTGGTCAACCCGAAATTGCCTGCCCTCAGCCTCTCACTCCTGTGCCCGCGACTGAAGTCAAGCAGCGCTTCTTGGATTGCTATCAGGCTATGGCGAGCGAATTTGCCGCCACCAACGCTGCTCCCTTGAAGTCTAAGGCGCGCTAGGCCAGGCTCTGCGCTACGCCTCATAACGGAGACCAACCACCATGCTGCCCTTCTTGGCTTTGCCCGCCTTGCTGCTGACCCTGACGGCCGTCCTGGGGCTGCTCAATCGCCTGACTCTAAAGCTGCCTATGACCATCGGTCTGGTACTGTTCGCCCTTCTGGCCGCGCTGGGTGTCATGGGTCTGGATGTGTTGCTTCCAGGCCTGGGCTTGGGCGCGCATAGCCGCAGCCTGCTGTCGTCCATCGACTTCAACAAGACCCTGATGCAAGGCTTGTTGAGCTTTCTGCTGTTCGCGGGCGCCATGCATGTCGATCTGCCCAGCCTTTGGCAGCGCAAGGGCATCATCTTGCTGTTGGCGACCGTTGGGGTCTTGATCTCCACGGTGCTCAATGGTTTTGGCTTCTGGGCCTTGACGCAAGCCTTTGGCATGGGGCTGCCGTTTATGATCTGCCTCGTGTTCGGTGCGCTCATCTCGCCCACCGACCCGGTGGCGGTTTTGGCTGTTCTCAAGCGCCAAACCGTTCCCGCCAGCCTCGAAGCAA
Organism: uncultured Rhodospirillaceae bacterium; assembly: GCA_964536635.1. GTDB lineage: Bacteria > Pseudomonadota > Alphaproteobacteria > UBA7985 > JAUIBT01 > JAUIBT01. Next base: position 907 of record CAZHYF010000024.1, on the reverse strand, counting down.
AGATCGCCGGCGAAAGCTTGTTCAATGACGGTGTGGCAGTCGTGGTCTTCTCGCTGTTGGTCGGCTTGGCGTTTGGCGACGCAGGCGGGCACGGCGGCGAGGCAGGGCATGCGCCAGACTTCTCCTTGCTAGCGGCTTTGGGCTTGTTTGCTCAAGAGGCATTTGGCGGCATCGCCTTGGGCCTGGTGGCGGGCTATATCGCCTACCTGGGCATTCGCGCGGTGGATGACTATGTCCTGGACGTCATCATCACATTGGCCTTGGTTATGGGGGCCTATTCGCTGGCCATCATGCTGCACCTGTCCGGGCCACTGGCGATGGTTATCGCGGGTCTGTTCATCGGCAACCAAACCTCAATCCCGGGCATCTCGGCCATGTCGCGCAAGCACCTGGAGCACTTCTGGGAGCTGATGGATGAAATTCTCAACGCCGTGTTGTTCTTGTTGATCGGCTTTGAGATCATGATCATCGGCTGGTCCTGGCCGATGGTAGGGCTGATCTTGACCGTGATCCCTTTGGTGCTGGTGGTGCGTTATATCGCCGTCGGGCTGCCGGTGCAGTTCATTGCAACTTTCAAAGAGCTGACCCCTGGCGCGCCCAGCATCTTGACCTGGGCAGGCTTGCGCGGCGGTATCTCGGTCGCCCTGGCGCTGTCACTGCCCGCAGGGCCAGAGCGTGACCTCATGCTCGCGGTAGCCTACGGCGTCGTAGTCTTCTCCATCATTACCCAAGGTTTGACGATCGAGCACCTTATTCGCGCCAAGCTGGGTCAGGCTCGCAAGGACTAGGCTGCCTCGCGAGCGCTTGGGCTTTGCGTGCTTTTTCGGCGCAAAGTCACCTGCGCCCGTGCCCCACGCGCTTGGGCTTTGCGCTAGAACGCACGTTTGAAGCGAAGACCCAAGCTCAG
>CAZHYF010000023.1:0-19118 GCA_964536635.1 uncultured Rhodospirillaceae bacterium | reverse complement strand
CACAGGGCGTTGACGAAGCCCGGATCGATGCCATCCAGGCCCCAGGTCTTGCAGTCCTGCTCGTAGAAGCCGACCAAAAGGCCGTTCTTTTCCTGGCGGCAGTAGTAATCGCTGATGGGACAGCGGATCAGCGGCATGCGGTGGCCCGCCTGCTTGATGGCCTCGATCTCCTCGGTCAGGAAATACTGGTGCTCCATGGCGGCCACAGGGTGGTGGACCCCCATCATGGCCCCGACCTCGTTGACGCGATAGCCACCGGCGTTGATCACGATATCACAGTCGATATCGCCCTGTTCGGTGTGCACGGTCCAGGTGTCATCGGCGTGCTGGGTCAAGGCGACCACCGGGGTGTTGCGATAGACCTCGGCACCCGCCTTGCGCGCTCGGCGCACCAGCGCTTGGCAGAGCTGCGCCGGGTCGATATCGCCGTCCAGCGGATCCCAGAGCCCGCCCAGCAGGTTGTCGGTCGCGATCAGCGGGTGACGACGCGCGCACTCTTCGGCGTCGATCACTTCGAAATGCACGTCCATTCCGCGCGCCATGGAAGCAAAGTGACGATAGCCCTGCATAACCTCGGGCGTGTTGGCCAAGCGGATGCCGCCGTCGCCTTGGTGGTAGGTGATGGGATAGTCGGGATCGGCCGCCAGCTCCTTATAGAGGCGGATCGAGTGCGACTTCAGCCCGACCATGGTCTGGTTCATGCCGAAGTTGGTCACCTGCGCCGCCGAGTGCCAGGTGGTGCCGCTGGTCAGCTCGTTGCGCTCGACCAGCACCACGTCGCCCCAGCCCTCTTGGGTCAGGTGATAGAGGGTCGAGCAGCCAGCGATCCCGCCGCCGATCACCACAACTTTCGTGCGTGTTTTCATGGCCGTTGAGCCTCCCCTAGCGCTGCTTGCTTCGCCCGATTTTGGCGACCTGGTGCGAACAGGCTAGCCTGGCATGGCGCCCCTTGGCTAGGCTGGAAGCGTCACGCGCCGACGCCAGCAGTCGATGGTCAGACTGGCTCCGCGCGCGCTAACGCGGCAGCGCCTGCCGCAATTTTTCCGCCAGCCAGGCCCCGACCCGCGCCGTGCCGAAAGTGTTGAGGTGATTGCCGTCTCTGCCATAAAGGTAGTTGGCTGGATCAATCTCTTCGCAAAGCCGCTGCTCGCATAAGACCTCGGATGGATCGAGGATCGTCAACCGAGGATGATGACGCAAGTCCAGCGGCAAAGCGGACAACAGCTCTTCATTTAAGCGCTCTTGATCGGCCTGATCAAAGGTACAACGTGCGGTCTGGCTGGCCTGCCATATTGGCACGCCGCGCTGGGTCTCGTAACAACTGCCGGGCACCTCTGGCACGTCCAACACCAGGACAATTGGTTTCCGGCCCCTCAGCAGATAAGCAAGCGTCTTCGCCAGGGCCTCGGGCATGAGCGCGGGCTTGCCGTCTGGCGCAACAAGCAGCACGTCGCGATTGTAGGCCAGATAGAAGGCCGACAGGATAAGCGCCGATACATCGGGGCTCGTCAACGCATAGTCCAGCGTTTGGCGCGTCAGGGGTTGGCAGTCAATGGACTGGTCGGTCTTGAGCTTGATGTCAACATCCAACAAGGACGGGCAAGTGCCGCGCCCCAGATTGACCAAAGGGCCGTCCTCATGCTCGGCCAGCCCTAAATAGAGCCGATTGGCGTGCGAATCCCCCATAATCGCCCAGCGGGGTTGATCGCTGGGTCCAGAGGTCAACAGAAAGTCGCGCATCTTGATGGGTGCGACATCGCCAAAGACCTGACGAAACAAGGGGCTCGTCGTATAACCTGGGTCTTGTAGACTGTTTGGCAGGTCGTAGACCTTGCGCACATTCTGGCCCTGCAAACGGCTCGGCAGACCGTCGGAGCGATAAATCCACCCCGCCGTCGCACACACGGCCAGCATCAGGCCAATCAGCAGGCCCACCTTGATGCGCCCATGGCCGCCCAGTCTTAGCGGCCGCTCGATCAACAGCAGGGTCAGCCAGGCCAGCAGCACGGCCAGCGCCACCAGAGCCAAGCGGACCAAGCGCGACGGAGCGCCATCCTCAACGATGCGTGCAAAGGTCAGCAAGGGCCAGTGCCAAAGATAGAGCGGGTAGGAAATCAGCCCGACCCACACCAATGGCCGCCGCGACAAGAGCTGGCGGTTGACCCAGGCGGCGGGACCGGCGGCGATCAATAGGGCTGATCCCACAACAGGCAGCAGCGCCGCAACGCCCGGAAAGGCTACTTTTTTGTTGATCGCCACCATTCCGATGACCAACAGGCCCGCACCAACACACGAGGCGAGGTTTCGCCACCAGGCAGCGGGCCGCTTCACTGCAACAGGCCATTTGTCGATCATGGCTTGCAAAGGAGCCGCCAATACCCGCCCCCGCAGACCAAGCCGAGCCTGCGACGCCTGCCCAGCCCAGGCAGCCAGACTGGCACCAACCAGCAACTCCCAAAACCGCAGGTGGGGCGCAAAGAAGGCCGCGACGGGCGCTGTCCCTAGGGCCCAAAGGCTCAGGCCAAAGGACAGCAGCGCCAAGCCCGCGATCAGAACCAGAGGGCGCAAACGCAACCACCAAGCCGCCCACACCAGCAGAGGCCAGACCATATAGAACTGCTCTTCGACCCCCAGGCTCCAAAGATGCAGCAGAGGCTTGAGCTCCGCTGCTATGTCGAAATAGCCGCTTTCGGACCAATAGGCTAAGTTCGCAAGGAAGCCTGCGCCAGCCAGGACATGCCAGGCCAAGCGTTCGAGCTCATGGGGCCAAAGCAGCAGCGCGCCCAAGAGCAAGCTCGCCGAAAAGACCAAGATAAGGGCTGGGAAAATGCGCCGAATACGCCTGCCATAGAACTGACTGAGACGAAATTTGCCGCTTTCAAGGCTGCCAAAGATGATGCTTGTGATCAAATAGCCGGAGATGACAAAGAAGACATCAACACCGGTGAAACCGCCCTTCAAGCCAGCGGGGAACGCATGATACAGCACCACCGACAAGACTGCTATCGCCCGCAAGCCGTCGATATCGGCTCGATATTTGGGAAGCGAGGCCGCGTACGCCGCAGCCGGGCCTGTCGGTTCTGCGGCTTGACTGGGTTGAAGCAAAGCGTTGTTTCCCCCCTTTGGCGAAATTGAGCGCTTGCTATACCGCAGTGCCAGCACCCCTGGCTAGGCCAAAGGCAGACCGCAGTCGCTTCTTCTTACCCCCGCAACCGTCCGGAGCCCCCATGCCGCCGACCCCCAGCACCCCAAAGGCCCCATCGGCAGGCAAACGCCGCGGACGGGGTGGCCGCCTGCAGCAGCGCGCAACCAAGGATGCGCACAGCCCCTGCCAGCCTGGTCAGTTCGGCGGCCAGTACCGCCCGCTGAGCGACGCCGATTTGCATGCCATCTTCGACACTGCGCTCAAGCTGTTGGCCCAACTCGGCATGGGCGCGGTGCCGCAGCGCCTGCGCGCCGACCTTTTGGCCTACGGTGCGAGCGAGCACGCATCGGCCCGCGACGCTGACGGCCAGCCGCGCGTCTTGCTGCCCCAGGCCTGCGTCAAGCGTGCGATCGAGCAAGCCGCCAAGCGCTTTGTGCTGCATGGGCGCGATCCGGCCCGCTCGATCGAGGTAGGCGGCGAGCGGGTCTATTTTGGTACCGGCGGCGCTGCGGTGCAGACCCTGGACCTCGATAGCGGCGCTTATCGAGCCTCCACGCTGCAAGATCTGCACGACTTTACCCGCCTGCAAGATGCCTTGACCAACGTGGCCTGGTTTACCCGCTGCTGTATCGCCACCGATCTTGACGATCCCTTCGCGCTGGACCTCAACACGGCCTATGCCCTGATCCGCAACACCAGCAAGCCCAGCGCCACCGCCTTCACCCTGGCCGAGCACGTCGCCCCCATCGTTGAGATGTTCGATCTGGCCGCAGGCGGCCCCGGCGCATTTGCCGAGCGGCCCTTCATGAAGGCCCACATCAGCCCGGTCATCTCGCCCCTGCGCTTTGGCGAGGACGCGGTTGACGTGACCTATGCCTGCATTGCACACAATATCCCGGTCTCTTGCATTACCGCAGCCCAGGCAGGCGCCACCGCACCCGCGACCTTGGCAGGCTTCCTTGCCCAATCGCTGGCCGAGACCCTGGCCAGCCTGGTGATGGTCCAGGCCATCAAGCCCGGCCACCCCATGGTCTTTTCCAACTGGCCGCTGGTGATTGACCTGCGCAGCGGTGCCTTTGCGGGCGGCGGCGGTGAGACGGCGCTGCTCAATGCAGCTTCGGCGCAACTGTCCAACTGGCTGGGGCTGCCCTCGGGCGTGGCTTGCTCCATGACCGACGCCAAGGCTTTGGATGCACAGTATGGGGTGGAAAAGGGCATGACCTCGCTGGCGGCCGCGCTGGCAGGCGGCAACCTGATCTATGAGTCCTCCGGCATGACCGCGGCCCTGCTGGGCGCTAGCTTTGAGGCCTTCGTGCTGGACGATGAAATGCACGCTCATAGCTATCGCATGCTGCGCGGCATCGAGGTGCAGCCAGACACGCTGGGCTTTGAGGCCATCTGTGAAGCGGTGCTGGGCGAAGGGCACTTTTTGGGCGGCGCGCAGACCTACGCGGCCATGGAGCGCGACTATTTCTATCCCGCGCTTGCCGACCGCGAGGAGCCGCGCACTTGGGCCCAGCAGGGCGGCTTGGACGCCTGGCAGCGCGCCAGGGCCAAGGCGCGCCATATCCTGGAGACCCACCGCACCTGCTACCTTGCGCCCGAGCAAGACGCCGCCATTCGGTCGCGCTTTGGGGCGCACTTGGTGGTGCCTAAGGAGTGATCCAGCCGCCTGCATCCTTGAGCGCTACCGCGACCTAGAACAAAGCCCAAGCGCATGGACTTCAAGAGCGCAGACGACTTTGCGGACAAATCAGAGAGTTAGAGCATGTGTCATGAATGCAATGCGTTGAAACATGGTCTAGAGCGTCGGGCGCTGGCCTTGCAACAGCCCTTCCGCTCTATTTGACTGATTTCTAACGCAAGTCCATGCTCTCTCGTGTTGCCACTCATTCGCGGCTTGCTCTAGCGCGCCCGGCGCGCCAAGGGCCAATACAGCCCATAGGGCAAAGCGGCCAGCGCTTTTAGGGCCAAGGTGAAGCGGCGCGGGAAGTGGTGTTCAAAGCCGCGACGGCGCGCCAGCCCCTCCGCGATGCGCGCCCCCGCCTGCTCTGGTGTCAGAACAAAGGGCATGGCAAAGCGGTTCTTGTCGGTCAGGCGCGTTGCGACAAAGCCCGGACTAATGAGCCGGATATCGTGACGATGGCCCTGCTCCACCCGCAGGCTTTCGACCAAATTGATCAAGCCCGCCTTGCTCGCGCCATAGGGCTGCGCGTTGGGCAGACCGCGATAGCCTGCCACGCTGGCGCAAAAGGCGAGCTGGCAGGCCGAACCCCCCTTCAACATGGGCTCCAGCGCAGCGATCAGGTTAAAGGCCCCCAAAAGGTTGACCTCCAAGATGGCGCGCACTGCCACCAGGTCCAAGCCGTCGAGCGGCATGGGCTCATAAATTCCAGCCATGAAAACCACGCGCTCCAAGCGCGGCTCATGGCTCCAGATCTGCTGGAAGGCCGCCACCAAGGCGGGTGCGTCGCGCACATCCAGCGGCAGGACGCTATGGCCCTGACCCGGCAGGCTGCTGGCCAGCTCGGCCAAGGCCTCAGCATTGCGCCCGGACAGGATCAACCGCTCCCCGCGCTGGGCCAGCGCCTCGGCCAAGGCGGCGCCGATGCCGCTGGAGGCTCCCAGAATCCAGCTTCGCTTGGCCGCCTCAGTCATGGATTTTGCGCATCAGGCAGGTCAGCTCGGCGACTTTGAACCCGAATTTGGTCATGGTCGAGCGGTTGAAGACCTGGGTCTCATCCAGGGCCCACATCCAATCATCGAAGCTCAAGCGGATGCTGGGCACAAGGTTGGGCATCGGGCTGTCTTTGCCCAAAGGCACGTCCATGCGATAGCGCCACTGCAAGGCGTTGCCCAGCGCGCGCCCCTGCGCCCTGCCCAGGATATCGCTCGCGGTTGCGGTAAAGCGGCCGTCCCCCAGCATACGCACCCGCCAAGTGCGGCGCTGCTCGGCGCCGTCGTCCAGGTAGGTAAAGACCTCATCGAAGCGGCCCTCATCGCCCTGCCAGTGGCAGTCCATGGTCGCTAGAAAGCGCGCCTTGATGCGCCCGCTGCGGTCTTGAATGACCCCAGAGCCCTCGATCCGACCGTTGAAGTAGCGCTGCATGTCGAGCTCAGGTTTGTGCGTCATGGGCGGACATCCTTTCTGTCTGTTTGGGCGTTGAGCGGGCCGCATAGGCGCTGGGGCCGCCCAAGAAGCGCAGGCCCATGGCCAGCAGCTTGACCGCCTGCCAGTGGATGAGTGTCACCACCTTCAGCGTCACCAAGGGGTGGCTCAAGAAGGCGGCTGTCAGCGCGCGGCGGCTCATGGGTTCAAATCGGCCAGCCAGCCCTGTGGTCAAAGCGTGCTGTCCCCGCTCATCGAACAAGTCGATGGTGACGGTCAGCCTTGCCGGGCTCAAAGCAAAGCCAAAGCCATAGCGCCCCTTGGGCCGGAAGAAGGGCGAGACCAGGAAGTCCTTGTCCTGGCTCGCCCGAGCGCCCGAGCGCGCCCCACCGTCAAGCCCGTTTGGGGTGGGGCAGACATAGGCGTGGGTCTGGCCAAAGGTATTGTTGACCTCGGAAATGACCGCAAAGACCTGGCCCGTATCATCGAAACAGTACCAAAAGCTGACGGGGTTGAAGACGAAGCCCAAGACCCGCGGCAGGGTGACCAGTATCAGCCGCTCGGGCCGTTGATCCAGGCCGGCCCGCGTCAAAGCCGCCTCGGCCCAAGCGCGCAAACTGCTGCCGTCGCGCGCGCCATGGTCGCGGCGCCGGATGCTGTGCAGCCCCCAGCGTTCCACAGCCAGCCCCCTGCCCGCCAGCGCGGCGTCCGCCTGATCGAGCTGGTCCACGTCAAGTGCAAGGTAGTAGAGCCGGTAGGCAAAGGCGTTGCGCCGGGGACAAAGACGGGCGTGGTACACCTTGGCCCTGAGCACCTGAGGCTGGTCTAGCATGTCCAAGGCAACTCAGCGCCCAGGCTGCGGGCGACCGCCATGCCGCTGACCAGTCCATCTTCGTGGAAGCCGTGCCCCTGCCAGGCGCCCGCGTACCAAAGGCCGCCGCGCCCCTGGATATTGCGCAGATCGCCCTGTGCCGCGATCGCCGCCTTGTCGAACACGGGGTGGTGGAAGACGCGATCGCTGTAGACCTGCTGCGGTTCCCGCGTTGGGTTCAGGGTGACGAAGAAGTTCTTGTCGCTGTTCAGCGGCTGCAAGTTGTTCATCCAGTAGGTCAGCGCCTCTTGCGGCTCTCCGTCCTGGCCGGTCTGGCTCAGATAAATCCAGCTCGACCAGGCCGAGCGGCGCTTGGGCATAAAGCTGGCATCGCTGTGCAGCACGACCCGGTTGGGTTGGTAGGCAATGGCCGACAGCAGAGCGCGTTCTTCTGGCTCAGGCGCTTCCAGCAGTGCGAGCGCCTGATCGCTGTGGCAGGCCAGCACCACCTGTTCGAAGTGATGCCAATGGCCCTGGGTATCGCGCAGCTCAACGCCCTGGGCAGTGCGGCGAATGCGCGATACGCCCAGCCCGCTCTGGATCTTATCGGCAAAGGAGCGCGTCAGCCGCTCGACGTAGACCTGCGAACCACCGCGCACCGTGTACCACTGAATCGGGTCCGCCAGCGACAACAGGCCGTGATTGTCGAAAAAGCGGATCAGGGTTTGGGCTGGAAACTGCGCCATCTGGCCAGCAGGCGAACTCCAGATCGCCCCCGCCATCGCCAGCAAATAGTAGTGCCGAAACCAAGCGCTGAGTTGGAGCTGCTCCAGGCATTCTTCCAGGCTGGCGTTGGGATTGGCGCCCACATAGGCCCGGGCCTGGCGATTAAAGCGCAGAATATCATAGACCATGCGCAAGAATTCCATGCGGAACAGATTGCGCTTTTGCGCCAGCATGTCCGAGAGCCGTAAGGTGCCGTATTCCAGCCAACCGTCGTTGATGCTGACACCAAAGGACATATCGCTCTTGGCGACCGGAACGTCCAGGCGCTCAAACAAGCGCGTCAGGTTGGGGTAGTTGCGCTGGTTGAAGACGATGAAGCCGGTGTCGATGGCAACGTCCTTGCTGCCGTCATGGACCGTCACGCTGCGGCTGTGGCCACCCAAACGCGCTTCTTTCTCGAACAGCCAAACATCGTGATGCGGGTTCAAGAAGTGTGCGGCAGCCATGCCCGATATGCCGCTGCCGACGATGGCGATTTTCATGACGTTGAGACCTTGGTGGTGAAACTTGGCCCTTTGCGACGCTCGGCGCGTCGCTGGAGCCTGCAATCAGGTTGCGCGGCCAGGGCAGGTCTCAAGGTCTTTCGGTGATTATTTCTGCTTCCCTCGGGATTGCGCACCACTAGGGATTTGTTATTGAATAATTAATTCTCAGCTAACGCAGCTTCAATTCCATGGGATTTGCTTTGGCTTGCGCCATCAATGTGCTCCGCGAACCAGTCCTCAGCGGTTCGACGCACCAGCTCGGCCACCTGCTGTAGCTGACCCGCCAAAGGGTTCGAGCGTCGCCAAACCATGCCCACCCGCCGCTGGGGCCTGGGGGTCTCAAAGCGCGCCAAAGCGACAGCCGCCGAGCGGGTCTCGACCGGCGCCGCCATCTGCGGGATCAGGGTAACGCCCATGCCTGCGCCCACCATTTGCACCAAGGTGGACAAAGACGAGCCGTCCAGCATCTCACGCGGGCGCAGCGCCTGGGTCTCGCAGAACGACAGCGCCTGATCGCGAAAGCAGTGCCCCTCTTCGAGCAGCAAGAGCTTCATGTGTTTCAACACCTCTTGCGGGGGCACCGGCTTGGCGGCGTCGGCCAAGGGCCGCACCAACAAGAATTCCTCGTCGAACAAGGGCATCTCCTGCAAGCCGGGCTCGCCGATCGGCAGCGCCAAAATGGCCGTATCCAGTCGGCCCTGCGCCAGCTCTTCCAACAGCTTGCTGGTCAGGCTCTCGCGTACTTGCAGTTCGAGTCCCGCAAACTCAGCACCCAATCTGCGCGCCACGGCAGGCAACAAATAGGGCGCGATGGTGGGTATAATCCCGATCCGTAGTCGCCCCATGAGCCGGTCTTGCGCCGCCCGCGCCAGGTCTTCCAGCTCATCGACAGAGCGCAATATGGGCCCGACGCGAGCAACAAAGGTCTCGCCAAAGCTGGTCATGCGCAGGGTTCGCGCCCCACGCTCGAACAGGGCCGCCCCAAGCAGCAACTCTAAGTCTTTGATTTGCGCCGATAAGGCAGGCTGCGTGACCGAGCATGCCGCCGCCGCCCGCCCAAAGTGTTGATGCTGCGCCAAAGCCTCGACGTAGCGAAGCTGCTTGAGTGTGATATTCATCATAAGCAAAACTTATCACAACAATCAGAAAAGACAATTTAGACTAATGCTGACTTTGTGTTAGCTCTGCCAATCAAAGCGCGGTGCGGCTTCTGTCAAGGTCGCAAGCGCTCACCTCACAAGATCCCAACTAACGGAGAGACCTATGGACGGCAGTGACGTTTCAAAAACAGGCGGATGCCCGGTCATGCATTCTGCGGCCAGCACCAACCTGGGCAGCCGCTCGAACGCAGACTGGTGGCCCAACCAGCTCAACCTGAACATCTTGCACCAGCACAGCGCCAAGTCGAACCCGCTGGGCGCTGACTTCAATTATGCTGAGGCCTTCAAGTCGCTGGACCTGGACGCCGTTAAGGCCGATTTGACCGCCGTTATGACCGATTCCAAGGATTGGTGGCCTGCGGACTACGGCCACTACGGCCCCCTGATGATCCGCATGGCCTGGCACTCGGCGGGCACCTACCGCTCGGGCGACGGTCGCGGCGGCGCTTCAACTGGCAACCAACGCTTTGCACCGCTGAATAGCTGGCCCGATAACGTCAACCTGGACAAGGCCCGCCGCCTGCTGTGGCCGGTCAAGCAGAAGTACGGCAACAAGATCTCTTGGGCCGACCTGATGATCCTGGCGGGCAACGTCGCGCTGGAGTCCATGGGCTTCAAGACCTTTGGCTTTGCCGGTGGCCGCGAGGACATCTATGCGCCTGAAGAGGACATCTATTGGGGCACCGAAGCCACCTGGCTAGGCGACAACCGCTACAGCGGCGAACGCGACCTTGAGAACCCCTTGGCCGCCGTGCAGATGGGTCTGATCTACGTCAACCCCGAGGGCCCCAACGGCAACCCCGATCCGGTCGCCTCGGGCCGCGATGTGCGCGACACCTTTGGCCGCATGTCGATGAACGATGAAGAGACCGTCGCCCTCGTGGCTGGCGGCCACACCTTCGGCAAGTGCCACGGTGCCGGTGATGCGGGCCTGGTTGGCCCCGAGCCCGAAGGTGCCCCCATCGAGGCGCAAGGCTTCGGCTGGGACAGCGCGCACGGCATTGGCAAGGGCGTGGACACCATCTCAAGCGGCATCGAGGGCGCTTGGACCAACACGCCGGTCCAGTGGGACAATTCTTATTTCGACATCCTGTTCGGCTACGAGTGGAAGCTGGTCAAGAGCCCGGCAGGCGCTTGGCAGTGGATCCCCGAGGACGCGGCCGCGGCAGACCTGGTGCCAGACGCTCACGACGCCAACCGTCGCCATGCGCCCATCATGACCACCGCCGACCTGTCGCTGCGCTTTGATCCCATCTACGAGCCCATCGCGCGTCGCTTCCATGAAAACCCGGACCAGTTTGCAGACGCCTTCGCCCGCGCTTGGTTCAAGCTGACCCACCGCGACTTGGGCCCCAAGCCGCGCTACCTGGGCAAGGAAGTCCCCTCCGAGGAGCTGATCTGGCAAGACCCCCTGCCCGCCGTTGACCACGCTCTGGTAGAGGCCGCAGACGTGGCCAACTTGAAAGCCAAGATCCTGGCCACCGGCCTGTCGGTCGCAGAGCTGGTGTCAACCGCTTGGGCTTCTGCTTCGACCTTCCGCGGTTCGGACAAGCGCGGCGGTGCCAATGGTGCGCGCATCCGCTTGGCACCGCAGAAGGACTGGGAGGCCAACCAGCCCGCTCAGCTCGCCAAGGTTTTGGCGGCGCTGGAGGCCGTGCAGGCTGACTTCAACGCTTCTGCTGCTGGTGGTAAGAAGGTCTCCATGGCCGATCTGATCGTGCTGGCCGGTGGCGCTGCCATCGAGCAGGCCGCTCAGGCAGGAGGCCACGACGTGACCGTTCCCTTTACGCCGGGCCGCAGCGATTCCAGCCAAGAGCAGACCGACGTTGACAGCTTCGCTGTTCTGGAGCCCTTCGCCGATGGTTTCCGCAACTATCAGAAGGCTGAGAGCGCGGTGTCTGCTGAGAACCTCTTGCTCGACAAGGCCCAGCTTTTGACCCTGAGCGCGCCCGAAATGACCGCCTTGGTCGGCGGCATGCGCGCTCTGGGCGCCAACTGGGACGGCGGCAGCACCGGGGTTCTGACCGACCGCCCCGGTACCTTGAGCAACGACTTCTTCGTCAACCTGCTCGATATGGGAACGGCTTGGAAGCCGGTCGGCGGCAATGCCAACCGCTTCGTGGGCACAGACCGCGCCACCGGCGCCAGCAAGGGTCAGGCTACCCGCGTCGATCTGGTGTTCGGCTCGAACTCGCAATTGCGCGCGATTTCAGAGGTCTATGCGCAGTCGGACGCTGGCGCGCGCTTCGTCAATGATTTTGTCGCCGCTTGGGCCAAAGTCATGAACGCCGACCGCTTCGACCTGGCCTAAGCCCAGGGCCGCAAAGCGGCAGATTCAACAGCAAGGCCAAGGCTTTGCCGCAGACAAAGACCCCGGTTTGGCAGACGCCAGGCCGGGGTTTTGTTTGGCCGCGCTGCGGCGGCGAATTTCAGGACTGGCAGCCGGGAACCGACGCCCCATTGCGGCAACCTTGGTGGTCAAATTTGGGCGACTCTGGGGCTGAGCGCATTCAAAGCGCACGAGTGAGCCAGCGAAACCGAAGTGTCACCGCCTCAGCCCTTCAGCAGCAGGCGCGTGCCTATTTGCTGATAACTCATTGATTTTGCATTTTTTCCTGACCAAGGCAACAAGACCGCTCATCAATTCAGCTCGTGTTTTGCATCGCAGCTCAAAACCGCGCTAGCAAATTGCAAGCCGCCACAGTCTAGCGTAGACTCCGCGCCATCGCTCATGCAATCTGGGGTTGAAAGAGGAGCGACTATGCGCAACGTAATTCTCGCGGCATTTATTTTTATTGTCTCGGCCAGTTTTGGCTGGGCGCAGGAAATTAACGTCAAGACCAGCGGCGGCACGTCAATTGTGGACGGCGGCAATATTTTGGTGACCCCGAACCCTCAGGGGGGTGTCGCCACGAACATCGTGCTCACGATTGAGAATCTTGATGGCGCCGCGTCTTTGACGTCGCTCGCCCTGTCGACCTTGAGCCAGTCCAATGTGACCGTCGGCGCGCATGCCTTCGGCGTCACCACTGTGCCTGCCAGTGGCAGCATCACCTTGACCATCCCCTTTACGCCGACTGAAGCGGGCTCCTTTGCTTTCAGTATCGAGATTGCCAGCAATGATGCGGACGAAAACCCTTACAACATCACCATCGCCGGGACCGCGACCGCCAACCCGGAAATTGACGTTTTCAACGACACGCCTGCAGCGGTTGCCAACGGCGGCAGCTTTGCCATTGCCCCTGCCCCCGTCGGCGGCGTCAACAACACCGAAGTTCTGACAATCCAGAACAACGGCACCACCACCTTGACCCTGGGCACCCCGACCTTTGCAGGTGCCACCAATGCCACCATCAACAGCGTGACCCCGGCGGCGACAACGGTCGCTCCCATGGGCAGCACCACCGTATCCATCAGCTATCGCGCCAATGATACCGGCAACTTCAGCTTCACCGTTACCATTCCCTCGGACGATGCCAACGAGTCCTCCTACGCCGTTACCATGACCGGCACGGCGACAGCAGCCGTTGAGATCAATGTCAAGAACGACACCGGTGGATCGGTCGCCAACGCGGGCACGGTTGCGGTATCGCCCAATCCCGTCGGCGGCATTGGCGCCTCAGAGGTGCTCACCATCGAGAACCAGGGCACCACCACCTTGAACCTGGGTGGCGCAACCTTTGCCAACCTATCCAACGTCAATGCCACACCCACAGGCAGCTTGGCCTCGGCCACCGTTGCAGCGGCGGGATCAACGACGCTGACCATCAACTATACGCCCAGCGATTCTGGCGCCTTCAGCTTTGATGTCTCGATCCCCTCGGATGATACGGACGAGAACCCCTATGTCGTGACTATCTCTGGCACCGCCAGCGCTGCGCCGAACATCGTGGTGCAAGACGACAGCCTGTCGCCCATCGCCGACGGCGGCACTCTGGTGATCAGCCCCAACCCCACTGGCGGCGTTGCGGGCAACGAGGTGCTGACCATCCGCAACAATGGCACCACCACCCTACACCTGGGCACACCCAGCATCGCGTCAACCAGCAATGTCACGCCTGGCGTGCCCGTCCTGGGCTTGGCGACTGTGGCGGCGGGCGGCACCACGACCTTGACCCTGCCCTATACCGCCAACGACAGCGGCGCCTTCAGCTTTGCGGTGCAGATCCCGTCTGACGATCCTGGCACGGCCGTGTTCGACGTGCTGGTGACCGGCAGCGCCAATGCAGCGGTTGACATCAACCTGAAAGATGACACCACCGCCACCGTCCTGACCGGCAGCAGCCTGACCGTGTCCCCCAACCCCATCGGCGGCGTCGCCACCAGCGAGGTCATCACGGTCGAGAACCTGGGCACCACCAGCCTGCATCTGTTCTCAACCGCCATCACCAACACCAGCAACGTGACCGTTTCCAGCGGGCTCTTCGCCTCCACCAGCGTTGCCGCAGCGGGTTCGACCACCTTGACGGTCTCCTATACCCCGACCGACGCCGGGCCCTTCAGCTTTGATTTGACCGTGGTGTCGGACGACCCGGACGAAAGCTCCTATACCATCACCATTCAGGGCACGGCGGCCATCCAGCCCGAGATCGGCGTTAAGAACGATCTGGGCGCGGCTATCGCTGATGCGGGAACGCAAGATGTGGCCCCCAATCCTGTTGGCGGAGTCCTCGCGACCGAAATCTTCACCATCACCAACACGGGCTCAACCACGCTCAGCCTGACCGGCGCCAGCTTGACCCCCACCGTCAACGTCGCTGTGGGTACGGCGACCCTGGCCTCCAGCTCGGTTGCGGCGGGCGCCAGCACCACGCTGACCGTCACCTATACGCCCAGCGACAGCGGTGTTTTCCAATTCGAGCTGGATATCACCTCTGACGATGCCGACGAGGCCAACTATGACATCACCGTGCGCGGTACAGCCAATCCTGACCCACGGATCGGCGTCAAAGACGATCAGAACATTCCGATCGCTGACGGCGGCGCTTTGTTGATCGCACCCAACCCTGTTGGCGGCGTCGCCACCACCGAGGTGCTGACCATCACCAACACCGGCACCACCACCATGGCGCTGACCTCGGCCACCACCAGCGCGGCCAACAATGTCACCATTGCCTCAGCAGTCTTTGGCCTCCCGACCCTTGCGGCTGGAGCCAGCACCACGCTGACCATCTCCTACACGCCCAACGACAGCGGCGCCTTCAGCTTTGCGCTCGACATCGTGAGCGATGCCACCAACGCTGCCAATTTTGATATCGCGGTCTCTGGCACCGCCAGCGCAGCGGTCGAGATCAACGTGCAGGATGACACCGCAGCCAACATTCCTGACGGCGGAGCTTTGGCCATCTCGCCCGCCCCGGTCGGCGGCGTTCAGACCACCGAGGTGCTGACCATCCAAAACACCGGCACCACCAGCTTGCATCTGACCTCGGTCACCGTCACCAACACCACAAACGTCACCGTGGCCACTACAAGCTTTGCCAGCACCACGGTTGCAGCGGGCGGCTCGACCACGCTGACCATCACCTATACGCCCACCACCAACGGCACCTTCGGCTTTGATCTGGATATCGGTTCGGACGACACCAACGAGAACCCCTATGACATCGCGGTCAGCGGCACCGCCGTCGCTGCGCCCGAGATCAACTTGAAGGACGATGCAGGCAGCACCGTGCTGACCGGGGCCAATCTGACCATCAACCCCAACCCTGTTGGCGGCGTTTCAACCACCGAGATTATCACCGTCCAGAACCTGGGCACCACGCCTTTGAACCTGGGCGCGGTCTCCACGACCAACCTGATCAATGTGACGGTCTCAAGCACGGCTTTGGGCTCGACCATTGTGGCTCCAGGCGCTTCGACCACCCTGACCGTGACCTACACCCCGACCGATTCCGGCGCCTTCAGCTTTGACGTGACGCTTGCTTCCGACGATGCCGACGAGCCAAACTACACCGTGACCTTGCAAGCCACCGCGCTCGAAGCGCCAGAGATCAACGCCAAGAACGATCTGGGCGGCGGCATTTCTGACGGCGGTGCGCTGGTCATCGCGCCCAACCCCACGGGCGGCGTTGCGGGCGCCATGGAGGTGCTGACCATCGAAAACCTGGGTACCACGACCTTGAACCTGGGCGTGCCCACCACTTCGGCGGCGACCAACATTACCATCACCAGCTTGGCGCTGGCCTCGAACACCGTTGCGGCGGGTGCTTCGACCACGCTGACCATCACCTATACCCCGACCGATTCCGGCGTCTTCACCTTCAACCTGGACATCCCGTCGAACGATGCCGACGAGGCGATCTATGACATCTCGGTCGCCGGCACCGGCGCGGCTGCGGTCGACATCAACGTCCAGGACGATCTAGTAGCCAATGTCATCGACGGCGGCACTCTGACCGTTGCCCCCAACCCCACCGGCGGCAGCACCACGGTTGAGGTCTTGACCATCCAAAACCTGGGCACCACAACGCTCACCTTGATCTCGGCCACCTCGACCAACTCGCTCAACGCCACGGTGACCAGCTTGGTCTTCGCCGCCAACAGCGTCCCGGCGGGCGGCTGGACCACCTTGACGGTCAATTACCTGCCCATCGACAGCGGCACGTTCAGCTTTGACCTGGACATCGTGTCCGACGATCCGGACGAGTCCGTCTATGACGTCAAGGTCCAGGGCACCGCTGACGAAGCCACTGTGGTCAACGTCAAGAGCGACATCGGTGCCAGCATCCCGGACGCAGGCGCACACGTTGTCGCCCCCAACCCCACTGGCGGGGTGCAGACCACCGAGGTCTTCACCATCGAGAATAACGGCGCCACCACGCTGACCCTGACTTCGGCAACCGTGGTCAATACGGTCAACATCACCGGGGCCACCACCGCCTTTGGCTCGGCCACGATCGCACCAGGCGGCTCGACCACGCTGACCATCACCTATACCCCCACGACAGGCGGCGCCTTCAGCTTCGATCTGGACATCGTCTCCAGCTCGGTTGGCATTCCCAACTACGACATCGCGGTCTCGGGCACGGCCAACTATAACCCCGAAATCAACGTCAAGGACGATGGCGGCGCCAGCATTGCGGACAACGGCACGCTGATCGTTTCACCCGGCAACCCCAGCACGGGCGTCGCAACCACCGAGGTCTTGACCGTGGAAAACCTGGGCACCACGCCGCTGAACCTGTCGGCCTTTACCGCAACGGCGCTGTCGAATGTGACTGGCGTGAGCGTCACGGCCACCACCGGTGCCCTTGCGCCCGGTGCCACCACCACCGTGACCGTCAACTACACGCCGACCGCGGCCGGCGCCTTCAGCATCGCGCTGGATATCGTCTCGGACGACGCTGACGAGGCCAATTATGACGTGCTGATCACCGGCGGCGCTATCCTGCTGGCCGAGATCAACGTCAAGAACAACCTGGGTGCCACCATCCTTGACGGCGGCGCACATGCTATCGTGGGCAATAAGATCAACGGCGCGGCGCACACCGAGGTCCTGACCGTCGAGAACCTGGGCGCTTTGACCCTGAACATGGCCTCGATCACCACCAATACCGAGACCAACGTCACCATCAACTCCATCAGCCCCACGGCGGCCTCTATCGTGGCCGGTGGCAGCATCGCTGTGACCATCACCTATACGCCGACCGCTGCGGGTGCTTTCAGCTTCAACTTGGTCATCAACTCAGACGACGCTGACGAGGCGGCCTACAATATTGCCGTCAGCGGCAATGCAGGCACCGCGCCGGAGATCAACTTGAAAGACGATGCGGGCGTCACGGTCCTGACCGGCGGCACTCTGACCGTCAGCCCGCGCCCGACTGGCGGTGTGGCAACGACCGAGGTCATCACGATCGAAAACTTGGGCACGGCCGCCTTGGACCTGACCTCGGCAACGCCAACCAACCAGGTCAATGTTGCTGTCGCCAGCGCCACCTTTGGATCATTGACAGTGGGCGCACTGAGCTCAACCGCCCTGACCGTGACCTATACGCCGACCTCTTCGGGCACCTTCAGCTTTGATCTGACCGTGGTGTCCGACGATACCGACGAAGCCAACTACGTCATCACCGTCAGCGGCACAATCAACGGCAGCCCGGTTGCCAATGCTGGCGCGGATCAGTCTGCGGGCGAAGGCGAGACCATCACCCTCAGCGCGGCGGCCTCAACTGACCCGGACGGCGATACGCTGTCCTACCTCTGGACCCAGACGGCGGGCACCACCGTGGTGATGAGCGGCAGCACCAGCGTCAGCATGAGCTTCATGGCGCCGACGGTCTACACCACCACTCTGCTCACCTTCCAGGTGGCGGTCAGCGATGGCATCACCACCAGCACCGACACGGTCAACGTCACCATTTCGGTCTCGACCTCGCGGTCTCAGTCAGCAGCAGCGCGCAGCCTGTCCGGCGTGATCAACAAGCAGATGGCGCGCTTCTCGTCAGGGCTCTATAGCAAGCGCTCTGCAAGCCGCCTGAGCGCGGGCCGCTTTACGCCGGTGCAGAACCTGAACATGTCGGTCGCCAACCTGGATCAGATCGACGACTACTTCATGGATCGCGAGACCTTCGCAGGTCAAAATGGCTGGGTCAGCTTCACTTCGGACGACATCTTGGCCGGCATCAAGAGCCAGCGCCAAGCGCGGGTTGCCAGCGCCTTGGACGGCTTGGGCGTGGATTACGACCCCGGCGCCGATCCGCTGGACGACTACCTGGCCGACCGCAAGTCTGGCTTTGACGCCTACACCGCCTTTGGCTTTGGCCTCTACAACAAGGATGGAACGGCGGGCTATGACGGCAGCGGAGCCTACGTCACCGTGGGCGCAGACTACCTGTTGGAAGAAACCCTGCTGTTGGGCGCCGCTTTCGGCTTCGAGAGCAACACACTGGACTTCAGCGTCGCTCAGAACGGCAGCCTGAAGAAGTCTGGCTCACACCTGGACCTCTATTCGGCCTTCTACTTCGAAGACCTGGTTTACTTCGAGTCCATGCTGTCCTACGGCGGCTACAGCAACGACATCACCGCCAACTCGGTCAGCGGCACCACCGACTCACGCGCCTTCAAGCTGAGCGTCAAGTCGGGCTTCGATCTGGACGCGGGCAACATCAGCGTCGAGCCCTGGGGCCAAATCTTCGTCACCAACGAGGACTTCGACGGCTACACAGCTTCTGACGGTTCGGTGGTCAGTGACTTCTCGGTTGAGACCGCCAACGGGCGCATCGGTCTGGATCTGGGCGTCAACCAGCCCATCGCGGGCGTGTTCGAGCCCTACGGCGGCCTGAGCCTGGACTTCGACCTGTCGGGAGCCAACGATGTCATCTTGTCGAACGGTGCCACCTTCGCGCAAGATGCGGTCAGCGGCACCTTGAAACTGGGCGGGCGGGTCAGCTTCGGTGATCCCAACACCGGCCGGTTCTATGGCGATATGAACATCGAAAACGGCGGCCTGTTCACCGACAGCTCGGCAACCCTGTTCAACTTCAAACTGGGCTATCAGTGGTAGGCTGAGGCCTGCTGCGCGGCCCCGAAGCGCGCAAACTACAAGGAAAACGGCCCGGCGGTGCCCCGCTGTGGCCGTTTTTTGCTGCGACGTCTGCCTGCACAGCAGGCTGCCAACTTG